>VGXL01000004.1 GCA_016873315.1 Phycisphaerae bacterium | reverse complement strand
GACGAGACCGACGCGCCAGCCATCCAGGTGCCGACTTCGCCGTCAGCCGTGAAGAAGTCCTGGTGCACGGCATTCATGGTGCCGCTGACGGTCGAGTGGCTGTAGGCGTTCAGGAACACCCACGACTGGCCAGCGGGCAGACCGACGTTGTCGAAGGTCGCATAGACCTTGTACTGAATGTTGCCGTTGCTCAACACCGTCCGAACGGAGGTGAAGCCGGTGAACCCGGCGTCGGCAGCCACGGACAGGATGACGGCGCCAAGCGCCCCGGCAATGATCGACTTGGTCATGTGCACCTCTGGATGCCGATGACGCTAGCGGGTCCGGGGGGACCGAGTCAATCAGATTGAGGACATCGAAACAAATCCTGCGACAAATACTGATGCTGACCGCCCGTGGCCCCGCCCCCGACGCATGGGGACACGGCCTAGGCGCGACCGGAGGAAGCGACTGCGGCGCACGGCTCAGCCCCGCCGCACCAGGATGGCGGTTCGGTCGTCGGGTGTGAAGTCGGAGCCGTGGTGGGCCAGCACCGCGCGGTCGAGCTCGGCGACGATCGCCTCCAGCGGCTCGGTGCGCATGGCGCGAATGATGGCGAAGACGCGCTCCTCGCCGAACAAGCCAGTCTCGCTCCCAGCTTCGGGGGCTTCGTAGTAGCCATCGGTGATGGCCACGAAGAGGTCGCCAGGTTCCAGCCGCACGGTCTGTGGTGCGCACACGGATTCGTCGAAGTCCATGACGCCCATCGGCGGCGCATCCGTGTCGACCAACTCAAACGTGTCGGTCGCGCGCCGATAGACGTAGAGCGGTCCCTGTCCAGCGCTGAAGGACTGCAGCGTGTGATCGCGTGCATCGAGCAAGCCGAACCACGCGGTGACGAAGCGCCCGCCGGGGAGATCGTCGAGCAACTGCTGATTGATCTGCTCGGCGAGCAACGCGAGCGGTTGACCCAGACGCAGCGCCAGACGCGCCATGCCGCGGGTCTGCATCGAACTCAGCGCGGGGCCGACGCCATGACCGGTCGCATCGGCGATGAGCAGCATCGCGCGATCGGCAGGGGCATCGACCGCTGCAATGCCGCGCGCATCGAGCGGCACCAGATCGTAGGCATCACCGCCGCACTCTTGACTGGGCGTGCTGCGGCCAAAGATTTCGTAGCCCTGGATCGACGGCACGCCCTGTGGGAACGCCTGCTGCTGGATCGATCGAGCGACATCGATCTCTTCTTGCAGACGAAGGCGCTCGATGCGGTCCTCGATCAGCGCGGCTCGGCGCACGGCGACGGCCGCGTGCGCTGCCAGAGATCGCGCGATGAACTCATCCTCGTCCGTAAAGGTCCCCTCGGCGCGGTTGAGGACCTGTGCGACGCCAACGAGGCCGCCCTCGTCATCGAGCAGCGGGACCGCCAAAATCGTGCGCGTGCGGTAGCCGGTCTTGGCGTCAAAGGATCGGTCGAAACGCTCGTCTTCGTATGCGTCCTTGACGTTCACGACTTCTCGCGATTGCGCGCACGCTCCGGCGATGCCGCGTGAATCTGGAATGCGGATCGTGGTCGTGCCCAACCCGTGCGCCACACGCGTGACGAGCGACGCGCCCTTGGCATCGTGCACGAAGACGGTGGCGCGGTCGCTGCGCAGTGCATCGCGCAGCGCATCGATGACCGTTCTCAGGACCTGGTCCAGGTCGGCGCACTCACCCAAAAGGCGAGAGAGCTGCAACAGCTTGCGCAGGGCCTGCGGGTCGTTGAAGGCGCCGAGGTCCTGCACGCGTGGTCAGCGCTTGGCGCCGTCCTTGGTCATCTGTGGGTAGACGAGCACGCGGTCGTGGCAGAGCAGGATCACATCGTCTGCGCCGTCGCCGGTGACATCGAGCACCACCACTTGGCTCGGCTGGAACTCCTTGGGTTCGCCGCCTGAGAACATCTTGGTCTCGAAGACCTCAAAGCCGGTGCCGTACAAGAGCTTGCCAGCGTCAGAGAAGGTGAGGATCTCCAAGTTCTGTTCGCCCGCATCCAGGAGCAGCAGGTCCGTCCGACCATCGCCGTTGACATCGCCCGCGCCGATCTCGTGTTCGACGCGGCGTGGACTGTCGCTGCGGAAGGTCCCGCTCTCGGCCAACTCCATGCGCGGCCCGGCATCACGCAAGACGCCGAACCCCTCGTCGCCCACGAGCAGCACCGCATCTTCGCCGCCGGCGAAGGGGCCGGTCGCGAGCGCCGTGAACTTGAAACCGTTGGCATCGAGCGCTTCAGTTTCCTTCCAGGAGCCGTCGGTGCGTTCGAACACCAGGATCTTGCCGTTCTCCTTGTCGCCGGCGACGAGTCGATTGCCACGCAGCGCGAGCGCCACGAGCTTGCTGTCGCCGCGCGCAGCATTGATCTGCTCGACGACCTGCCAACCCTTGGTCGTGTCGTAGCGAAGGGCACGAATGAAGTTGCGATCCGCGACGAGGAGTTCGGTCTTGCCGTCGCCGTTCACATCGGCGATCTCGGTGTTCTGCGCGTTGGCGGCCTGCGCGAGACCAAACTGCGACATGTCCTTCGACTCAAGCAGGACATAGGGCTTCAGGTCGTCCTTGCCGTCCCAGCGCACCATGGTCATGGGCTTCTCGGGAGTGAAGAGCAGCAGATCATCTTTGCCGTCCTGATCGGCGTCGATCGACAGGATCGTGTCCGGCGCGCGGCTCTGTGCGCCAAGGTCGATCGACGCAGTCGTGCCGCTCTTCGCGTCGATGAGTTCGAGCCGATAGTTGCGGTTCTCCTTCGCGATCACGGCGAGCGTGGGCGCGCCTTGCAGCATGACGATGTTCATCGCGACGGGAGTCAAGCCCTTGGCGAGTTCGACCGTCTGCGGGAAGCCGACGGTGCCGTCCTTCCACGCGCTACGACCCACGACGCCTTCCTTCTCGCTGCTCACGAAGATCTCAGCCTTGCCGTCGCCGTCCACGTCGCGTGCGGCGATGAAGTCGAGCTCGGAGTAGCTGGGGCACTCTTGGGCGTTCCCGAAACCGACACCCTTCTGCTGGCGGTACACGCTGACGGCGTTGGATTCGGTGTTGGTCGCGACGAGGTCAGGCAGGCCATCTCCGTCGACATCAGCCACCGCGAAATCGCGCTTGCGATTGGAGGGATCCTCGAAGGACCAGGTCACCAGCTCGCCCTTGCCGTCTTCGCTCGACTCCTTTGCGGGCTGCGCGGTGTGCACGACGGTGCGCTTGGTCTTCTTTTCAATCGTCGCCAAGCTCGAACCCGGCTTGCCGAGGATGTTCACGAGCGCCGCTTCGCGCAGAACCGGCATGTCGTAGCGCACCTGCGGTCCCATCTGCGTCAGCGCATCGCGCTTGGTGCCATACCACACGCGGATCGGCTGCGCATCATCGGGTAGCACGGCGACGATGTCGTTGGAGCCGTTCGCATCAAGATCGCCGGCCATCACGCCAGCCAGTCCGCCCGCGCCGGGCATCAGGTCGACCGGCGCACCGAGCTCAGTGCCCTTCATGGGGAAGACGCTGATGTTCGCCCCAGCGATCACGAGCAGTTCGGGCGCGGCATCACCCATGACATCCGCGATCGCAATCGCATCCTTGCCGACGACGAGATTCTTCACCGTGTGCTTTCGATCGGCCTTGAAGGTGCCGTCGGGCTGCTGCAGATAGAAGACCACGCGGTTGGGCGTGCCCGCGGCGACCAGATCAAGTCGGCCGTCGCCGTTCGCATCGTGTGTGAGCAGTCCACCGATCGCTTCACCCGCGGGGATTTCGATGCGGCGGAACCGCCAGTGTTCTGGGATCTCGTTCACACGCGTCGGCGCGACCGTGTCGGTGGGCGTCGCGTCCTTCTTCTGCAGGTGGACCTCGATGCGGCTGTCGTAGTTGTTGGCCACGACCAGATCGCCGAGTCCGTCACCGTTCACATCGACTGCAAGGACCGGGCCCGCGTTGGGGCCGACCTTGACGACCTCGAGCGGGTTGAATCCGAAGTGCTGGCTCAGATCCTGTTGCGGCAGCGAGAGGAGAAGGGCGACAAGAGGCAGGGTGGTCATGGGTGTTCAGGCCGCAGGCGATGCGGGATGGTCATGGGGTTCAGGCAGCCGAAGATGCGGGAAGGTCATGGTAGCCTTCGGGGATGCACTCGTTGCTTGCCGTCGCCGTTGCCGCCGCGTTGCTCGCGCCCACCGACACGCTCATCATGAAGAGCGGCAGCCGGCTCGAGGGCACCATCATCAAGCGCAATGACCGCAAGGTCTGGCTCGATGTCGGTCCGGATGTGCTGGTCTTCGACATGGAAGATGTGGCCGAAGTGAAGCAGGCCGAGGCCGCCGCAGAGATGCAGGCGGTGCAAGACGAACTCTTCTCCCACGCGACCAATCCGCCCACGCTTTCGCCTAAGGAGCACGCCAAGCGCATCGGTCCTGCCGTCATCAAGGTGAGCACACCGGGCGGTCTGGGCAGCGGCGTGATCATCGACAAGACCGGCTACGCCGTGACGAACGCCCATGTGGTGCAGGGCGAAACGAACTTGCGCGTGACGGTGTGGTTCCCGCAGTCCGACGGCACCCTCAAGCGCACCGAGATCGAGGATGTCGAACTGATCGCGGTCAACAACCATGTGGACTTGGCGCTCATCAGGATCAAGCACCCCGACGGCAAGGACTTTGACTTTGCGGCGATCATCGACCAAGAGAAGTTCGACATCGGCCAGCCGGTCTTTGCCATCGGCAATCCGCTCGGGCTTGAGCGCACGCTGACTCAGGGCGTCATCAGCACGACGCAGCGCAACTTCGATGGACTCACTTACATCCAGACCGACACGCCGATCAATCCCGGCAACTCCGGCGGTCCGCTCTTCAACACCAAGGGCGAGGTCATCGGGATTACGAACATGGGGATCCGCGGCGGCGAGGCGCTGGGCTTCGCGATTCCCGCGCGCTATGTGAAGGACTTCATTCGCAACCGGGAAGCCTTCGGTTACGACAAGAACAATCCCAACTCGGGCCACAACTACCACCAGCCACCGGCGCGCACCTCGTTCACGCCGCCGCCGCAATTGGACGACCGCACTGATCGGAAGTGAGTCGCGCGCATCGAGCGAGTCGAGCGAACCACACCTGACCGACCGACGCAGAACCGAACCAAACGCCCCAGCGATCCATCACGACTCATTCCTGGAGACCACCCATGCTTTCGACCTTCATTCTGACCGCGTCCGTCGCTGCCGTCGCTGAACTTCCGCCCATCGAGGCGATCGCCCCGCAGAGCACATTCTTGGCGGTGAGCGCGAAGGACCTTCATGCGTCCTGGCAAGCCATCCGCGCGGGCCAGCTCGGCAAGCTCTTCGACGATCCGAAGCTCAAGGAGCTGGTGGGCGATGACTCGAAGGAGCTGGAGAAGGCGCTCGATGGTGCTACCAAGGAACTTGGCATCGAGCGCAAGGATCTGGTACTGCCCGGCCGCGTGGGCATGGCGCTCTTCGGCGAACGCGACGAGGAACTGGACGCGATGACCATGGCGTTCATCGTCGTCGCTGATTTCGATGACCGCGCCGACAGCGGCGCGCGCATGCTGATGGCTTCGTTTGAGAAGGGCGCGAAGGAGGCCGAGGTCAAGATCGAGAAGGCCGAACTCGACGGCAAGGAAGTCTGGATCATTCCGATGGGCGACGACGAGGCCGAGGAAGTCGAGGCCGATGACGAGTTCGACGGCATGGGCATGGAACTGGGTGCCTTCGGCTCCGGACCCGAGACCATGTACTTCATGCGAGACGGCGAACACATGCTGCTCGCCAGCAGCATGGCAAGCCTGGAGGAAGCGCTGCTCGCCACGCAGGGCAAGGGCAAGAGCAAGACCCTTGGCTCGAGCGACGACTGGCGCGGCAATGCGGCGTTGCTCGGATCAACCGAGATGAGCGTGACGGTGTTCACCGGACCACTCAAGGACATGCTCGGGCCGATGATGATGGGTCCGATGGCCATGGTGCAGCCGGCGATGGCATCGCTGTTCGGTGACATCCGCACCTTCTCGCTTGGCTTCGACATGCAGCCGAAGGACAGCATTCTGGAAGTCTCCGGCGCTGCCTTCATTCCCGGCAAGAAGGAAGGCTTGGTGTCGTTGGTGGCGAAGGGGCAACCCGTCAGCGCACCGCCCAAGCTCTTGGGCAACGAAAGCGTCTCGTACACCTGCGCGAATGTCGCGTTTGGCGAACTCTGGAAAACGATCGAGGCCGCCGTCGCGAGTTTGCCCGAAATGCAGGCCGAACAACTCGCGCCGACGCTGACCATCTACGAGCCGATCATGACCAAGGCTTTCGCCGTGATGGGGCCGAGCATTCATAGTGCTCAGTGGGCCGACGCGAATGCCGAGAGCGGAGTGGGCAGCGTGACGGCGATCGCGTGCAGCGACGAGAAGGCATGCATGCCGATGCTGCAGATGTTCGCTCCGTCGATCGGAATGATGCCCCGCGACTTCCAGGGCGCCACGATCTTCGGTGGCGACGCTACGGAATTCTCCGTCGGACTCGGATCGGGCCAGTTGCTGCTGGGTGACTCATCGGGCGTGGAGCAGGCCTTGCGCGCCGCTGGCGAGAAGGACACGAAGGGCATCGCGGAACTGCCCGTCTACAAGCGGTGCGCTGCCGCCGTCGGCAGCGGCGCGGTCTCGGCGTGGGGTTTCACCGACACCACGGCCCAGTTCGAGGTGCAGAAGTCGGTCATGGGCCGCCTTGAGGGCGTGCAGGACGGGTTCGACGGATTCGTCGACGACGCTGGCAACCCGCTCGATGACATCGTCACCGAGGAGGCCATCGAGAACGTGGCGGACATGATGGCGAAGTTCGACGCCGAACTGATGAAGAAGTACATCGGGCCGTCAGTGTGGTGGCTCGCGCCCGCAGACAAGGGCTTCTCGTTCCGTGTCCGCCTGCTGATGCCGTGATGCCCAACGGTCGGCTTCCGACCGGCGCATCGTTCAGGTCCGAGCAAGGAAGGCGTTCAGCGCCTGACGCGATGCTGTTCCGTCTACGCCGACCTGTGCGTGATCGATCCCGTCTTCGATGACGACTTCATGCGGTGCAGTCGCTCGTCGCACATCGTCCGGCGTGGTGACGGTGTCGAGCCCGCCGCCGAGCACAAAGACTGGGCACTGGACGCGGCTCAGGGTGCGGTGCAACGGCTCTTCGCCACGGTCCCACCACCACGTGGCCGCCGCCGCGAAGGGTCCGGCCGGCAAACCGCGCGCGCGAAGTCGATTGCTGACTGGAACGATCAATGAGTCGTAGGGTGCCAGGAGCACCAGCCGCCGAGGCGGCGCTCCTCGCTCGCAGAGCAGCGCTGCGAGCCGAGTCGACACCATGGCGCCCATCGAGTGACCGACGATCGTGAGCCCGCCAGGCGTGTCCGTCGTGATCTCTGTGTCGAACCCAGCGTTCCCCATGAACCGATCAAGATCGAGATGATCGCGCAGTCCGACGCTGGTCGTGCCTGGCGCCTCGCCGTGACCACAAAGATCCGGCATCACGATCGTGTCAGCATGCTCCATGAACCACGGCAATCGGCGCAGCGAATCCCAGCGCGAGCGGCCCCAGCCGTGGATGAGCAGCATGGTGCCTTTGCCGCGGCCCTCGACGACCCACCAAGGCAGCACCATCGAGCGCGCTGAGGGGGGAAGGTGCTGGACGGCGGGATGGTCGATGTCGAATGATCCCAGCGCGGTGCTGCCTTCATGCCACGCGCCGACGCCAGGGACTTCCGCCGGGCTCGCCGGCGAGCCGTGCGCCAGCGCCCAAGCATAGGTCGCGCGACGGGGGCACTTGGCTTCGCGCGCGATCGCGATCGTGTAGGCAGTGGCGATCGAACCCGCGGCGACCGCAGCGAGCGGAACCAGCGGGATCATGATCGGCACGCAGCGACGATGCGGTCGCGCAAGGTTGATGCGTCGGCTGCGGCGCGCGTGCACCACGCGGACCATGACGACTGGGCTTCGGTCGGCTGCAGCGGAAGATTCGCGCGCACATTCCAGATCGCGCCGTGCACAGCGAGCGCTGCGAATTCCGAGGCGATCGCAAGGTCGCTGCGAATGATCGTGCTCGTCCGTCCTGGCATGCGATCGAGCATCGCGAGCACGGCCAGAGCTAGATCACCGATGGCCGCGGGAGCGCGCGTGGCGGCCTCGACCGCTGGCATCCAGCGCGGATCAGTGAGCCGCTGCGCGGGCGTGAGCGACCAGAGTGCGTTGAGGTCGGCGTAGGCCGCCGCATCAAGGTCCGCCAACGCGAGCGCTTCGGCGCGTGCGTGATCCAAGTGCAGGAGCATGGCGGCGTGGTCGTGCTCCCACTGCGCGAACTTGGCTTTTCCAAGCGTGTAGTGCAGCACCATCGAGCCGAGCGCGGCGCCATGAGCGAGTGCCACGGCAGAGGCGGCGCCGCCGCCAGGGACGGGTTGCTTGGAAGCGAGGTCGTGCAGATATCCGCCAAGCGTGAGCTGCGCCAGAGCAGCGCGCGGGGTGGTCACGAGCGCACCTCGGCGCCGACGCCAGCCTGCAGAGCACCGATCACGCGCGCAACATGCGGGTCGGCATCCTCGCGGCGCAGCGTTCCGGCAGCGCTGCGGAAGGTCAGCCGCATGGTCACGCTCTTGCGCCCCTCGCCGACCTGCTTGCCGCGATAGGTCCCGACGAACGCGATCGACTCGAAGTGCTCAAGCGACAGATCACGAACGAGCGCCTCGATCGACGACCAGGCCACGCCATCGGAAACGATCGCACTGACATCGCGGTCGATCGATGGGAAGTTGGGCAGCGCGCGGACGGTCGTGTCGGGCGGCCACTGCGTGAGGAGCGGCTTGATGAACAGCTCCGCACCGGCGATGGGGCCTTCGAGACCGAACGCCTTGAGCGCGTCAGACGAGAGCAGACCGATCGTGCCCACATCCTGTCCGCGCGCCCTGACGAGCGCAGCCGGCGACAACCCGGCTGCTTCGGCGATCGGCACGACATCGATCGCAGCGTGCGCACCCAAGAGCGCGCCAAGCAGTCGCTCGACGCAGCCGCGCATCGCGCGCATGGCGGCGTCCGCGTCGGGCGTGTCGGCGATCAGGAGCCCAAGCGATGATCGTTCCCTGAGTTGGTCGCCCATCAGATCGAAGACGCTTGCCGCCTCCATCAGGCGGATCGATGGTGTGCCGCGGTCGGCATTGAGTCGCGCGGTCGCCATCAGGCTCGACAGAAGCGATGGCCGCAAGATCGGATCCCCAGCTCGTTCATCGCTCACGCGCAGTGGCGTCGTGCCCGCGTGGGTGAAGGGCTGCGCCGCGCGCTCGGACACGAGCGTGTGCGTGACGGTCTCGACGAAACCCAGACCGACGAGCGTGCGACGAGCCTCGCGCATCCCTTCGACCTGGGGCTGCGGTGCTGCGACTCGGACTTGGATCGTGTCGAGCATCGGCACGCGATCCATGCCGTGCAGCCGAGCGAGTTCTTCGATCAAGTCGATCTCGCGCTCGATGTCGATGCGACGAGGCGGCACGGTGCAGGTGATCGTTCCGCCCGCGTGGGTCGGTGCGAAGCCCAAGGTTCGCAGCGTGGCGAGCATCTCCTCGGAAGAGAGCGGATACCCCAAGACGCGTTGCGCACGATCGACGCGCACCGCAACCGATCGAGGCGCGGGGAGCGACGCACCGGCCGCGACACGGCCGCCGTCGAGTCGGCCGCCCGCGTGTTCAAGGATGAGCGCAACCAGTCGATCAGCGGCGGCGTCGACATCGGCCGGCGCCACGCCACGCTCGAAGCGGTACGAGCTGTCGCTGGACACCTTCAGTCCACGGCTCGACGAGCGCACGGCCTTCTGCGCGAAGGTCGCCGCCTCGATCAGGACATCTGTCGTGCGCTCACTGACTGCACTCGGCGCGCCGCCCTTGACGCCAGCGATCGCCGCGGGCACGGACGCATCGGCGATGACCAGATCGCCCGGACGCAGGGGCAGCGGTTTGGCACCTTCGCCGATCGGGAGAAGCGTTTCGCCATCCTTCGCCGGGCGAATGTGGATCGCGGGGCCGGTGAGGCGTGCGAGATCGAAGACATGGGTGGGCTGCCCGTACTCGAAGAGCACATAGTTGGTGGCGTCGACCAGGATGTTCCGGGGAATCTGCCCGATCGCGCGCAGACGCTGCTGCATCCACTCGGGACTCGGTCGCACGCTGACACCGCGAATCACGCGCGCGGTGTACAGCGGGCACGCCTCGTGATCGTGGTTGGTGATGGGCACAGGACCGGAGCCGTCGGGGATCCGAGCCAAGGTCGGCTCCTTGACGGATCGCCCGGTCATGGCGGCCAGCTCGCGCGCCAGATTCAGGTGACTCAGGCAATCGCCGCGATTGCTCGTGAGTTCGACCTCAAGCACCACATCGCCGTCGTCGGTCGACTCGCGGTGCTCGACAGGGAAACCCACCCGAGTGAACGCGTCGGCGGCCTCGTCGGGAGTCACCGGTCGGTCGAGGTAATCGTTGAGCCAGCGGACGCTCGTGCGCATGGGGTGCCAAGGTAGCGCAAGGGTCGGACCGCGGCGGGGGCGCGAGCGCCGTGCTACCTTCCCGCGCATGCTCGACCTCCGTCGATCGGCCGTGCTGCTTCTGGCGACCATGCTCGGGGCGTGCGCATCGAGCGACCAGGTCAAGGATCAGGCCGAGCCCACGATCGACATCACGGTGCTGGTCGATGAGGGTGTGCAAGGCGAGGACCGCGCACAGTTCCAGCCCGCGCGATACACGCTCTTTCCTGACGGCGCGCTGCACGGTCAGGCCGGTGGCGGGCTGACCATCCGCGATCGACCGCCACGCGTGCGCATGCTCTCGCCGACCCAGCTCACGCCCATCTGGGACCGCTTCCAAGCGTTGATGGATGCGCAGCCGCCGTTCCCGCCTGGTGCGCCGGGCAGCGACACGCCGTGGATCACAGCCGTGCGGCCAAGCCCGGGCGATGTGACGATCATCGTCTGGATGACCCACGACCAACGCGGCATGTGGTCGGTCACGCGGCTCGACGCTGCGGCGCGGCAGCAGCCAAGCGAAGTCGCGTCGCTCGTGCGCACGCTGGCATCGGCCTGCTGGATGGACGACCTGCCAGCCGATCATGAGTTGCCCATGCGCTATGACTTTGGAGACGACCCGTACTCCACGATGCGCGGGAACGCTGCGCTGTCGACGCCATGAGCGCTGGCGAAGGGGACGATCGTGTGATGAAGCTCCGGGAGCCACGCGCGTTCAAAGCGTGGGCGCGCTCGGCCATGCCGTTGCTGGCGCTTGGCTTCGCCGCGTGCTCGGCGGCACCGGGTGTGCAAGCACCGCGCGGCGTGCCAGGGTGCGAGGCGTCGATTGATGCGTGGTGGGCGGATCCGTTGAAGGCCCGCTTCGAGTTTGTGCGGGTGGACCGAGGCGAGTTCGAGTGGGGCGGAGGGATCGATGCGTTCGATCGTCGCACGACCTGGGGCGTGACGCTCTCGCCGGATGATTGCGCTGGTCTGGCCGCGGACCTTGCTGGTGTCGATTGGGTTGGGTTGTCGGCGCGTCAGGACAGCGTGACCGAGGATCGCGCCTATGTCGTCATCGTGACCGGGAAGCCCAACGAGCATCGCGTGCGAGCGCAAGCTGACGACGCTGCGATCGCGAGCCTGCGCAAGGCGCTGATGGCGATCGCCGCACGACGACTTGAAGGCACGCTCGATGAGTTGCCCAAGGCTGGCGAGCGGTTCGATCAGACGCGCGACTGAGTGGTCGACCTGGGCTGTCAAGGGTTCCCGCACGAATTTCGGTGCAGATCGTGCTTGGATTTCTTGGTGCATCCTGAACGAACTCTTTGCGGGCCCCTTGAACGGCGACGCGACTGGACTACGGTGGCGCAGCAACGCATGTTGCAGATCAAGGAGCGTGCCCATGGAGCAGTCCATTCGGTGGCACGCGGTGGCTGGGGCGTATGAGCATCACCGCGACCACCTCGTCGGCAGCCTGTCACGGCTGTATCCGCAAGCCGTCGTCGAGGATGCTGTGCAGGACCTCTTCCTCAGGCTCGCGCGCATCGGATTCGGGGATCCCGACCAACTGACCGACCGCTACCTCTGGCGGGCGGCCAATCGAGCGATCCGGCGCAGGATCCGGGTCGAGGAACGCCGGTTGATTCGGCTCCAGTCCCATGCCGCCACGGATCTCTCCTCCGACAGCGTCAACGATGTCGCGCATGACTGCCTTGGCGCCCGAGACGAGCCAGGCGACTCGCTTGCGCAAGCGCTTGGCGCCGTGGATCCCCGCGAGATCGAAGTCTTCCGCATGCTCATTTGCCAAGGCATGACCTACCGCGAGGCATCGTGTGCACTGGGCGCTTCGGAGCACGAGGTCACGAACCTGCGGGTCCGAGGCTTGCGCCGCCTGCGGGAGCGCGTGGCTGCTGCAGCGGGTTAGCGCAGCGAAGTCGGGCCGCTGAGCTGTGCATCCGCCCTAGACTCGTCGTTCCATGCAGGATCCGATCGTCGGGATTGACCTAGGCACCACGAATTCGCTCGTCGCCTTTGCCGATGCGCGGGGTCCGCGCGTGCTGGGACCGGGTCGTGGTCTGGTGCCGAGCGTGATCCGCATCGATGATGGGGGCGTGGTGGTCGGCGAACGGGCCCGGGTTGAGCGTGCCCATCACCCGCACACCACTGCAGCGAGCGTGAAGCGGCTCATTGGCCGATCCGCCGCCGAGGTCCGCGACGCTGGTGCGCCCCAGGGTCTGCATGTGGTCGATGGACCGCGCGGCTTGGCGGCGGTTGGCTTGGCGGATCGCACACTGTTGCCGCAGGAACTTTCTGCGCATGTCCTGCGCGAACTCGCGCGCATCGCTTCGGTGGACCTTGGCGTCGCCGTGCGGCGTGCCGTGATCACCGTGCCTGCCTACTTCGACGACGGCCAGCGCCAGGCCACGCGCGATGCCGCCCGGCTCGCCGGCCTCGAGGTCGTGCGCATCGTGAATGAACCGACCGCCGCTGCATTGGCCTATGGCATCGGTCGCGGCCACCGTGCGGCGGAAACCGTCGCGGTCTTCGACCTCGGCGGGGGGACCTTTGATGTGAGCATCCTCTCGGTCATTCCGGGCGACGGCGTCGGTTTGAATGGCGAGTTCCTGCAGGTGCTCGCCACAGCGGGCGACACGGCGCTTGGGGGGGATGATCTGGATGCGGCGATCGCGTCCGAGTTCCTGCCGCGTTACGAGGCGTGGCTTGGTGGTCCCCCGACGCTGCATGGCATGGAGTTGCTGCGCGCTGCCGCGGAGCGAGCCAAGTGTGCGCTCTCCACGAACGATCGCGCGACCGAACGCCTTGCTCATGCGCACGGGTTCTTCGAGTTGGTGCTCGACCGGGATCTGCTCGAGGTGCTCGCGGCTCCGTTCCTTGAACGCATGGCGGCATGCTGCAGGCGCGCGCTGTCGGATGCCGGCGTACCGACCATCGATCGCGTGGTGCTGGTCGGTGGCAGCACGCGCATTCCAGCGGTACGCGAACTCGCCCGTCGCCTCTTTGGGGTCGAGCCATACACCGCGCTCGATCCGGATGTGGTGGTGGCGCTCGGTGCCGCGCTTCAGGCGCAGGTGCTCTCGGGTGGGCGGACCGACCTGTTGCTCATGGATGTGGTGCCGCTGTCGCTTGGCATCGAGACGGCCGGCGGTGCGGTCGCCAAGATGATCGTGCGCAACAGCGCAGTGCCCGCGCGAGCGACCGAGATGTTCTCGACTGGCGTCGATGGGCAGACCGCGATCAAAGTCCATGTGGTGCAGGGCGAGCGCGAACTCGTGAACGATTGCCGGAGCTTGGCCACCTTCGAACTTCGCGGACTGCCGCCGATGCCAGCCGGAATTCCGCAGGTGCAGCTTGACTTCATGGTGGATGCGAATGGCGTGCTCGCCGTGAACGCGGTCGAGCGGCGCAGTGGTCGACGCGCGCAGGTGCAGGTCGTGCCCGCGTATGGCCTGACGGCTGACGAGGTCGATCGCATGGAGGCCGACTCGCTCGCTCATGCGCGCGAGGACATGCACGCGCATCGCGTGATCGATCTCATCGTGAACGCACGGCTCGACATCTCGTGGATCGAGGACGCCCGCACGCGCGCGGCTGCGTTGCTTGACACGGCGTACCTTGAGGAACTGGAGGGTCACTTGACCCGACTCAAGGGATTCATGGCGCTTGCTGAGCGCTCGCCCGGCCAGGTCGATGCGGATGCGTTCCACGCCGCCAAGGACGCGCTCGACCGAGCGAGCATGCGCCTGCACGAAGCCGCGATCGTGCAGAGTTTGCAGTCGATGGATCGCGGATCGAAAGGACCGGTGCAGCCATGAAGGTCGCAGTCATTCTGCCAGCAGCGGGCAAGAGCGTTCGGTTCGGACTCGGCGACAAGTTGGGTCAGGATCTTGGCGGGCGGCCGGTGCTGCTGCGGAGCGTCGAGGCATTTGCCAAGCGCGATGATGTCGCGGTGGTCATCGTGGCTGCGCCTGCCGATGGGGTCGATGAGTTCCGCGATCGATACGGCGTGCAATTGGCGTTCCACGGTGTCAAGGTCGTCGCGGGTGGCCGCGAGCGATGGGAGAGCGTGCGCAACGCGCTCGCGGCGGTGCCAGCCGACTGCACGCATGTGGCGGTGCACGACGCAGCTCGTCCGCTGGTGAACCAAGAACTGATCGATCGCGTGTTCGCGGCTGCGGATGTCTCTGGTGCTGCAATTCCCGGCGAATCCGTCTCGGCCACACTGAAGCGCGTCACCGAGGAGACCTTTGACGCAAGCGCCGACGATGCGATCGTCGATTCGATCCTTGGGGGCGGCGACGGTGAGCCGGTCGGTGATGGCGTCAAGGGACGCCGCGTGACCGAGACTGTCTCGCGCGAACGCATGATGGCGATCCAGACGCCGCAGGTCTTTGAGCGATCACTCTTCGAACGCGCCTACGCACAGCAGGGTCTCGAGGGGGCGACCGACGATGCATCGTTAGTCGAGCGACTCGGCGAACCGGTGCTCGTCGTCGCGGGGGACCCTCGCAACATCAAACTCACGACGCAGTCGGATCTGGTGTTGGCGAAGCTCATGCTCGGCGCGAAACTGCCTGGCGACAAGCCGCTCTTTGGATTCTGAGAGCGGCGCTCCCGCGCTGGATCTGGTCGGCCGAGCGATGCTCGCGCGGGAAGCGGATGGGCCCGGATGACTGCAGTGCTTGATGATGCGAGCGGGCTTCGATCACCGAAGCGGCTGATCGGGAGGCTTGCCACCGATCGTCAGGCGAGCGCGGGTCGGGCGCGGCTTCGGCCGTGGCTTCCATGCGGTTGGCAAGAACGGCTTGAGTACGAACCACGCACCTGCGATCGCGCACGCCGTCACGACCCAGGCCTGCCAGTCATCGACGGGGAAGCCCATCAGGTCGCCACCAGTTGGAAGGCGATCGCGCCCGCGACCCACGCGAGCGCACTCATCCAGCCCAGTTGAAGGAGCGCCCAGCGCCATCCGCCGGCCTCCCGCCCGGTCAACACCAGCGTGGGCAGGCACTGCATTGCCAGCACATAGAACACCAGCAGTGCGGCGCAGGTTCCGCGGCCGAAGAGTGGCGTGCCATCTTCGCGCGTTGCGGTTCGCATCGCCTCCATCGTGCTCGGGTCCGCGACGTCATCGCCGGACTGGACTTGGATCGCCACCGTGTTGACGAAGACCTCGCGGGCGAGAAAGCTCGTGAGCACCGCCATCGTGAGTTGGCGGTCCAGTCCGAGCGGCTCGAACGCCGGTTGCACCGCATCGCCAACGCGCGCGGCGAAACTGCCACGGGCCTGGGTCTGCGCATCCAACGAGTCGGCTGCGGCCACGAGTTCCTGCGCGCGGGCTTCGTCGCCTGCAGCGACGGCTGCCTCGGCAACTTGACGGAGTGCCTGCGACTGCGGCGTGGGGTCGCTGCGCGGGAAGGCGCTGAGCCACCACATCACGACGCTGATCGACAGGATGACCGTGGCGGCATTGCGAAGGAAGATGGACGAGCGATCGCGCGCAACGAGCAGCGCGGTGCGCAGGCTCGGCGTTCGATACGGCGGAAGTTCCATGACCATGGCGCGGCCCTCGCCAGCGAGGATCGTGGTCCGCAGCAGCCAGGCCGTTCCGAGACCGGCCGCAATCCCCAACGCGTAGCAGCCTGCGAATGCGATGCCCGCCAACCAAGGTTCGTTCGCAAAGAGCAGTCCGCAGAGCAACACATACACCGGGATGCGTGCTGTGCAGCTCATGAACGGTGCGCAAAGAATGGTGGCCAGCCGATCGCGCCGACCGGGGATGAGCCTGGTGCTCATGATGCCCGGCAGCGCACACGCGTGACTCGACAGCAGCGGCAGAAACGCTTGGCCAGGCAGTCCAAAGCGCCGCATCGTGCGATCGAGCGAGAGCGCGGCGCGAGCGAGGTAGCCCGTGTCTTCGAGCAGCGCGAGCAGGAAGAAGAGCAAGGCGATCTGCGGCAGAAAGACGAGCGTTGCGCCGATGCCGCCGACGACGCCGTCGGCGAGGAAGTCGCTGAGCAGCCCGTCGGGCAGCAGCGATCGCACCAGCTCAGCGAGCGTTCCGATCGTGGCGTCGATCGCATCCATCGGATAGCTGGCGAGCCAGAAGATCGACATGAACAACAGCGCCATGGTCGCGAGGAACGCAGCGATCCCCAGCACAGGGTGCGTGAACGCCAGGTCGAGGCGTTCGGTCAGTGGGTCCGTGCCGGCACGCGTCGCCCGGCCGCCTGCTCGTTCGAAGATTCCAGCGGCCCACTCAGCGCATGCTGCGGTGCCCGGCGTGGCGTGCGGAAAGGGGACCGCGGGATGTGGCGGCGCAAGGCGTGTCGCGATGTCCCGCGCCGAGCGCGCGAGGTCGACGAGCCCAATGCCCGTTCGACCGCTCGCCTCAATGACCGGGATTCCTAGGT
Source organism: Phycisphaerae bacterium (assembly GCA_016873315.1). Classification (GTDB taxonomy): domain Bacteria; phylum Planctomycetota; class Phycisphaerae; order Phycisphaerales; family SM1A02; genus SYIB01. The sequence continues at coordinate 38,210 of VGXL01000004.1, read as the reverse complement.
CCTTTCCGATGGACTCGGTCGAAAGCACCAGCCCGGCTGAACGCGCAGCATCGGTCATCGTCACCGCAGCCACGCAGGGCACGCCGCGGCGCAGCACGGTGCTGGCGAACTGCAGATTGCGCTGCAGGTTGGTCGCATCAAGGACGAGCACGACCGCATCTGGCGCGGGCCCGAGCCTGCCGGCGATGCAATCGGAGCAGACCGCGCACTCGGGCAGGTCGAGATCGAGCGAGTAGATGCCCGGCAGATCAATCACTTCGAGAATGCCGCCGCCGAGTGTGCAAAGTCCAGCGTGGTGATCGACGGTGCTGCCCGGAAAGTTCGCCGTGCGCGCGCGTGTGCCGCAGAGCGCGTTGAAGAGCGTGGTCTTTCCAGTGTTGGGATTGCCGACGAGCGCGATCGTCGCAGCGGCATCGTCGCTCATGGCGCGTCGTCGATCGGGGTCACCATGATGCGCTCGGCGACATCCTGTGACAGCCCGAGCCTCGTCGTGTCCACTTGGAGAATGCAAGCGCGTCCACCCCTGCACATGCGCACTTCGCATCGTTCACCAAGACCCATGGCCGTGAGCAGGCAGCGGTCACCCGGTGGAAGCGCGTCGAGCGCAGAGCAGTCGACGGTGGCTCGCTGGCCTGGGGCGAGCTGGGTGAGCGGGATTCGAATGGGAGGAGTGGGGTCGGTCACGAAGTGCTCATGTTGAGAACGAGTCTCAATACTAGCCGCCTTGCCAGCCGCCCGCCTCGACCGCTTCGTCGCCTTGGTGGATCTTTCCTGCAGCCTTGTAGGACGCGCGCCTGGCCACATAGTCCTCGGGCGAGATGGCCAAGTCAGGGTGCAGCCCGGCGGCGTGCTGAGCATGGAGTCGACACAGGAACGGCACGCACCAGCCGCATCCGGTGCCCGCCCCAAGGCACTGGCTCAGTTGGCTGGGCACCGACGGTTGCTCGCGATCCATGAAGGTGGTGAGCTTGTGCAGACTCACCTTGAAGCACACGCAAACTTGGTCATGCGGGTCCATAGTCGTCGCTCAGTTCAGGTGCTGAGCACAGCTTGCGTCACGATCACGCGGGCTTCGAGGCATGGACCGATGAATCGGTCGTTGCGGAACGGGCGGGCTTCATGCAGTTCAGGATCGATGGTCAGCTCGAGTGTCGCCAGTCCGCGCACGGTCGCACGACGGCCCGCAATCGATGTGCCGCGCCACGCCTTCGCTGCCGCGCCGGCGAGCTCGATGGTGCACGGTCCAAGTTCGCGACCGGTTGCATCGATCACCTGGGCCTGGATGAGGATGCGACCGCCGCGAACCGACATGGCCTCGATCAACTGAACGGACCACACCACCTCGTGACGCATGGTCCGAGCTCGGTCCACGGTCCATGGCTTGAGTTCGCGGTGGTAGGTCGCGCGCTCCTTTGCATCGCTTGAGTTCGCGCGCGCGCCAAAGTCTTCGCGCAACCGAATCCGCACAGCGTTGAGCAGTGCTTCGGGCGAGACGAACTCCGGCGCAGGCTGTTCGGTCGAGGGATCATGCGGCGCGGGCGGCGCAATGGGAGCGGGCGCATCCGACGGCAAGCGCGGATCGCGGGGGGCCGGCTCGGGCATGTGCGGATCGCCGGGAGTCGGCGCAGGCATGTGCGGATCGTCGGGAGTCGGCGCAGGCAGGTGCGGATCGTCCGGGGTCGGCTCGGGAGCGGGCGTCGGTGGCGTCGACTCGGGCGGATCAGTTGGCGCAGGCGCAGGATCTGGTGCGGGTGCCGGATCTCCACGGCGTTCGCAATCGGCGAGCTTGGCCTCGAGTTCAGTGACCTTGGCGGCCAAGACCTGGAGGTCGATGTCCTTTCGCCGGACTTGCTCCTTGAGCGCATCGACTTGGCGCTGCAGGTCGTTGTCGACCTGCGCGAGAACGGACGGCGCACCAAGTACTGCGATGGCGGCGAACAGCATGGGAATGGCTCGCGTCATGATCATCGAGGAGTATCCTTCTGGAGAGGAGCGTACTGCCATGGACCTGATCGACCGCATCGTCCGTCGCTGCCAGGGGCGCTTCGCCGTCCAAGCGTGGGCGCGCGCGTTCCTGTGGGCGCTGCTCGTCGCAAGCGCGCTGCCGGTGGTCTGGGTGATGGTGGCCAAGATCGTGGGCGATCGATGGGATGCCGCGGCTGATCCGCAGTGGCTCGCGCTGGTGAGCGTGGCGGCGCTCGTCGGCGCCGGGATCGCTGCGTTGGTGATGCGTGAGCGCACGCCGTCGCCCGTGGCAATGGCCAGCGTGATTGATGCGGAGCTCGGGCTGAAGGATCGTTTGTCGACGGCGCTTGCAGTTCGCGATCGTCAAGATCCCTTCGCTCAGGCAGCCGTGCAGGATGCGATGCATCTGGCCGACGAGCGCGGGCTGCTGCAGCTGTGGCGGCGAGCGCTTCCCTTCAAACTTCCGCGACTTTGGTGGGGTGGTCCGGGCGCACTCGCTCTGGCCTGGCTGCTCTTCATGGTGGCGCCGAGTTGGTCGACCGCGCAGGCCGACGCCGCGGCGACCGATCCCGGCAGTCAATCGCGCGTGGACGCGATGAAGGAGCGCTTGGAGGCGGTCGTCAAGACCGTGACCGACGATCCGCGCCTGAGCGAAGAGATGGCCGCCGAGATTCGCCGTGCGAACGAGGCCATCGAAGGGCAGGATGACAAGAGCCTTGCCGAGAAGGAGCGTGAGCTCGCGAAGCGCTTGACGGAGATGGCCCAGAAGCTCGGCGCGCTCAAGGAGAGCGCACAAGCCAAGGGCATGGAGCAGACGAAGGATGCGCTCGCCAGTCTTCAGGTCCCCAAGGACAGCGCGGTCGCGCCCTTGACCGAGGCGCTCAAGCAGGGCGACATCGCCGCTGCGAAGGAGGCGATGAAGGACCTGCAGGAGAAACTCAACGACGGCTCGATGACTGAGGCCCAGCGCGAACAGGCGAAGAAAGACCTTGAAGCCTTGGCGAAAAAGTTGCAGGAGCTGGCCAAGGACAAGGATGCTCTGCGCAAGGCGCTCGAGGATGCGGGCTTGGATCCCAACATGGCCGACAACCCCGAAGCGCTCAAGCGCGCGATCGAGCAGTCGAAGCAGCTCAACGAGGCGCAGAAGGAACAACTCAAGCAGGCGCTCGATGCGGCGCAGCAGATGCAGCAGAACATGCAGCAACTGAGCAAGGCGTGCAAGCAGTGCCAGAACCCAGGTCAGTCCGGGCAGAAGGGCCAGCAGGGACAGAAGGGTCAGAAGGGTCAGAATGGCGAGCAAGGCAACGAGGGCCAGCAAGGCAGTCAGGATCAACCTTCCGACGGCGAGCAGGGCGCGTCGGATGAGCAGAAGGATGCTGCCGCCGGCGACCCCAGCGAACTGCTGAACGACATGGAAGCCCAGCAGCAGATGGATCAAGCGAGCCAGAGTGCCGGCGGTCAATGCAAGGGTGGTTCGGGTCCGACTCAACTTGCGCAAGGCGGGCAGAGCGAGGGGCAAGATGGTGAGCGCCAGGGACCTGGCATGGGTTCGCGCGGTCAGGGCTCGGGCGGTCAAGCTCCCCGCGAGGTGACGAAGACCAACACCGTCAAGCGTCGCGAAAAGGTCGAGAAGGGCCAGGGACCGATCATCGCGCGTCAGCTCGTCGAGGGTCCAGCGATCACGGGCGAAGCGGCGACCGCGCTCCAGTCCGTTGCGGGCGATGTGACGCGCAAAGCTGAGAGTGCAACGGCCGAAGATCCGGTGCCGCCGCACCTGAAGGAAGCGCATCGACGCTACTTCGGTGATGTCAAGAAGCAGATCGATCGCAAGACCAGTGGCGCGGGTCAGGGCGCCGGATCGGGCGCGGGTCAACCTGCTGGTCAAGCACCGAGCCAGGGCGGATCGAAGTGATGTCCTTCATGCCGTGGGTTGGCGCGCTCCGTTGGTTGATCGGCGCTGCGGTGATCGCGTTGTCGGCGTGCGGCAAGTCGCCCGACCTCATCGTGTATGTGAGCGCGGATGAACAGGTCGCGCGACCGATCATCGAGTCGTTCGAGCAAGAATCGGGGCTCACCGTCGGTGTTCGCTACGACACCGAGGCCACCAAGACGACGGCGCTGGCAAGCCTGCTCCGGGCCGAGCGCGAGCGACCTCGCGCCGATGTGCTCTGGAGCAGCGAGTGCTTCGCCGTCGCCCAGTTGGCCAAGGAGGGCGCCTTCGAGCCGCTCGACGCAGGCGTCTTCGGCGAGTGGCCCGTGAATTGCCGGGACCGCGAGCGCCGATGGTTCGGCTTCAGCGCGCGTGCGCGTGTGCTCGTGATCGCACCCGATCGGGTGAAGCCCGAGGAGCTTCCCGACACCTGGATGGATCTTGTGCGCCCATGGTGGAAGGGCCGCATTGTCATGGCCGATCCGCGTTTTGGAACGACGCGTGGGCACCTTGGGGCGATGCAGTCGTTCTTCGAGCGCTCGCTGCGAATCCCGGGGTACTGGGAGGCGTTCGTCGAGGGGTTTGCCGAGAACGAACCGCGGCTCCTGACAGGAGGAAACGCTGCGGTCGTCGAAGCGGTGGCGCGCGGTGAAGCGGACATCGGTCTCACCGACACCGACGATGTGCTCGCTGCACAGGCTCGCGGTGCGAAGGTCGTTTGGATCATGCCGCGTCACGATCCGGTTGCCGATCCAGGTGGCGGCACGCTGTTGATTCCGAACACCGTGGCCTTGATCGCAGGTGCGCCACATCGCTCCAATGCGATCTGGTTCATGGAATACATGCTGAGTGCGGGGGTGCAAGCGCGCATCGCCGCAAGCGAGAGTCGCAATTGGCCACTCGGTGTGGAACTTCCGCCGGATCTTGATCCGCTGCCCGACGATCCGATGCGCGTCGACATCCAAGATGCCGCGGACCGGATGGATGCCGCTGTTGCGGACCTCATCAAGGCGACTGGACCGTGACGAGACGATCGGTGGTGCCCATCCTGCCGATCGTCTTGCTCGCGCTCGGACTGCTTGGTGTCGTGCTGGGCGTGGTCGCCCCGATCGTGCAGGTGCCAGCCCTGCACTCGACGGTTGATGCACCGATCGGCGTGGCCCACAACGCGTGGGCCGTTGCGTTGGCGACGATCGGGTGGAGCGTCGGCGCGGGCGTGCTCGTCACGATGGTGGGGTGGTGGATGTCCCGCGTGAGCCCACCGCGAAGTTGGTGGTCGTGGGCGCTCTGGATCGTGCCTGTGCTGGTTCCGCCGTACGCAGCGTGGTACGCGTGGTGGCAGCTCGGCTCACCCGAGTGGCGACTCGGATCGTGGATCATCGAGCACGATGCGGTGGGTGCGTGGCGCACGCTGGCGCTGCTCATGGCACTCGCGTGCACGCTCTGGCCGATCGCCGGAGCGCTCGTCATCGCCTTGCGCGAGCGCGTCGTTGCGCGCGAGGCGGCGGTCCTGGATCGCATGCGCTGGATCGATCGCGTGCGAATGTCGTGGCGCGAAGATCGACATGGCGTGCTGCTGTCGATCTTGGTGGTCGCCGGACTGACGATGGCTGACACGACGGCCTTCGACTTAGCTTTGGTCCGGACGGTGGGCTTCGAACTTCGGGCGCTCGAAGCGGCTGGAGCAAGTCCGTGGTCGGTGCTCGTGGCTTCGGGCTGGTCGATCGCAGCATCGCTCGCGGTCGCCATCGTGGTCACACGACCGCACGCGACGGATGATCATGCTGTGAACGATGTTCGCGCCACAACCCGATGGCCGCTCGTGCTGCTTGCGATGCCGCTCATCGTCCCCGGGATCGTGCTCTTGCTCCTTTCGCTTGGGCACGGTGGTGCGGTGAAGGTCCTGCAGGTGTACGGCGATGGTGTGTTGAGAACGGCCGCCGCGTCGGTGATGTGTGGCGCGCTCGTCGCGGGCGTGTGCATGCTGCATGCTTGGTGTGCCGAGGGATCGCTTGGTCTGCAGCGCGCAGAGCGATGGCTCCGTGTGGTGTGGATCACGCTCGCGCTCTCGCCAGCGATCGTCGTGGCGGTTGCTCATGTTCATGCATGGAATCGAGACGGACTTTCGTGGATGCACGATGGCCTGGGCATCGTGGCCGCAGCGCAGCTTTCTCGGTGGGGATGGATCGGTGCCGTGATGGGCTGGCTCTCCGTCCGCGGTGCGCCTCGGGATCTCCGCGCGAGTGCGCGGCTCGACGGCCCTGCGTGGACGATTGTGCTGGCGCTCTGGCCGCGCGTGGGCGTGGCGTGTGCTGCGGCCGGAGCGATTGGCGCGGTGGGCGCGGCTGGCGAAGTGGTCGTCTCTGCGCGCGTGCAACCGCCAGGCGGAGATTGGATCGCGGCCGCGCTGCTCAACGCCATGCACTACCAGCGACCCGATGTGGTGGCCGGCTTCGTGCCGATCCTGATGATCGTCGCCGCGGTCGCCGCTGGCGCGTTGGCGTGGTTGGCCCCCAGATCGGGCGGCGTGCTGGTGGCGTGCTTCGCTCTGCTGCCGTTCATGGTCGCGTGCGGCGGCGAGTCGCACACGACACCGCTTCCATCATGGTGTGCTGATGCGCGTGTCGTCGGTCGCGGCGGCAAGGGACCACTGCAATTCAACTATCCACGCGCCATGGCATGGACTCCGGCTGGCGAGCTCGTGATCATCGATCGAAGCGCGCGCGTGCAGGTCTTGGGGCCAGATGGGTCGTACCGTCGCGAATGGCTCATGCCTGAGTTCGATCAGGGGTTCCCCACGGGCATAAGCGTGTCACCAGATGGCGAACTGTGGATCGCCGACACGCACGAGCATCGGATCACGGTGATGGATGACCAGGGCCGCGTGCTCAGGACCTTTGGTCGATTCGGTCAAGCACCCGGAGAGTTCGTCTTCCCAACGGACATCGCGTTCGGTGAGGACGGTCTGGTCTACATCAGCGAGTACGGCGGCAACGATCGGATCCAGGTCTTCCAGCGCGACGGCACATTCGTCCGCTCGTTCGGTCACCACGGCGTCCCGACGGACGGATCCCCCGAACCCAAGTTCGATCGGCCGCAGTCGATGCTCATGCTCGGCTCCGGGCGAGTGCTCGTTGCCGACGCGTGCAATCATCGGCTCGTCGAAGTCACGACCGACGGCGCGTTCGTGCGATCGATCGGCGCGATGGGGCAGGAGCCCGGCGAACTGCTCTACCCGTACGGACTCGAACGGCTTGACGCGACCACCGTGCTGGTGACCGAGTTCGGCGGGTGCCGGCTGCAGGCGTTCGATCTGTCAGACGGATCGTCGCGCGGCTGTTGGGGAAAAGGCGGACGCGAGCCCGGCATGCTCAATGGTCCGTGGTCGGCGCAGGTGCATGGCGGCACCTTGGCCGTTCTCGATTCCACGAACAATCGGCTCTACCTGCTCCCCTCGGATCGTTGGGTGGACCGAGTCAAGCGTGAATCCGTCGCGGTACCTTCCCCGTGATGCCGTCGATCGATGTTGAACGACCGCTGGCACTGGCGCTGCTCGTGCTGGTTCCGGTGCTCTGCTGGATGGCATGGCGCCGTCGCGGCGTCGTGGGTGTTGGCAAGACGATCGCGACGATGGTGCTGCGGGGCCTGCTCGTCACCATGCTCGCACTCGCGCTCGCGCAGCCGAGTCTGGTGCGCAAGGGCGAGGGACTGACCGTGATGGTGGTTTCCGACGCGAGCCGATCGGTGCCGCAGTCGATGCAGCAGCAGGCGCAGAAGCTGGTTGACGGCTTGGTGGCGAGCAAGCGCGAAGCGGCCGACCGCGTGGGATTGATCACCTTTGCCAGTCGCCCGGAGGTCCGCGCGATCGCTGAGAGCGATGCGAGCTTGGATGTGTCGCAACATGGCGGCGATCGGATGGCGACTGGGATCGAGGCTGCCCTGCGGCGCGGCATGGCGATGCTTCCGCCGGACACGGCGAGCCGACTGCTGCTGATTTCTGATGGCAATCAGACGAGCGGCAACGCGCTCGAAGCGGCCGAGGCTGCTCGTGCCAACGGCATTCCGATCGACGTGGTCGCGCTGCCCTTCAGCCACGCGAGCGAGGTAATGGTCGAGTCGCTGCGCGCGCCGAGCACCGCTCGCGAGGGCCAGACGATTGATCTGCGCGCGTCGATCCGCAGCATGGGACCCAATCGCGGCGTCGTGACGCTGCGCGAAAATGGCGAGCCGGTCGACTTGGATCCATCGGCACCCGGCAGTGGTCTCGCGGTTGATCTGAAGGCTGGCGTGAACGCGCTGACATTTCCCATGGTCGTCGTTGGGCGTCAGTCTCGACGGTACGAACTCGTCTACACGCCCGATGATCCTGCTTCCGACGCGATTGCCGAGAACAACCGCGGCGCGGCGATGGTGCTCGTCAGTTCGGGGGCAAAGGTCGTGATCGTGGACGGAAGCGCTGGCGGCGATGAATCGAAGCCGCTCGTCGAGGCACTGGCCGAAGGTGACATCCCGTCGTTCGTCGTCACGCCAGATGAACTCGATGTCGAAGGCGTGTCGGTCCTCGCCGATGCTGATGCGGTCGTGCTCGCGAATGTCGGTCGCTTTGAGATCACGAACGAGACCGATCAGTTGTTGCACTCGTATGTGCACGACCTCGGCGGTGGACTGCTGGTCACCGGTGGCGACCGAGCGTTCGGCGCAGGCGGTTGGCAAGGCAGCGAGTCCTCGAAGGCCTTCGCCGTACGGCTCGAACCGCCGGCGACGCGCCAACTCCCCAAGGGTGCGCTCGTGCTCATCATGCACTCGTGCGAGATGGCAGCCGGCAACTACTGGGGCGAGAAGGTGGCTGACGCGGCGGTCGATGCGTTGAGCAGACTCGACCTTGCGGGGATCGTGACCTTTGACTGGGGCGGTCGGAGCGGCAAACTCGCTTCGTGGGCGCATGAACTGCAGCCCGTCGGCGACAAGTCTGGCATTCGCGCGGCGATCAAGCGCATGGTGGTGGGCGACATGCCCGACTTCAAGGCGAGCCTGAGTTTGGCAAAGGAAGGGCTCGCCAAGGCGAACGCCGGACAGAAGCACATCATCATCATTTCGGATGGCGATCCGAGTCCGCCCACGCAGAGCGACTTGGACGAACTCAAGCGCCTGAAGATCACCGTCACCACGATCATGGTGGGCGGTCACGGGACGAGCATCGACTTGCAGAACATGCGCGCCGTTGCCGAGCAGACTGGCGGCACCTTCTACAATGTTCAGAATCCGAATCTGCTTCCGAAAATCTTCACGAAGGAAGCCACGCTCGTCAGCCGCACGCTGATCTTGGAGCAGACCGTGCGACCAGTTGTGGAGCAGTCGACGGGCGGACCGATGGATGGAACAACGAGCCTGCCGCAGGTCAACGGTTGGGTCGTGACCGTGCCGCGCGATGGACTTGCCCAGGTGCCGGCGGTGCTGCCAACGACCGAGTCGCGCGATCCGCTCGTGGCGTACTGGAACTACGGACTCGGCAAGTCGATGGCCTTCACGAGCGACCTGGGCGGCCGATGGGGCCGATCGTGGGCGACATGGAGCGGCTACCAACCGTTCTGGACCCGCGCGTTGCGATGGATGATGCGCCCGCCGACCGCGCAGGATCTGCTGGTGTCCACCTCGGTCGATGGCGATGTGGGGCGCGTGCAGGTGTCGGCGTTCACGGCCGCGGGCGAGCCTCGCGACTTCCTGCGCAGTTCGGCGACCTTGATGCGGCCCGATGGCAGCGTCGTCGTGCTTGATCTGCAGCAGACGGCGCCGGGTCAGTATGTGGCGAACTTCGACGCGCGTGAGCAGGGCGCGTACTTGGCGAGCATCTCGGCGCAGGATGGCATGGGCATCGAGCGGTCAGCGCGATCGGTCGTCAGCGTTCCGTACCCGCGCGAACTCGCCGCCACGCGCGATGACTCGGCGCTCTTGCGGCGCATCGCCGACCTCAGCGGTGGTCGCATGATCGCCTTGAAGGATGCGGCGACGACCGACTTCTTCGATCGCAGCGGGCTCTCGATGCCCGAGGCCGCCAAGCGAATCTGGAATGTGTTGGCGATCCTCGCCGCAGCGCTCCTCATCATCGATGTTGCGGCGCGAAGGATCTCGCTTGACCGCGAAGCGGCGCGCGATCTTGCGGCGATGGCGGTGGGCGAGGGGGCCAAGGCCGGCGGCGCAACGGTCGAAGCATGGAAGCGCGCGCGAAGCGGTGCGCGACAAGCGGGGAGCGAGCCAACTGCCGCCGCATCGACCGGACCCACGAAACCCGATCGTCGCACGGCGCCAAGCGCTCCCGTCGAAATCGTGGACCGCACGCAGGACAAGCCGAGCGACGCCTCGCCGGGTGCCGGTTCGACTGGTGGCGCATCGAAGGGCGCCGCGTCGAACGATGCCGCATCGAGCGAGGATGCATCGAGCCTGGCGCGGTTGCGGGCAGCCAAGCGCCGCGCGCGCGGCGAGGAGGACGCATCGTGACGCGGCTTGAGCCCGTTCCCGATGCACCCTCGACGATCGACGAGGTGCGCTCGGCGGCTGAAGCCTTCGGTCGCACGGTGGTCGCAATGCGACACGAAGTGGGGCGTGTGCTCGTCGGTCAGCAGGCCGTGGTCGACGAGTGCCTGGTGGCGCTTCTGGCGGATGGTCACATCCTGCTCGAGGGCGTGCCGGGTTTGGGCAAGACTCTGCTCGTGCGAACGCTGGGGCAGATCCTTGGGCTTCGCTTCTCGCGCATCCAGTTCACGCCGGATCTGATGCCCGCTGACATCACGGGCACGCAGGTCGTGGTCGAGGACGCCGCGAGCGGCAACCGCGAGATCCAGTTCCGCGCTGGTCCGATCTTTGCGCAGGTCGTGCTCGCTGACGAGATCAACCGCGCCACGCCCAAGGCGCAGAGCGCGCTGCTCGAAGCGATGCAGGAGCGCAGCGTGACTGTCGGCGGCCAGACGATGCAGCTCGAGCGACCGTTCTTCGTACTCGCCACGCAGAATCCGATTGAACAAGAGGGCACGTACCCGCTGCCCGAGGCCCAACTCGACCGCTTCCTGCTCAAGGTGCGCGTGCCAACGGTGGACCAAGCAACGCTGAACGAGGTTCTTTCCCGCACGACCACGGGACAAGCGCCCCAGGCGCGCCAACTGCTCGATGCGCGTGCGATTCGTGCTGCGCAACGACTTGCGCGGCAGGTCGCGATGGCGCCGCATGTTCAGGACTACGCGATTCGCTTGGTGCTCGGCACGCATCCGCACGGGGCCTTCAGCGACCGATGGACCGACCGATGGATCGCGTTCGGTGCGAGCCCGCGAGCGGCGCAAGCACTCGTGTCGTGCGCGAAGGTGCGCGCGCTCCTCGATGGTCGTTTCGCCGTGAGCTGCGATGACCTTCGGGCCATGGCGCCTGCCGCGCTGCGGCACCGCGTCGTGCCCAGCTTTGAGGCCGAAGCGGATGCGACCCCCGTCGATCGCATCATCGAGCATGTCATCGCGCGCACGCCGACTGAGGTGGTGCCATGAGCGAGCGCGCCGACGCACCACGAACCGTCGATCAACTCATCGATGGACCGCTCATGACCCGGCTTGACGCGCTCGATGTGACGAGTCGCAAGATCTTCCAAGGCAAGGTGCAGGGCGAGCGACGCAGCCGACGCCGCGGCCAGAGCGTGGAGTTCGCCGACTTCCGGCCCTATGTCGCAGGCGATGACCTTCGATTCGTCGACTGGAACATCTACGGCCGACTCGATCGACTCTTCCTGAAGCTCTTCCTCGAGGAAGAAGATCTGAGTCTGGTGCTCGCGATCGATTGTTCCGGCAGCATGGATTGGGGCACACCCAACAAATTCGACTACGCGCGCCGCGTGGCGATGGCGCTCGGCTATGTCGGGCTGGTCAATCACAACCGGGTCTCAGCGTTTGGCTTTGGTGGCGACGGTTTCCATCCGCTCACTGGTCTGCGCGGACGCCGCCGAACACGCGATCTTGGACAGTGGCTGCTCGATCGCAAGGCAGCTGGGGACGCTGGCTTCGATGACGCCATGCGCACGATCGCGCTCGGGCGACAAGGACGCGGCGTCATGATCGTCTTGAGTGACTTTCTCTTCCGCGACGGTGCCGAGAAGGGGCTTCGTTCCGTCGCTGGCCGCGGCTTCGATGTCTACGCGCTGCAGCTCATCGCTCCGGAGGAGCGCGATCCGGGGATGCACGGTCTGACTGGCGATCTTCGATTCATCGACAGCGAGGATGGCGCCGAGGTCGAAATGACGATCACGTCGAAAGCTCTCGAGGCGTACAGCCAAGCGACGGTTGCGCACGCCACCGCGCTGCGTGATTTCTGCGTCCGCCGCGGCATCGTTCATGTTCCGGTTCCCACGACCACGCCCGTCGACGAATTGTTGCTGGACTACCTGCGCAAGCGAGGTCTCCTGCGATGATGTGGCTTGCACCGCTGGCTGGCATCATCTTGGCGGCTGCCACGCTGCCGCCGCTGCTTGCGCTGTACATCCTGCGTCTGCGTCGGCCCAAGCGAACCGTCGCGAGCACGCTGCTCTGGACCCGCCAGGTCGAAGACCTTCGCGCGAACAGCTTGTTCCAGCGCATGCGCATGTCGTGGCTGCTCGTCTTGCAGGCGCTGGCCATCGCGCTGCTTGCGCTCGCGCTCGCGCAGCCCCAGGCAGACTTGGGCCTCGTCGAGAGCGGGCGCGTGGTGCTGCTCATCGACCGCAGCGCCAGCATGGGTGTGAAAGACGCGGATGGTCGTTCGCGTCTCGAGCAAGCCAAGCGCGAAGCGCACGACCGCGTCAGCGCGCTCTTCGGCACTGGGCTCTTCTCGCAAGCGCCTGAAGTCATGGTCGTCGCGCTCGCCCGCGAGGCGACCGTCCTGAGCCCCTTCAGCACGCTGGCGGCGCGCGCGCACGATGCGATTGATGCCATCGAAGCCACCGACGAAACGACCACACTCGTCGATGCGCTCGATGTTGCGCGCTCCTTCATGGAGGTGCCCAATCCCGACAAGCAGGGTGCGCCGCAGGAGAGCGGCGTCACGCTCGAACTCTGGTCCGATGGTCGGATCGCCGATCTGGAGCGGTGCGTCATCAAGCCTGGCGAGCACCTTCGTTTTCATCCGATGGGCTCGTCCACCGCGCGCAACGCCGGCGTTGCGGGCGCCGGCGTTTCGCGGCTCGCTGGCAACCCAGATGAAGTCGCTGTCTTCGCGCGCATCATGAATTGGGACGAGGCACCGCTGCACTCGGATGTCGAACTCTGGGTTGATGGCACGCTGCGTGCAGTGTTGCCCAATGGGATCGACGTACCAGCAGCGGGCGAGGATCCCTCGCGCAAGACATGGCTCCCCGGCGAGGTGCGCGTGTCGTTCCCGTCGGTCACCGTGAAGCCCGACGGGATCGTGGAGGTGCGGCTCGTCGCGTCCGACGACCAACCTGCGGACAATCGCATGGCGATGGTGGCGGCACCCTCGGCTGCCGCTCGCGTCCTGCTTGTGGGTGGATCGTCGATCACGCGCGGCCTGGTGCAGGCGCTGCCAGTCAAGTCCGTGGACGCGGTCACGCTCGATCAGTTCACCACGCGCACCGCGGCGAACCCCGCATGGATCGACGCGTTCGATGTCGTTGTGCTCGATGGCGCGTCGCCGCCATCGCTCCCGCCGGCTCGGTACCTCGTCCTTGGCGGGACGGCGCCGTTCGAGGGGCTCAATCCCTACGGCGAGAAGGCCGATGTCTCGATGCGCTCATCCCAGGCCGCGCATCCGCTCCTGCGCTTCGTGAACTTGGATGAACTCGGGGTTGCGCGCGCCGTGGCGTACTCGCCCGCGAGCGATGTGGAGACGATCGTTGAAGGCAGCGATGGGCCCTTGGTCATGACGCTCGCACGATCGGGCGGTCAGGCGGTCGTCGTCGCATTCAATCCGCTCGACAGCAACTGGCCGTTCCAACGCGGCTTCGTCAACTTCATGGCGAATGCGATCGAGTTTCTTGCCGCGAGCGGTCGCGAAGCCGCACTGCCCACGATTGCGCCCGGCGACACGCAGCCGATCCGACTGCCTTCAGGCGTGCGCTCATTGACGCTCACCTCACCGGCGTCTGGCTCGCACGAGATCACCGTCACCGATCCCGCACAAGTCGTCATCGGGCCGCTGCGCCAAGCCGGAGTTTGGACGGCGCGCTGGCACGAGGGGAGCGAGGAGCGAACCCGCCCGATCGCCGTGGCGTTGCAGGACCCGCGCGAAGGCCGCATCGGCACGCTCGAGTCGCTCTCGCTTGGACTCGAGACCGTTCGTGGTGTGCAGGGCGGCGAGTCAGGCCGAAGCGCGCTCTGGCCGTGGCTCATGTTGGCCGCGCTCGCGGTGTTGACGCTCGAGTGGCTCGTCTATCTTCGCAAGGTGTGACGCGCTGAGCCCTCAGTCAACACGCGTCGCGTGACGCTGCCGTGTGCGCCGGTGGGCGCCGATCAAACTTTCGTGGCAGTTGTGCGCAACTGCGCGAGCAGTTCATCGTCGATGCCCAGGTACTCCCGCATGTGGCGGTCGTAGATCTCCTGATCGCTGTCGCGGCTGAAGTCCAGGCGAAGTTCATTGATGACCTTCGTGCCTTGGCCGATCCAGTCGCGCCATGTTTCAGCGCTGACATGGTCGAAGATCCACTGTCCGACGGGCCCACGGAAAGGCGGCGACGGGAGCTTGGATCCAGGGCGCCCGGTGCGGCCGCACACAAAGACTCCACTGGCGCGCAGTGCTTCCGCCGCTGCATCGACCGGTCGTTCGACCTTCGGCGGTTCGCGGCCGATCGAGCGAAGCATCCCGGCGATCGCTTCCTGCGGCAGTCGGTCGCCTTTGCGCGCGGCGACGTCGTAGCCAGTCATCAGCACAGCCACGGCCTTGTCTTCCCAGCCGGCACCGATCATCGCCTGACCGCAGAGTTGATAGGCCTTGCTCATCTCAGGATTGATCGCGATGCACCGCTCCAGGCTCTGCGCGCTCTCGGCATAGCGGCCGACCTGCAGGTACGCGTTGCCCAGGCTGAAGTGAGCCATCTCGTTGCTCGGGTCGGCCGAGGCCATCTTCTCGAACTGCGCGATGCGGTCGGGCGTGCTCATGCCCGAAGCATAGCCGTGCGGCACCTGCTAGAACTCCGTCCATGCATCGCCTGCGCGTGCACGCTCTGGGCATCGACTTCGGCTCGCCGCTTGTGGCCGCAGCGGGCACATGTGGCTACCTCGATGAGCTCGCCGATGCGCTGGACCTGCGTTCGCTTGGTGCCATCACGACCAAGAGCATCACGCCAGAGCCGCGCGAGGGCAACAAGCCTTGGCGGATCATCGGCGCCAAGGGCGGCATGCTCAACGCGATCGGACTCGCCAACGTTGGTGTCGAGGCGTTCGTCCGTGAGAAGTGGTGCCGTGCATCCCGCGTGCCGTGCAGAATCATCGGCAGCGTTGCGGGGCATTCGATCGAGGACTACGCCGCGGTCGTGCGTGCCTTCGACGCACTCGACGACATGGCGGCGATCGAGATCAACGCCAGCTGCCCGAATACCTCGACGGGGCTGCAGTTCAGCGACTCGCCCGACCTCCTGCGCGGTCTGACTTCGACGCTTCGGTCGGTCACCACCAAACCGCTGATCGTCAAACTCACGCCGAACACGGGCGATATCGTCGGGCTCGCGCGGGGTGCGATCGACGGCGGCGCCGATGCGCTGACGCTCATCAACACCGTTCAGGCCATGGCGATCGATCCCGAGACGCGCCGCACGCGACTCTCGCGCGGCAAAGGCGGGCTCAGTGGACCAGCGATCCATCCGATCGCCGTGCGCATGGTGCATGAGGTCTATACGCAGGTCGCCCGCGACGCGGGGAAGCCCATCATCGGTCTCGGCGGCGTGATGGATTGGCGCGATGCGGCGGAACTCGTGCTTGCCGGCGCCACGCTGGTGGGCATGGGAACCTCGCTCTTCGTCGACCCGGCCGGTCCCGCAACGGTCGCGCGCGACCTCGACGCCTGGGTCCAGCGCCAAGGCGCGTCGTCGATCATGGACCTTGTCGGCGCGGTCGATCTGAGCGCTCCGGACTGGTCATGACGCATCGCGTTGGTGTGGACTCGATCCGTCGTCCCAGGATGTGGTCATGAGCGAGCACCTTCCCAACTGGGAGCGCAACCGTTTCGACCGACTCATGGACCTCGTCATGAGTTCGCTGCCACCTCGGTTGCATGCGCTGCTCGATGAAGCGCCGTTGATCGTGGACGACTGCCCGAGTGCTGAACTGCTCGAGGAGTTGGGCATGGACCCAGAGCTCGATGATCTGTGCGGGCTCTACTCAGGTGTCCCGCTCACGGAGCGGCGTCACGATGCGAGTGGCGATCTGCCCGAGACGATTCACGTCTTCCGCCGAGGCATCATCGACGAGGCCGGCGGCTGGGAACCGGGACTCGACGAGGATGGCCAAGCGTTCGGCGGCGAAGACGAGGTCATGCGGCAGATCCGCATCACCGTCCTGCACGAAATCGGCCACCACTTTGGACTCTCGGAAGAAGAACTCGCCGAGCTCGGCTTCGAGTGACGCCGCGCTGAAGTGTCACGAAGTCAGGTGTGCGCAGGGACTCGCGCGGCCTTCGCGGCTGAAAAGGGCCAACGGACCTACGCCATCACACCGCAGTCGCGGCTCGCAAGGGCGAGCGGATCTGTGAACTCACTCTGCCTTCGCAGCCAGATCCAAGAAGAGGATCCGGCGGCAGCTTGGGCAGCAGGTGATCGTGTCGTTGTTGCCGATCAGCGCGGCGAATGCACGCGGCGGCAACTCGATGTTGCACACGCCGCAGCTGTACTCGCGGTGTCGTGCGCTGAGCTCGATGACTTCGGACATCGCTTCGCCTTCGTGTTCGTCGGCGACCGAGTTGAAGAGCGCCAGTTCCTTGGCCGGAACTTGCACGGCGGCCTCTTCACGCTCGCGGCGAAGTTCCGTCAAGCGATCGGCGATGTCGGCCTTGCGCTGCTCGTGTTCGGTCTTGGCCGCATCACGGCGACGCACGCGTTCGTCGCGGTGCGCAGTCGCATCGTTGATGCGCGCTTGCTGGGTGTCGGCCTTGGTCATGAACTCCAGCGCCTGACCGTCGCGTTCGTCGCGCTTCTCCTGCAGGGCGCCCATCTCGGCGAGAATGGCGTCGTACTGAGACTTTTTCGAGGTGGCGTTCAGTTCCACACGCAGTGACTCGATGCGGGACTTGAAGGTTCCGCTCTCGGCTTCCAGGTTCTTCGCGCTGGCCAGCAGTTGGCGATGAATCGACTCCGCCTCAGCGAGCTTGGCATTCGCCGCGGTCACTTCTCGCTCGCGCGATGCCAGCGCGTCGGCCGCACCGTCGAGACGGGTGCTGAGGGCTCGAACCTGGCTGTCGACACGCTGGAGATTCCGCAGGGCTGCGATGACACTCATGATCGCGCAAGCGTACCGGAAGGACGCGCCCGCGTTCGTACCTGCGTTCTCGCGTGCATTCCCGTGGGCGTTCAGGCCAACAGCAGCCACGCAGCGGGGGCCGTCAGCAGCAGACTGTCGGCCACATCGTGCACGCCACCCATGCCAGGGAGCAGGTTGCCGCTGTCCTTGACCCGCGCCTCGCGCTTGAACAGCGACTCGGCAAGATCGCCGATCGGCCCAAGAATGCCGAAGATCGCGCCGGTGACGGCACCGCGGACGGGATCGATGGGCGTTGCGACCCAAGTGCAATCCGTCGACCACCACGCGAACAGCGCGCCGATGCCCGCGCCCGTCACCAGACCACCCACGAAGCCTTCGCGTGACTTGCCTGGGCTCAGCCACGGGATCAACTTGGTGCGACCGAGCGTCATGCCTGTGAAATACGCGCCGATGTCCGTCGACTTCACCGTCAGGATCGCGCCGGCGAGGACGGCTGGACCCTGCGCGCGATCGAGCGCGATCCAGAACGCCCACGGCAGGCCTGCGTACGCCCAGGACAGCAGCACACCCGCCACGGTCGACGATGCACCCGCTGCGGTTCGTCGCTGCATGAGTGCGAACGACATCAGCGTGATCAGCGCCAAGGGGATCGCCACGACCGCACCGGCGACCTTCGTGTTCACCGTGGCAGCGCTGCCAAGGAACCACATCGAGCACACGCCGAGCACGGCGGCGAGCATGCACGGCCATTCGTGCACGGCCGAGCCTGCGCGCGAGAGCATGCCCGCGATCTCTCGCGCGAGGAGCGGCGCAACGACGAGCGCGCACATCGCGAGCAACACGGTGCCGCGCGGCGCGAATGGAATCTCGTCCCCGCCAGGGGCGATGACCATCGGGGTCGATGCCGTTTCGTCCAACCACACCAGCCCGACGAGCATCAGGATCAGCAAGGGTCCAGTGATGAGTCGCTGCCAGAGCATGCCCGGATGCTAGTCAGTCACGCAGTGCCAGGGCCGACTGGCGCGGTGGGCCGCGCGCTGCGACACTCCCGATGATGGGCGATCGAACCGAGCACGATTCGAACACGGTGAGCGCGCAACCAGGCCCACTGACGCGCGTGTCGACGATGCTCGCCGTCGTTGTGGCTGCGCTCGGCTACTTCGTCGACATTTTCGATCTGCTGCTTTTCGCCATGGTCCGCAAGGAGTCGCTGCGCGAGGTGCTCGGTCCGCGCCTTGCGGGGCTGGACACGGCTGCGCAGGACCTGCTCCTTCGCGATTGGGGCGTCTGGCTCGACAACACGCTGCAGACGACCGGCCTCGTCGTGGGTGGCGTGATCTGGGGCGTGCTCGGCGATCGTCGCGGTCGACTGTCGGTGCTCTTCGGGAGCATCGTGCTGTACAGCGTCGCGAACGTGCTGAACGGATTCATCACGGACATCGATCCATCCGGGCCGCTGCGCATCCTGCACTGGATTGGGTGCGGATCGGCGATCCGGCAATACGAAGTGTTGCGTGTTCTGGCTGGCATCGGCCTTGCGGGCGAGCTGGGCGCTGGGATCACGCTCGTCGCTGAACTCGTCACGCCCGAGCGGCGTGGCGTGGCGACCACGATCGTTGCCGCCGTCGGGATCTGTGGAGCGATCGCTGGCTACTTCGTGACGCAGGTCTTCGCGTGGCGCACCTCGTTTCTGATCGGCGGCGGGCTTGGCCTAGCCTTGTTGGCCCTTCGGTTTGGCGTCGTCGAGAGCGGCATGTTCAGCGCCGTGCAGCGAGCGCATCGGCCGGGTCGTGGGGCGGTCTGGCGACTGCTTTGGCCGCGCGAGCGACTGGTGCGCTACCTGAGCGTGGTGCTCATCGCGCTACCGATCTGGTATGTGGTCGGCGTCTGCGTCAAGTACAGCGATGTCATCGCGCGATCGATGGGCATCATCGAGAGCGAGCGTCCCGTTCCGGGCCGAGCGATCATGTGGTGCTATGTCGGCTTGGCTCTGGGCGACCTTGCGAGCGGTCTGGCGAGCCAGTGGTGGCGCTCCAGACGGCTTGCGATCGCAACATTCCTCGGCATCACGGCGTTCAGCCTCCTCGCGTACTTCTCGCTTGGCCTGATGCAGGCGAATCTTGGACTGACGTACGCGATCATCGGCCTGCTCGGATTCGGCATCGGCTACTGGGCCGTGTTCGTCACGACCGCGGCGGAGCACTTCGGCACGGACTTGCGCGCCACGGCCGCAACGACCGCGCCCAATGTGGTGCGTTGGTCGGCGGCCGGCAGCGGCGCAGTGTGGCTGATGATCGAAGGGTGGATCGGACTCGATGACCCAACTGCCCCGTGGCAGGCCGCGGCGATCACGGGACTTGTCGTGATGACCCTAGCGGCGCTCGGTTGGTTCGGCTTGCGCGAGACCTACGGCACGAGTCTTGACTGGACCGAACGCTGACACCTGCACGCCACACGAGCGGCTACATTCCTGACAGATGCCTTCCGATGTGCAGAGTCCCTCCGGCCCGACGGTGATCGTCCTCGAGGGCGAACTTCAGGACGCGCGCGTGCGCGAAGTCTGGGAGGACCTCGTCGGCCGCGCACGCTCTGCCGGCAGTGGATCCGTCGTGGTCGACGCCACTGGGCTTCGTGAGGTCAGTGGCACCGGGCTTCTGCTCCTGGCGGAACTCCGACGCACGGTGGTCTGGGCTGGGGGCACGATCGAAGTGCGTGGGCTGTCGGCCGATCAGGCGTCGCTCGTCGAGCGCGCCGTCGGGCACAAGCCGCCGGAGCCACGCGAGCAGGATTCGCACTTTGTGAGCGATGTTGGCGAGACGGCGTTTCGCATGCTGGACGAACTCGCCGACACGGTGCGGTTTGTCGGCGGGGCGGCGATCGATCTGGCGTACGCCCTTCGGCACCCGAAGTCACTTCGTTGGCGCGATCTCCTTCGCGTGATGGGCCAATCAGGCATCGACTCGATGCCCGTGACATGCTTGTTGAGCGGGATCGTGGGTTTCATCATCGCCTATCAAATGATGCCTGCGCTCGATCGCTACGGCGCGGCTGACCAGACGCCCACGATCATGGGCTTCGCAATCATCCGTGAACTCGGCCCACTCATCACCGCGATCATCCTCGCGGGTCGCTCGGGCAGCGCCTTTGCCGCCGAGATCGGCACGATGAAGGTCACCGAAGAAGTCAATGCGCTCACCACGATGGGGCTCAATCCAGAGCGTTTCCTCGTGACCCCGCGCGTTCTCGCGGTGGCGATCACCACGCCGCTGCTCTCGGTGTTCGCGTCGTTCGCTGGCGTGCTCGGTGGCTGGCTTCCGATGGTCGCGCGCGACATGAGCCTTGAGCTCTATCTGCAAGGCGTCCGCAATTCGATCGACCAAGTGGATTTCCTACAGGGGGTCTTCAAGGCCTTCGTCTTCGCGATCGTCATTGGTGGCATCGGTTGCCGATCCGGACTTCAAACCCAAGTCGGTCCGGGCGCCGTCGGCGCAAGCACCACGCGCGCGGTGGTGTCCGGAATCGTGGCGATCATCATCCTCGACGGTGTGCTTGTGGCGCTCTTCCATGCCATCGGAATCTGAGCCATGCTGACCACCGCCGCATCCGCCGACACCGTCATCGAGGCCAAGGACCTGTCTGTTGGCTACGGCGGCCACGCCGTCCTGACGGGGATCAACTTCACGGTGTCCCCGGGCGAGGTGTTCGTCATCGGCGGCGGATCGGGGTGCGGCAAGAGCACGCTCATGAAGGCCATGATCACGCTGCTGCCACCTGTGTCCGGCACGCTGCGGATCGCGGGCCATGACCTGGTCACCGGCGGCGACGAAGCTGTCCAACAGGTTCGGCGCTCGATCGGCGTCATGTACCAAGGCGGCGCGCTGTTCGGCGGATTGACCGTGCTTGAAAACGTTCGGCTCGCGATGGAGGAACAGGGCTTGCGCACCTGGTCCGAGATGAACTCGCTGGCGCTCTCGCTCCTCGCGATGGTCGATCTCGACGAGCATTGCAACAAGATGCCCAGCGCACTCTCGGGCGGCATGCAGAAGCGCGCCGCGGTGGCGCGCGCTCTGGCCATGAACCCGAGGATCGTCTTCCTCGACGAGCCCAGTGCGGGCCTCGATCCCATCAGCAGCGCCGAGTTCGACCAGATGGTCGTGCGTCTGGCGCGTTCGACCGGTCGCACCTTTGTGGTGGTGACCCACGAACTTCCCAGCATCTTCACCATCGCCGATCGCATGGTCGTGCTCGGTGGTGCGAAGAAGACCCAACTGGCGATCGGCTCGCCCAAGGAACTGCTCGACTCCGGCCCGCCCGATGTCCGCAGGTTCCTCGCGCGCCAACCAGAGGAAAGAGCACCCCAAGGAGCAACATCATGAGCAGCAACAAGCATGCCTACAAGGCAGGTCTCTTCGTGCTCGCTGGCCTGGTGGCCATCGTCGCCGGCACGCTGGTGACGACGAGCCGCGCCCTGTTCCAGACCACGATCCAGATCCAGTCGTACTTCACGCGCCCGGTCACTGGTGTGTCACGCGGCACGCCCGTCCGTTACCTGGGGGTCACGATCGGCAAGGTCACCGATGTCGGATTCCCGACCGGTCGCTTTGTCTATGACGATGGTGCGGAGCGGGCGGGCGAGTTCAACAAGAATGTCATCGTGACCATGGACATCTTCGTTCCCGACGGTCAGCAGCCCGATGAGGTTCGCCGTGAGTTCGCCTTCGGCCGCAACCACGGGCTCTGCGCGCGCGTGGCGTCGGCGGGCCTGACCGGCCTTCCCTACATCGAAATCTTGAATGAGCCCGACCAGACGCAACTCTCCATGCCGCCCGAGGACATGATGCATGACGATGTCGTGGCGATCGCCAGCACGGCCAGCAAGTTCGACGAAATGGTCGACTCGATTCAAACTACCGTGTCCAAGATCAGCCGCATCGACTTTGCTGGTCTCGGTGTGCGCATCGGTGAGCTCCTCGATACTGCCGACACAACCATCAAGACGGACCTGCATCGCACGCTGACCAGCATCTCCAACACCGGCGACGAAATCCGCGCGTTCCTGCAGAGCGGCGAGTTCAAGACGACCATGAAGGAACTGCCGGAGACCGTGGCGAACTTCAGGAAGACCGCCGAGGAGATCCGCGTGCTGGTCCGCCGCATTGATGGCGTCGTGGCTCGCGGCGAGCCCCGTGTGACCGCTCTGATCGAGGAGCTCACCGCTGCCGCCCGCAGCTTCGAGAATCTTGCCAACCAACTCGAGCGCGATGCCGGCTCCACGCTCTTCGCGCCACCTGAACCGATCAGCACTCCGTCGAATTCCTCTAGGAGCACCAAGCCATGACCCACTTCACCCAGCGCGCCACATCCAGCATCATGTCGGGTTTCGGCATCCTTGTTGCCGTCGGCATCGCCGCCCTCGCGGTCTCGCTGCCCGGCTGCTCGCTCCTGACCAGCCGGCCGGGCTCGACGCAGTGGACGATCAGCATCGACGGGTCGTCACCGACCACGGAAGGCACGCCCATGCTCGGTCAGCTTGGCGTTGGCCGACCGCGCATCGCAGCGCCTTGGAACTCGGGCACGCTGATCTACCGATTCGCAGATGGCGAGGCACGCGCGGACATCTACAACGGCTGGGTCATGCCGTTGGATCAGATTCTGCAGGCTCAAATGGTGGATGCGCTCGCCCATTCGAAGGTCGCGACATCCGTCACGTCGGCTGGGCTCTATGGATCCGACGAACTGAGTTTGGTCAGCAGCGTTCGCACCTTCGGCGCCTTCTTCGGGACCGACCGGAAGGGCGTGACCCGCGTGACGCTTCATGCGTTGCTCCTGCAGCGCACTGACGTGGATCCGCGCCTCATCATGGACCGAACCTACGAGCACGAGTCGCCCGTGGCGAGCGACGACGCGGCTGGCGTCATCAAGGGTCTCTCCGACGCGTTCGGCCAGTGCCTTGGCGATCTGGCGCGCGACCTGCGTGCGCTCCCCGCCGATGCGCTCGCCAAGCCCTGAGCGAGCCATGAGTCACTCCGCGCTGCGTGCTCTGTTGGGCGAATCGATCGACTACGCAGGGCTCTACCCGCCTGCGTCGCTTGACGAACCCACGGCAGTCTCGATGTTCGCACGCCTGATCGGTGGTGGCGCGGGGTGGATCGGCGCGCGGTTGGTCTGGCCAGCCACCCGGCTGTCCGCGCTGGGCGCGCTCGCCAAGGGAGACGCGCCCGTGGTCGAACCGCCGCGCACGGAAGGGGCCTGGGCGGTCTCCGCAGTCACGCCGCCGATCGCGCAGTGGGACGACTTCACCGCATCGCTCGCGGCGGTGGAGAGCTTCAACGATCGTCACGCGTCGCCAGGCGAGCCAGCGATGCGGGTGGACTGCCTTGAGGTCAAGGCCGCGAACGCCGCAGAGATCGAGCGCGCCATCGAGGTGCTGCCGGAGTGCTTCACCTACTGGGAACTTCCGGTCGATCGCGATGTGCGTGGACTGCTCATCGCCATCGCCGACGAGGGCTTTGGCGCGAAGATCCGCACCGGCGGAGTCACCGCCGCGGCGCACCCGACCATCGAGCAGGTGTCTGCGTTCATCGAGGCGTGCACCCGCGGTCGTGTTCCCTTCAAGGCCACCGCTGGTCTGCACCGCGCGCTTCGTCATGCCGTGCCGGCCATCGGGTGCACGCAGCATGGCTTCATGAATGTCATCGTCGGCTCATGCATGATGCACGCTGGCGTGATCGATCGCAGCGGGCTCGTACGGCTGCTTGCCGATGAGCGCCCCGGAGCGTTTGCCGTCGATGCGCAGGGGATCTTGTGGGACGGCCACCGTCTCACCGCCGCCCAAGCAGCTGCGGCGCGCGCCCAACTCATGCACAGTTTCGGCTCGTGCAGTTACGACGAACCACTTGAAGATCTGTTGGCCATGGGTTTGGTGAGCAAGGAGGAATGCGCATGACCGCATCTGGAGGATCGTGGGTTGTCGGAGCAAGTTCCTCCGGCGGCGAGGGCAGGGGCGAGGGCTTCGGACTTGCCAATCTGCCCATGGGTGCGTGGAGCGGCGAGGGCCGCGGTGCGCGATTGGGCGTGCGGATCGGCGACAGCATTCTGGACCTGCATCGCTGCGTGGAGTCGGGCGTGCTCGCACGGCTGGACGGCCGCATTCAGGATGCGCTGGCCAAGTCTGTGCTCAATGACTTCCTCGGCCTTGGTCAGGGGGCGTGGTCGGCGACGCGCTCGGAGCTTCAGCGGTTGCTCAGCGCATCGTGCGGTGACCTTCGAGACGCACCAGTCGCCAAGGATGCTCTGCTTCCGGCGTGGGGCATCACGATGCGCCTTCCCTGCGAGATTGGCGACTACACCGACTTCTACGCGTCGATCCATCATGCGACCAATGTGGGTTCGATGTTCCGCCCCACGAATCCGCTCATGCCCAACTGGAAGCATCTACCGGTTGGCTACCACGGTCGTGCGAGCACGGTCGTTGCCAGCGGTGCTGCGGTGCGGCGCCCGATGGGGCAGACCGTCCAAGCTGATGATGGTCCGCCGTCGCTCACCGCGTGCCGTCTGCTCGACTACGAACTCGAACTGGGCGCGATCGTTGGCGGTCAAGCCAACGACATCGGTCAGCGCGTGAGCGTGGCCGAAGCCGCAGGCCGCATCTTCGGCCATGTTCTCCTGAACGATTGGAGCGCGCGCGATCTGCAGAAGTGGGAGTACCAGCCGCTCGGCCCGTTCACGGCCAAGAACTTCATGACATCGATCAGCCCGTGGATCGTCACGGCCGATGCGCTCGCGCCGTACCGCGTGCCCGTTCCGCCGCGCGGAGACGGCGATCCGCAGCCGCTCGACTATCTGCGGTGGGACGGCGACTTCCTGCTCGATGTGCGGTTCGAGGTCGCGATCTCGAGCGCATCGATGCGCGAACGCGGCATGCCTGAGATGGTCGTCAGTCGCAGTCGCGGCACGGACCTGTGGTGGAGCATGAACCAGATGCTCGCGCACCACACGGTGAGTGGCTGCCGCATGCGGCCGGGTGATCTCATCGGCAGCGGCACGATCAGCGGTGCTGGTGAGGACGAACGAGGTTGCCTGCTCGAACTCACCTGGCGCGGCACCAAGCCGATCACGCTGCCCGACGGTACGGAACGCAAGTTCCTGCAGGATGGCGACGAAGTCATCGTGCGTGGATCGGCGGTCCGCGACGGTCTGCCGCGACTGAGCTTTGGTGAGTGCCGCGGATTCGTGCTGCCCGTTGCGTGAGCCGTCGTTCAACGCTGGGTCCGGCTGCTCCCTGCGTGAGCCGTCGTTCAACGCTTCGATCCGGCCACGCGCGTGGCGCGAGCCAGAGTATTCACACTCGGCCAGTCGACCTTGATCTCGCTGCCCTTGACGATGCTCAGACGCGCAAACTCGCCAGCGGCGAGTTCGATCGCGTAGCGGGCCTTGGCGCCGCTCGGATAGCGCGGCAGTCGGACTTCGTACGCGCCGCGCGACTCGTCGGCGCGCTGCTGCGGCTCGGTCTTCATGGTGTGCACGGCCGTCACGATTCCCTGATCGCTCACGAAGGCAATGTCGATCGGCACAAGGCAGTCGATCATCCAGAAACCCTGTTCGCGCGAGTACGGCATGACGAACAACATGCCGCGGTGACGGCGCACGCGGTCACGACCCGAGAGCCCCTTGGCGATCGCGTCGTCCGTTGCAGCGAGCTCAAGGTCGAACGGTTCACCGCCGAGGGTGAGCCGCACGACCGGAAGGCCGGCGTCGCTCAGGTTGGGGATCTGCGCGGGCAGCGGATCGTCGTCTTCGTTCGGTGCGGGCGCGGCCGCAGGTGCCGTTGGTGGTGCTTGGTCTGCGGGCGCGGCCGCAGGTGCCGCAGGTGGTGCTTGGTCTGCAGGAGGGGCAGCTGTCGTCGAAAGCACCGACGCGCCGACAGCCACCATCGTGCCGAGTCCCATGACTGCCATCGCTGCGAACAGCGGACCGCGCATCGCGATCAGTCCCAGGTGTTCGTGATGGCCGTGCGAGCTGGCGCGCGTCGGGCCGTCTTGCCCTTCGACGACTGCTTCGCCGCCTTCGACTCTGCAGCGGCCTTGGCCGCCTTCGGTGCGCGCACCTTGCTGCTTGCGGTCAAGGCGCCCTCGTCCCACGAGGCCGGATAGAGCGGCTCATCGAGCTCGACCGCAGCGCGCGTGGCCACGAGTGGGCGGAAGGTGTCGCACATCACCGCGAGTTCGTCGGTGTGGGTCATGCCGATGGTGGATTCGACCGTTCCCGGGTGCGGGCCGTGCGGAATGCCCTGCGGGTGCAGCGTCAGCGAGCCGCTTTCGATCCCGCGGCGCGCCTTGTAGTTGCCTTCGACGTAGTACAGCACTTCGTCCGAGTCCAGGTTCGAGTGGTTGTACGGGACCACGATCGCGTCCGGATGGAAGTCGAGCAGCCGCGGACAGAACGAGCAGATCACGAAGTTGTGCGCTTCAAAGGTCTGGTGAATCGGCGGGGGCAGGTGGTGCTTGCCCACGATCGGGCTGAAGTCGTCGATGTTGAAGGCGTACGGGTACACGCAGCCGTCCCAACCCACGACATCCAGCGGGTGGTACGCGTGGGTGTAACTGTGCACCCAGCCCCGGCTCTTGATACGCACTTCGAACTCGCCCCGCTCATCGAAGGTCATCGGCAACTGCGGCAGCCGCAGGTCGCGTTCGCAGAAGGGCGCGTGCTCCAGGAACTGCGAACTCTTCTTGGCCAGATAGCGCGGCGGTGGAAGGATCAGGCTGCCGTTGACGGCCTCCATGAAGACGAACCTGTTCGCGGGCTCGTTGGCCTTGGCCTTGTCGAAGACGAGCCGATAGATCGTGCCCTTGGGAATGACGAGGTAGTCCTTGGGACCGAAGGGGATCGCGCCGAACATGGTGTACAGCGTGCCGCGGCCGTGGTGCACGAAGAGGCAATCGTCGAAGACGCTCTTGTAGTGGTAGTCCATCCCCTCGGCGGGTACGCAGACGCCCATCTCGACATCGGCGTTGCCGTACAGGACCACTCGTCCCGTGATCGGATCGCCTTGGGTCGGCATGGGGCTGCTGCGCGTGTGACGCATGCGCATCACATTCAGCTCGGCATACTCCGGTTGAGCGTCGTACAAGGGTTCCCAGCCACTGACCTGCGTCGGCGCATTGATGTGGTAGAGCGTGCTGGTGGGGCCAGTGAAGCCTTCGGTGCCGAAGACTTCTTCGCTGTACAGACGGCCATTGGGGGCGCGGAACTGGACGTGGCGCTTGCTGGGCAGTTTGCCCAATTTGGTGTAGTAAGCCATGGGAATCCTCGTGGGGCAAGTGTAACCGTGAATGGCGTTGCGCCCGTACGCTCGATGCCTCATGGCACGCGCTGAACCAACCATCATCGCTGAACGCGCAGCGTGGCTCGTGATTGGAAAGCCGGCAGGATGGCATTCAGTGGAACAAGCCGCAGGCAGTGTGCGCACGATCGAGGCGTGGCTGCGCAGGACTGTCCCCGCGCAGAGTGCTCTCGACGGCGCTGGGCTCGTGCACCGACTTGATGAGGGCACCAGCGGCTGCATCGTCGCTGCGCGCTCGGAATCTGCCTTCACGGAACTCCGATCGGCATTCTCTGGGGAGCCGTCGCGTCACGCGGTCGAGAAACGCTATCGCGCGTGGGTCGCACCCGGCGTGCGCGAGCGTGGACAGTTTGCCTTGCACTTCACGGGTCGCCATCGCGGCTCATCCAAGGTGAGCGTGAGCGAGCGTGGCGATGCATCCACGCGCGGCATCTGTCGATGGTCGGTGCTTGCACGATCGTCCACGCATGACCTCGTCGATGTCGAACTCGTTGGTCCCGGTCGCCGGCATCAGATCAGAGCGGGCTTCGCGTGGCTCGGGTTCCCGCTCGCAAGCGACGGCGTCTATCGCGGATTGCCTCGCGATGGGTTCGATCATGCGGCACTGCACGCCCACGCGATCATCATTGATGATGACCAGGTCGTGGATCACGATCCGCGCTTTGGCGCGTGAAGTGATCGATATGGATCGAGCCCCGACCCGCACGCTGCACGCGTTCGCCTGATCGGCGAACCGCCGATCAAAGATTGCCGCGTCGTTCCTGCTCGATCTCGAGTGCTTCGAACAGCGCCTTGAAGTTGCCCTTACCGAAGCTCTGCGAGCCACGACGGCAGATGATCTCGAAGAAGAGCGTGGGACGATCCTGGAGCGGCTTCGTGAAGAGCTGAAGCAGGTAGCCCTCGTCGTCGGCGTCGACCAAGATGCCCAGGTCCTTGACCTTCTGGTGGTCTTCCTTCACGGCCTCGTGACCGTGCTGGCGGAGCATCGTGTCGACACGGTTCCAGACGCTCTCGTAGTACGCATCGGGCAGGGCCAAGAAGTCGACGCCGCGCCGGCGCAGTTCGGCCACGCTGTGCAGTTCGTCATCGGTGCGCAGCGCCAAGTGCTGCACGCCCGCGGACATGCCGTGCCACTCCAAATACTCTTGGATTTGGCTCTTTTTCTTGCCGGCGGCGGGCTCATTGATGGGCATCTTGATCAGGTGGTTGCCGGCGGCCATGACCTTGCTCATCAGCGCGGAGTACTCGGTCGAGATGTCCTTGTCGTCGAAGTGCTTGAACATCGTGAAGCCCATCACTTCTTCGTACCACTTGACCCAGCGGTTCATCTGGCCGAGCTCGACATTGCCCACGCAGTGGTCGACATACTTGAGGCCGCATGGGTTGGCTTTGTTCCATGCGTTCAGGCTGAAGTTCCCCATCGACCGGAACCCCGGCGCGAAGGTCGCACCTTGCTTGACATTGGGCAGCGCGTAGGCACCAGTGCGGCTGACGAAACTGTGGATCGCTCGACCGAATGTCTTGATGCCGGCCATCGTGACGCTGCCATGGGCGTCGCTGACCGTGCGTGGTTCATAGGCGCTCTCGCCGCCGTTGCGCCGGGCCTGTTCCCACGCGCGCTCGGCATCGAGCACGGTCAGGGCCACATCCTTCACGCCGTCGCCGTACTTCCGGCATTCCTCAGCCACCGGGTGGTCGCTCGTCAGCGCCGTCTCCAGAATGAATCGGATGTTGCCCTGCGTGAGCAGGTATTGGGCCGTCGTTCGGCTTCCCGTCGTCAGGTCGGCGACTTGATCGACCTGGAAGCCGAACGCATTGGCGTAGAAGAAGGCCGACTGCTTCGCGTTGCCCACATAGAACCGGACATGGTCGACATCGACCAGCATCAGGGGATCGGTCGACGACAGGGTGGCGGACGACGGTGCGGTGGTGAGGCTGCTCATCCCGTGAGTATAGAACCCCGGGACCGTCGAAACGACCCCCGCTCAGTACTCAAGGATGCTTGAGACCGCGAGATCGCGCAGCACTGCGCGCCCACCGAGTCCTTGGAGCTCGATCAGGACCGACGCACCGACCACATGGCCACCACACGACTGCACCAAGTCCGCCGAGGCCCGAAGCGTGCCGCCGGTCGCGAGCAGGTCATCGGCGAGCAGCACGCGCATGCCGGGCGTGATCGCGTCCTCGTGCATTTGAAGTTCGTCGTGGCCATACTCAAGCGCGTAGCGAACCGAGCGCTTTCGCCAGGGCAACTTCCCCGGCTTGCGCACCGGCACGAAGCCAGCGTTCAGGCTCTGCGCGATGGCCGTCCCGAAAATGAACCCGCGGCTCTCGGGACCGATCACGACATCGACGCGCACATTGCGGAACGGATTCGCCATCAACTCGATGGCGAGTGCCAAGCCAGCAGGATCCCGCAGTACCGGTGTGATGTCCTTGAACATGATGCCCGGCTTGGGAAAGTTGGGCACATCGCGCACGAGCTGACGGATCCGGTCTGGCATGCGCGTGTTCTAGCAGCAGCGCGCGGGGTTCGCCTATCCTCACGAGCATGTCGACCAAGCCGACGCCACCCGCCGCCCGCCTTGAGACGGTTGAACCCGTCGGCAAGCGCGTGCTCATCCGCAAGGACGAGGACAAGAAGATCACCAAGGTCGGGATCCATCTGCCTGACAAGATCGAGATTCCAACGCTCACGGGCCGCGTGGTCGCAGTGAGCGCGCAGGTCGAGCGCGACGAGGACTACCCGATCAAGCGGTACGACCGCGTGCTCTTCAATCCGCGTCACGGCATTCCAGTTGACTTCGAAGGGGACAATCGTCTCTTCGTGATCCCGGTCGATGATGTCGTGGCGGTGTTCCGTCGGGAAGGCGCCTGAGCGGTGGTTGGCGCCGCCAGGGCGATCCGGCCGGCGACGATGGGGCGTGAGATCATCGCGCGGGTCCAGGGAAGCAAGAGCCTGACCAATCGTTGGATCATGCTTGCGTCCTTGGCGGACGGACCGAGCGTCCTTGCAGGGGCGCTGAAGTCCGACGACACCACCTTGTTCGCGGACGCGGTGTCGCAGTGCGGCGTTCACGCGTCGTGGACTGCGCCGGATGAACTCACGATCGTCGGATGCGCTGGGCGCCCTCGCGGCGGCAGCAGCGTCCACCTTGGCGATGGCGGCACGCCGACTCGGTTCATGGCTGCGTTCGCCGCGCTCGCCGATCAACCGATCGTGATCGATGGCAGCCCGCGCATGCGTGAGCGCCCGGTCGCCGAAGGACTCGCCATGCTCGCCCAGTTGGGTGCGTCGATCCGCTGGGTCGAAGCCGCGGGGCGCCTGCCGGTCGTCGTGGGCGGATTGCGACCGACGGGGCGCACGCTTGCCGTCGGCGCCACCAGCAGCAGTCAGTTCATCAGTGCGCTCATGATGATCGCGCCCTGGCTCGAACGCGGCCTCGAACTCGCGTTCGCCCAGCCGCCCACCAGCGCGTCGTACCTTGAGCTGTCGATCGCGGTGCTCACGCGAGCGGGGGTGCCTGTCCAGATCGAACGCGCGCCCGACGGCGGATTGGCCGCGGTGACCATTGGCCCGATGCCCACTCGCGGTGTCCACATCACCGTCGAGCCTGATGCAAGCAGCGCGATCTACCCGATCGCTGCGGCGGCACTGATCCCTGGCATGCGCGTCACGGTGCCTGCGCTCCTGCGGACCACCGCGCAGCCGGATCGCGGCGCGATCGATGCCTTGCTCCAGATGGGTGCGCGCGAACGAACCGTCGAGGGATCGACCTCGATCGAACACGGTGGACCATTGCGAGGGATCACCACCGATGCAGCGCGTTGGCCGGATGGTGCGCTCGCGATCGCCGCCGTCGCAGCGGCAGCAACAGGCACGACCACCATCACGGGACTGCACACGCTGCGCGTGAAGGAGAGCGACCGCATCGGCGCGATGGCCGCGGAGCTCCGTGCGATCGGTTGCACGGTGTGCGCGAGCGACGACGCCATCGTGATCGATCCATCGACTCGGCACGATCGCGCGGTCACGCTGCATGCGCACCGCGATCACCGCGTGGCCATGAGCCTGGCGACCCTTGGGCTCCATCGACAGGGCATCTCGATCGATGATCCCGGCTGCGTGGCCAAGAGTTGGCCGGGGTTCTGGGATTCACTTGCGTTGTTCGAGGGCGTGTAAGGTGACGCGACTCCCATGAAGGCATACTGGACCTTTGCTCGAGAACTGTTGGCCGCGCCGTGGACTTTGGCCGGCGCCGTGTCGTGCGCCGTGGTGAGCGGGCTGGGCATTGCGGCGGGGCTCGGTGCCGCGCTGCCGGTCTTGGATCTCATGCTTGGCGAGGATGCCAAGGGTCTGGCCGGCATTGCCCGCGACCACAATGCCGCTGGCGGCTGGTTGCAGGTGCCCGACTGGCTGCTGGCTCGACTGCCAGAGTCGACGGATGCCAGCCTCGGGGTCGTGCTGCTGAGCCTGGCTGCGCTCACGCTGATCGGCGCCGCCGCCAACTTCCTGCACCAGTACCTCACGCTGACGATGGTCACGCGCATTGTCGCCGACGCACGCCAGCGCGCGTTCGACGCGGCGATTCGCTTGCCGCTGTCGATGGTCGTGGCGCAGGGCCCAAGCGACTTCACATCGCGCATCCTGCGCGACTGCAGTGAGCTGCATGGCGGTCTCGTGGCGCTCACGAACCGTTCGCTGGCCCATGTCACCAAGGGCCTGTCGGCCGTCGGCGTTGCCATCTGGTTCGATTGGCGGATCGTGCTCGCGGCGATCGTGGCTGGACCGCCGTTGGCCTACACGCTGCGGCGACTGGGCAAGCGCATCAATCGCGGTATGCGCGGCACGCTCGAAGCGCAGCAGCGGCTGCTGCTGGTGACCAACGAAGCCATGCAGGGGCTTCGCTCGGTGAAGGCTGCTACGGCCGAACCGGACATGGGCCGCCGATTTGCTGGCGCCAACGAGGGCGTCGTTCGAAACGAACTCAAACTTCGCAAGGTGCGCAGCCTGGCGAGTCCGCTGATGGAACTGCTGGCGGTGTTCGTCGTGCTCGGACTTGTGTTCCTCGCCGGGCGAGAACTCCTTGCCGGTCGCATGCAACTGGATCGATTCCTCATGTCGCTTGGCAGCCTTGCCGTTGCGGCGGGCAGCTTCCGCCCGCTCACGGCCTTCGTCAGTGACATCCAGTCGGCCGAAGCACCGGCGCGTCGCATCCGCGAGATCCTCGACGCGGCGACTGAGCCCGGCGCTGACGGTGGACGCGATGTTGCACGCTTGTCGCGGTCCATCGATTTCGTGGGCGTCGGGTTCACCTACCCCAAGGCAGAGCGCGCCTCGCTGCGCGGCATCGATCTCACGATTCCGGCTGGCGCGCATGTTGCGATCGTCGGTCCCAATGGTTGCGGCAAGTCCACGCTGCTGTCGCTGATTCCCCGGTTGCTCGTGCCCACGACCGGCCGAGTGGTGGTGGATGGCCTTGACCTTGACGGCGCGTCGCTCAGGTCGTGGCGTTCGCAAGTTGGTGTGGTCTCGCAAGAGGCCGTGCTCGTGCACGGCACGATCGCCGAGAACATTGCGCTGGGTTGCGCGTCCGCCACACTCGAGTCCATCGTCGCCGCGGCGCAGCGCGCGCACGCCGACGCCTTCATTCGCGCGTTGCCGCACGGATACGACACGCTGGTGGCCGAGCAGGGCATGAGTTTGTCCGGCGGTCAGCGCCAGCGCATCGTGATCGCTCGAGCTGCGCTGCGCGACCCAGCCGTGCTCCTGATGGACGAAGCCACGAGCCAGGTCGATGCAGACAGCGAACGCCAGATCAACGAGGCGATCCGTGAGTTCGGGAAGGGGCGCACGGTCATCACCGTCGCGCACCGACTCAGCACAGTGCTTGCAGCGGACTGGATCGTCGTGATGGATCAAGGCCAGATCGTCGATCGTGGCACGCACGCTGAATTGATTGAGCGCTGCGGCGTCTATCGCGCCATCGCCTCGAGCCAGCTCGCGACGGCGAGCGCGTAAGCGAACCGGAGAATGTGATTCAGGGAGCGACCGGATCGACCACGGCAGGTTCGCCGGTCGGTGCGGGGCTTGAGCCATCACCTGCGGGATCGGGTCCCGCGGCCGGGGGCTTGGTCGCCGTGGTCGTGGGCTTCGTCACTGCAGGCGTTGTGGGGTTGCTGACGGCTGGTGTGGTGGTCTGCGTCGCGGCATTTGGATCGGTCGTGGTGGCCGCAGCCGGTTCACTCGTCGCTACCGGCGCGGCTGGCAACGGCGCGGGCTGCGCCTGGGGTGCGTCGCGCAAGGCAACGACCAGCGCGTAGACGAGCGCTGTCGTCGAGAGCGCGGTCGTCACGACCAACCAGAGCTGAAGCCGCCGTTCCAGTCGATCGCTTTGGATCGTTCGTCGTCGCGTGGCTTCAGCGAGCGACTCGATGCTTCGAGCGTGACGCTCGCTGCTGGCACTGAACGCGCCGAGCGCCGTGCGCGCTTCGCCAAGGATTTCAGCTACGCGTGAACTCGTCTCGCTGTGCAAGTCGAGTTGCTGTTGAACGAGCCCGAGCACCTGCGTCTGGCGGTCGGAGCCTTCGCCGAGTTCCTTGAGGCCGCGGGTCAGGGCGGCGTCGCGGTCCTTGGCGCGCTGGGCCTGGTCAATGAGCGTGTCCACCATGCGCGCCTGCTGGCGGGCCATCTCCGGAAGCGACGCCAGTGTTCCATCGAGTTGACGAATGAGCTCGCCGAGGCGTCGATTCACATCGGCTTGCGATGCGAGTTGCGATTCGAACTGCTGCATCACCTCGACGGGCTTGATCGGTTCGGCCTGATGGACTTGGATCGAGCGACCGTCGGTGGTCGGTGGGGCATCCGCGGTTGGTGCCGCGTCCCCAAGGAAGAGGCTGGTGATCGCACTGCGCAGGGGCATCGTGGCCCGTACTGTATCGCTCCGATGCGATCGGTCGTTGGCGGAATCCTCGTGCTCGTGCTGACGGCCTGCGGGGATGGCTCGCGCGATGGCTGCAGGGGAGCCGCGAGCCTGAGCCCCGCGATCACCTTGACGATCGTGGCGCTTGGCGCGGGCGACACGGTGGTGGGTCGCACACCGTGGTGTGAGTCGGATGCGCCGGTCGTCGGTTCGTTGCTCGACCTCGATGCCGAAGCGCTGGTCGCGGCCAATCCGTGCGTCGTCGTCGTGCAGCCACCCGCGCAGGGCATGGATGGTGGACTCACCGAGGTCGCCGCGCGAATCGGTGCGCAGGTTCGTGCGTGGCCGCTCGCGACGCTCACTGATGTGCGCACGATGGTCGCGGAACTTCCTGCAGCGCTCGACCCCGGCGATCAGCAGCTCGCCGCGCGCGCGAACGAACTGATCGCCGCGATGGACCGCGCGTGTGCACCGATGGCGTGGGACCCGGCTCGCACCGTGCTGATGGTGCAGGCGGGCGACGGTCGGCTGGCGTTCGGTCCGTCGACCTACCTCGGCGAGTTTCTTGCAGCGTGCGGCGTACCCAATGCGCTCGGCAACGGAGCGTGGCAGACGCTCGATCTTGAGGACATGGTCGAGCTCAAGCCAGCCATCGTGTTGACGATCGGCACCGCGCCTTCGCCGTGGACCGCCGAGGTCGCTGCCCGAACCGGTGCACGCATCGTGGCTGCAGACGACGATGCCTTGCTCGTTCCCTCGGGAACCTTGGGCCCAAGCCTTGAGCGCGTGCGCGCGGCGCTCACAACCGGGGATCCAGCGCGATGAGCGACAGGTGCCATCCAGCGTGCGGCGCCAGGTCCACGACCTCCACGGGTTCTCGCAGGAGCAGTGCGGACACTGCGAACGCAGCGCGATCGCGCACGACGGCGTGGCTGGTCATCATCGCGCTCGCTGGACTCGCGGTTCTGCTTCGGCTCATGCTCGGCGCACGCGGTTGGTCGTGGCCGACCTCGGACATCGTCGATCTGCGCATGGGCGCGCTCGTCAGCGCCGCTGTGGCGGGTGCAAGCCTTGGTTCTTCAGGCGTGCTGTTGCAGGCGCTCTTGCGCAACCCGTTGGCATCGCCGTTCGTGCTCGGACTCTCGTCTGGCGCCGGGCTCGCCGTGTCGGTCGCGTCACTCGCGGCGAGTTGGGGTGCAGCGTGGCTCATCGCGGACGGGGGGATGGTCGCAGCGAGCCTTGGCTCAGCGCTCGCGTTGATCCTGGTCGTTGCCGCGGGCCGTCGACACGGTGCGATCGACCCCGTCACGCTGCTCTTGGCCGGCGTGGTCGTGGCAAGCGTGGCGGGCGCGCTGACGATCCTGGTCCAGTACCTGATGCCGCCTTCGTCGCGCGGTGACTTGATGGCCTGGGCCATGGGGCGGATTCCCGAACTCCCCGAGCGCGTGCCGCTCATGGCGGGCGCGATGTTGTTGGCGTCGATCGGATGGTGGTCGGTGATGCGCGCTCGCTGGCTTGATGCGGCGTGCACGGCCGATGACGAGGCTTCGAGTTTGGGCGTTGATCTTCCTGTGCTGCGCTGGAAGTTGGTTGTCTTCAGCGGCGCGCTCGCGGGTTCGAGCGTTGTGCTCTGCGGACCGATTGCGTTCGTGGGCTTCGTCGCGCCGCACATCGCCCGGCTCTTGTTGGGTGCAGGGCATCGCGGCCTGGTCGTCGCGTCGCCGATCCTTGGCGCCACGCTCTTGATCGCGGCGGACGCTTTGCGACGCGTGGTTCCGATTCCCGGCTCAGGCACGCTGCCGGTGGCGGTCGTCACGGCGGTCCTCGGCGGACCAGTTTTTCTGTGGGTGCTCCGTCGACATGGAGGACGCCACACATGAGCCTGATCCTTGACTCGATCTGCGTCTGGCATGGCGCTCGCGCCGCGGTGCACGGGGTCAGCGTGAGCGCGCCACCTGGTCGCATCGTTGCCGTCATCGGTCGCAACGGCAGCGGCAAGAGTTCGCTCGTGCGCGCCATTGCCGGCGTGCATGTGGGCCGAAGCTCTGGCTCCGCGACCTGGCAGGGGCGCGAGCTCGCAGCATCGACTGCCGCAGAACGGGCGCGCCGCGTGGCGTATGTCGCGCAGCGACCGCTTGTCGCGGCCAACTTCACGGCGCGTGAGGTCATCGAACTCGCGGGCGCCGTGGTGCCGCGATCAGCGGAGCACATCGAACGCGCCGTCGATGCCCTCGCGGTTCACGAATTGCTTGATCGATCCTTCGCCGCGCTCTCGGGGGGCGAGCAGCAGCGTGTCGTCCTTGCACGAGCCTTGGCGCAGCACGACGCGGGCGGCCTTCTCATCTTGGATGAGCCCTTGAGCGCGATGGACCTTGCCGAACAGCAGCGAGTCGCCGGAGCGCTGCAGGCGGTGGCGAGCGCGGGAAGCTTGGTCCTTGTGGTCTTGCATGATCTGGCGCTCGCCGATGCGCTGGCGCACTCGGTGTGGTGGATGGAAGCGGGGCGCTTGCGGGCGAGCGGCCTGCGGGAAGCGGTGCTCAGCGAAACCGCGCTGCTCGAAGGATTCGGCGTTCCCTTCGAGCGCGTCGGTGACAGCCTCAGACCGATCGTCGCGCTGCGTGGCGCCGCCGCCGAAGGCTAGGATCCACCAGCCGTGACGCAGTCGATCATCATCTTCATCCTGATCGCCGTGGGCCAGGCCGTGGCGAGCTACTTTGCCAAGAAGGCAAAGGAGAAGCAGGCTGCCGCCGAAGCCGCCACGCGCGGCGACGGCGCTCTTCCGGGCATCGCGCCATCGCTCGATGGCACGCGACCGGTGCAGGTCAACAGCGTCCGTTCGATGAGCGCCCCGCAGGCGTTTGCGGTGGGGCGCTTGATCGAGCAGGGCAATGTGATCGAAGCCATCATGGCGCTGCGCGCGATCTGCAACCTCGGACTCGCCGAGGCGCGTGATGTCGTCAATCAGTTCCCCGCGCGAGGATTCCCTGCGGAGTTGCTGCCGCCCGGTCAAGCGTCGTCGCGACCAACGAGTGCAGGAACGAGCGCGCCACCGCCGCCACCGATCGATCGCCTGGATCCCGAAGCTGCGTCGCAAGATGGCGAAGACGAGGAGAGCGGCGACGCGCTGCACTCGCTCGCGGGGGTGCGCGCGGCCGTCGACGAGGTCCGTGCTCGTGCAGCCGCGCGGCAGTCGACTCAACCGCTCCCGGCGCCACCACCGCCGTCGCGCCCAGTCGCGGGCGTCGAGTCATCACCGACTGTCGCCACGGCGGTCGCGCATCGCAGCGATCGCAGCGCGCTGGCCGAATCGGTGGCCGGCCTGCTCCGATCGCGCGATGGGGCACGCCGTGCGATCCTGATGGCCGAGGTCCTCGGCCCACCGCGAGCGTTCAGGCCGCTTCGATAGTCGCCGGGGTGCTCGGGTCGCCCGGCCCGCGTCGGTCGAGTTGCGCCCGTCCAAGCGGGATGCTGCACGATCGGCACAGGATCGCTACACTTCGGCCCATCATGATCGATATCCGCAAGCTTGAGTCGTTGGTCCGCTTGATGGTCGAAAACGACCTCACTGAGCTGGATCTGAAGGATGGTGAAGAGACGGTCACGGTCAAGCGTGG
>VGXL01000003.1 GCA_016873315.1 Phycisphaerae bacterium | reverse complement strand
GCCAGTTCGTAGCTCTCGATCACGCCCTCGATCTGATCGCTGCGCGGGTCGCGCTTGAGGCGCTCCTTGTTGAGCTTCTGCACGAGATCGAGCTGCTCACGCTGCGCTTCGCGCGTCAGCAGCGGATTGGTGATGTTCGGCAGCGCACCTTGGCCAGCCGCCGCGCCCGCCACCATCGCGCGGCCGCCACCCTGCATGCGGATGGGCGTGCCTTGCGTGGGTGCCGGCAGGAACCCGCAGCCGTAGGTCTGTGCACCGCCCTGCGGATTGATCGTGATGAAGCCGGGCAGGTTGTCGTTGGCGCTGCCGAGTCCGTAGAGCAGCCACGATCCGACGCTCGGGCGAACGAACTGGAATGAGCCCGTGTGCATCTTGAGCTGCGCCTGCGGGTGAGCAGGGACATCGGTCTTCATGCTGCGCAGCAAGCAAAGTTGGTCCGCATGCTCGGCAAGCGCCGGGAAGAGCGACGAGATGTAGAGCCCGCTCTTGCCGTGCGCCTTGAATTCCCAGGGACTCTTGAGCAGTTTCGCACCACGGCGGATCCCCTGCCCAAGGCTGGTCCCATCGGAAGCAGCGAGCTCCGGCTTGTAGTCGAAGGTGTCGACATGGCTTGGCCCGCCGGCCATCGACAGGAAGATCACGCGCTTGGCCCGCGGCGTGTGGTGCGTGCCCGTGGACACGCGCTTCGCCGCACCCTCGTCATCGTGTCGCAGCCGCGTGGCGCCGGCCAGGCCAGCGAAGGCCATGAGCCCGAAGCCGCACGAGAGCGTGCCGAGCATGTTGCGGCGGCTGAAGCCAAGGCTCGTGGGTGGGGTCCAGTCGCTGTATTGGTTGCAATCCATGGGGACTCCGTGATTCGACGGGAAGCGGTGCTGGTCGAGGCGAAGAAGCGAGGAACCGAAAACGCTTGGGTGAGTTGACGTCGAGGCGGTGCGAACGCTTGGGTCAGTTGAGGTAACGGAACTCGGCAGTTTGGAAGAGGGCTTG
Organism: Phycisphaerae bacterium; assembly: GCA_016873315.1. Classification (GTDB taxonomy): domain Bacteria; phylum Planctomycetota; class Phycisphaerae; order Phycisphaerales; family SM1A02; genus SYIB01. Next base: position 73,407 of record VGXL01000003.1, on the reverse strand, counting down.
GCAGAAGGTCGCCCACGCGCGCTCTTCGGGCGATGCGTTGAGCATGTCGGGGGTCAACGCGCCGCCAAGTTGCGACTGCACGCGCTGGCGAACCCGTTGCCGAACGGTGTCCGCCCCGCCGGGGGCGCCAGCGTCATCCGCGTGGAAGTCGCGCAGGAACGAGGTCACGGCGCGCTCTTCGGCGGCATTGGGCTCGCGCCCGAAGGCAAGTTGGAAGGCGAAGGCGATGCGCTGCTTGTCGGTCGCATCCATGCGCATGAGCCGACGCGCCATGCGCATGGCGAGTTCGATCACGCGCTCATCGTTCATCATGAAGAGCGCTTGCGTGGACACGGTGGTCTCGTCCCGGTCGCCCGTCACGAACGACGGATCCGCGAAGTCGAACGCATCGAGCGCCTCGTTCTGGAAATCGCGCACGACCGGCAAGTAGACGCTGCGGGCGTCGATGTCGCGAAGCAGGACCTGGGCCAACTGATCACCGCGTTGGCCAAAGCCGCCCTCGAAACTTGCCACGCCGCTGGCCACCGGTGGCTCGCCGATCGCGCCCGCGCAGGCGAGCATGGCATCGCGGATCGACTCCGCTGGAAGGCGCCGATCACGCGCGCGCCAGAGCCAAACCACATCGGGATCAATCGCCGCATCGTTGCGGTCGCTCACGCTGGCCAGCCGGTAGGTGCGCGTGAGGACGAGGCGTCGCACGAGGGCCTTGACATCCCATCCGCTGGCCATGAAGTCGCTCGCGAGTCGATCGAGCAGTTCAGGATGCGTTGGCGCCACGCCGCTGGTGCCAAAGTTGTCGGGGGTGGGCACGATCCCGACACCGAAGATCCACGCCCAGGCCCGGTTCGCGAACACGCGGGCCGTGAGCGGATTCGTCGTGCCCGCAACCCAGTTGGCCAATTGCAGACGGCCGCTGCCGAGCCCGATCGGCGCGGTGCCGCTGCCCCTGAGCACTTCGGGAAAGCCTCGTGGCACGACCGCGCCAGCCTTGTCGATTTCACCGCGCGCAAGGAGCCGTGCATCGACATCCTCGACGCGCTCGCGGACGCCCATCGACCATCGATTCGCGGCCGTGGCGCGTCCATCGTCGTCGAAGCGTGCGCGCATCTCGGCGAATCCGGTTGCAGCCGCGCGCGCAAGCACCTTCTGGACGCCATCCTGCCGTTCGATGGCGCGATCGATCTGGATCTGAATCTGGTCGTAGGCCGCTCGCTGCAACGCCGTGACCGTGGGGCCATTGGGAAGTTTGGCATCGGATGGCAATTCGATGAGCATCGACGCCTGTTGGTTGCCTTGGCTGCGGGTCGTTCCGTAGTAGGTCTCGGTGCTGAGGAAGATCCCGGCGAGCGCGTAGTAGTCGCGCTGCGTGATCGGGTCGAACTTGTGATCGTGGCAGCGCGCGCACGCGATCGTGGTGCCGAGCATCGCCTGACTGAAGGCATCGATCTGTTCGTCGGCCAAGTCCATGGCGAACTGATCCTTGCTTCTGGTTCGCTGCGCTTTGCTGCCGACCGCCAGGAACCCCGTCGCGATCGTCTTGGCCGCGTGATCATCCGCACCCGTCACCGGCAGCAGATCGCCAGCAAGTTGCTGTCGCAGGAACTCGTCGTAGGGCAGGTTCTTCTCGAAGGAGTCGATGACCCAGTCGCGGTAGCGCCACGCGTAGGGATAGACGGAGTTGCCCTCGCGCCCGCTGCTCTCCGCAAAGCGAGCCACATCGAGCCAGTGGCGACCCCAATGCTCGGCAAACGCTCGGGTCCCCAGCAGGCGATCGACCAATCGCTCGTAGGCACCAGGCTGCTTGTCACGGAGGAACGCCGCGACATCGGTTGGCGTGGGGGGAAGCCCAGTCAGATCGAAGGTCACGCGCCGAATGAGATCAACCGCGGCCGCGTCCTTGACGGGCGTGAGCCCCTGCGACTCCATGCTCGCGAGCACGAAGCGATCGATGTCGTCACTGGGCCAGGCGGCATCCTTGACGACCGGCGCCTGCTGCGGCTTTGGTGCGACATACGCCCACCACGACCGCCCCTTCTCGATGTCCGACGGACTGAGTTCACCAGCGGGCACATCCTCCGCAGCGCGTTCGCGCGCCTTCGGGTCGGGCTTTGCCGTGGCCTGCTCGCGCGGATCCGGCGCGCCCATGGACACCCAGGTCTCGAGTGCTTTGATCTGATCATCCGTCAACTTGCCCTTGGGGGGCATCTGCAGGTCTTCGTCGTGGTAGCGCACCGCGTGGATCAGCAGACTCTCGCCTGGATTGCCGGGCACGATGCCAGGACCCGAGCCACCGCCCTTTCGCGCGCCGTCGCGCGTGTCGAGCAGGTACCCGCCCCGCGAGCGACCTGACTGTGCGCTGTGGCAACCGTAGCAGCGGTCAACGAGGATGGGACGGATGGTGCTCTCGAAGAACTTGAGCTCATCCGGCGCGATCGCCTGCGTGCGGCCAGCCTGCGCGACGATCGTTGCGGTGATGGCGAGAGGGATCATCATGCCACGGTGATTGTCGGCTGTCGCTCGCGTCGGACAAGACCGTCGGCCGAGAATCTGCAAGGATTCCGAACGCGGATCGCTGTCCCGCTTGCAGACACCGTCCGCCAATGGAATACTCCGCTGTCGCACGGCCAAGGGGGCCGTGATTCAGTAGGACCCTGTGAAAGGACATGACCATGGCTGAAGCGAAGAAGCCCAAGAAGCTGTCGGCGGCGGACCTGAAGAAGGTGACCGGCGGCGCCAAGAGCCGTTCGAGCAGCACGAGCTCCGTGGGTCGGACCGGACCGCGCAAGTCAACTCGCGGTCGCTGATCGCTAGGAAACGGATTGCCCCGGGAGTTGATGCCCCGGGAGTTGATGCCCCGGGGGTTGATGCCCCGGGAGTTGATGCCCCGGGAGCTCATCGCCCCGGGAGCGCCAGTGCTCGCCGCGACGGCCTAAGCGTTCGACGAGTCATCGTCGGCGCTTTCCCCGAACGATTCGTCGTCCGCCCCGGGTTCGAGGTCGGCCAACTGTCGTTCAACGAGGCGGCGGAACGCCCCAGGCTGCGCCAAGAGGTCGTCGAAGGTGCCCTGCTGCGCCACGACTCCGCGATCGATCACATAGATCCGGTCGCAGGTGCGGATCGTGCTGACTCGGTGCGCAACGGCGATGCGTGTCACATCGAGTCGCTCCATGCTCTCGACCACGGTTGCCTGCGACTGCTCATCGAGCGCGCTTGTTGCTTCGTCGAGCACGACCACCCGTGGCTGGCCGAGCAGTGCGCGGGCGAGCAGGACCTTCTGCTGCTGACCGCCCGAGAGCGTCGAGGCGTTGATGTTGGTGTGCATCCCCATCGGCATCGCCTCGATGTCTTCGGCAAGCCCAGCCCGCTCGGCGGCACTCCATGCATCATCAAGGGTGAGCACCGTGGAGCCCAAGATGTTCTCCGCAACGGTGCCGGGGATGATCTGCCCCTTCTGCATGACGACGCCCATCTGTCGCCGCACGGCCACCGGATCAAGCCGCGCCAAGTCTTGGCCATCGATCAGCACGCGGCCCGACCCCGGTCGCTCGAGGCCAAGGAGGAGGCGGATGATCGTGCTCTTGCCGCTGCCCGACGCACCAACGATGGCGACCGATGCCCCTGACGGAATCTCGATCGAGACTCCCTTGAGGACTTCGTCGGCGGAACCCGGATAGCCGAATCGCACATTCGAAAGCGCAAGATTGCCGCGCAGCGGCCCGGGTTGCAGCGCCGACTCAAGTCGCTCGGGCTCTTCCTGCAAGATCGGTTCAAGACGGTGCAGGTGCGGAAGGATGGTCGCCAAGTCGCCAAGCGACTCGCCGAGTTGGATCACACCGAAGATCGCGGCGACGAACGCGGCATTGAAGGCCATGTACGCACCGAGTGATGCACCGCTCGCGGCGAAGATCGGCCAGAGCAAGGCGATGGCGCCCAGCGGAACGCAGGTTGCCACGACTCGCAGCGCCGCACCACGCTTGCTCGCATCCAACTCCGTCCGTTGCTGTCGACGAAAGCGCTGCAGCCACTGCATGAGCGCTGCTTCTTCGCCGCCCGCCGTGCGGATCGTGTCGATGCCACCGAAGAGTTGCAACGCGAACCCGGAGAGCTTGCCTGAACGGTCGGCGCTGTCTGCGCTCAATCGCGCCTGCGAGCGCACGATGAGCACCGTGAACATCAGCATGGCGACCATGACCATCGCCGCCACCAGTGCAGCAAAGGGCTCCATCAGGAGCATCAGCGCCAGATAGCCGATCGCAAAGGTCCCACCGATCACGCCGCCGATCGCAGCTTGCGTGAGCGCCGACTGCAGGGCATCAAGACAACCCAAGCGATCCGTCAGGTCGCCCGCATTGAACCGCTTGAAGAACGGAGCGGGCAGCGAAATCAATCGTTGCACGACGGCACCAATCGCACGCTGACCCGCTCGACCCTCGGTGCGCAGGAGATAGAGCCGACTCACGAACTGCGCGACGGCCGACGCCGAGATCGCAGCGACGAGCATCGCCGCGACGAACCACAGCCCACGAAGGTCATCGCTCGGAATCGTGTACTCCACGAGCATGCCCGTGGCGTACGGCACAAGCAGGCCGATCAGGCTTGCGATGCCAGCCGCGCTCGCCGCCCAGACCAGATCGCGCACGCTTCCGGCGAGCATGAACCGCACGAGTCCGCGCACATCGCGCACCTCATCGGGCAAAGCAGGAAGGAAGATCGAGGCGTTGGGCCTGATGGCGCGCGCTGCGGCCTCGTCCACGAGCGTTGCAGGGACGCCCCGACCGTGCACATACCGCTGCGCCATCGTGCCGCCGGGTACGGGATAGAGCGCCATGGGATCGCCTTCGGTCGAGAAGGCCAGGACCGGACCATGGTCGAGCTCCCACCATCGTCCCTCGAGGACGACATCCCGGACGCCGCAGCCCGCGAGCATGGCGAACACTTGGTGCGGCGGTCGATCAGTCGACTCCAGCAGACGGCGCGGAATGCGATCAACCGGCACGCCCGCAAGGATCGCCACATGGCGGCAGGCGCGCAGTTGGGGCGGCGAATTGGGATCGATCGCCAGGATTTCATTGGGGGCCGCGAAGAGCGAGCCCAGCATGCCGCGGAAGCGTCCACCGACCTGCTTCGTGCGTTCCACGCGAGTCGCGCGCAGCGAGTCGAATCTTGCCGCGTCACGCTCGACGCGCGTGGCCGCAAGTTCGCCCAGCGCAGCAGGAAGTTCCGTCGACTCCGGCGCGCCGACGATGAGCGCGAGCGCGTTCTCCCAGGTGTGCATGGCAAGCCGGAGCTCGCGATCCTGATCAGAGCGAGCCAGCAGCCCAGGCGCCAATCGCGCCATGGCGCCGTCACCGCTGGGGACCGCGATCACGCGAGTGCCGCGGCAGACCGGCACGGCGCACAGGAGCGCGCCCGACGGCACGACGCCGAGCGGATGGCGCCGTCCGCCCTCACCGTGGATTGCAAAGAGATCACACTCGACCTCGACCACGATCCCGCCATCGAGCATGGACAGATCGAACGGCTCTCGTCGGTCGGAGCGTGAGAGCACGGCACCGAGTGCCACAGCGTGTTCGACCATGTGGATCACAGGCTGCCTCCGCCGACAAGCGCCGCGTAGGAACCGCCAGCGTCCATGAGTTCCTGATGCGTGCCGCGCTCCGCGACCGCTCCCTGATCCAGCACGATGATCTCGTCCGCGTCGCGCACGGTCGACAGCCGATGGGCCACGATGATGCAGGTGCAGCCGCGTCGGCGCAGCGCGCGGTCGATGCGGAACTCCGTCTCGGCATCGAGCGCGCTCGTCGCTTCGTCCAGCACGATCACGCTCGGACGCCGCGCCAGCGCGCGGGCGATCTCGATGCGCTGGGCCTCGCCGCCCGAGAAGTTGGAGCCGCCTTCTTCGACACGCTGCCCCAGTCCACCGCGCCGCTGCAGAAGATCAGCACTGGCGGCGTCCTCGAGTGCCTCGTAGAGCCACGACTCGGGCAGGTCCGCATCCCAGAGCGTCAGGTTCTCGCGCAGCGAGCCCTCGAACAGTTGAGGAAGCTGAGACACCATGGCCACGCCGCCAGTCCGCTCAATGCGCGGCCACTCGGCCAGGTCTCGCCCGTCCAACTCGACGCTTCCCGACCACGGGCGATAGAGCCCCGTCACGAGTCTGGCCACGGTGCTCTTGCCGCTGCCCGTGCCGCCAACAAGCGCGATGCGGCGGCCCGGCTGAGCGCACAGGCTGAATCCCTCGAGCAGCGGTGGCTGACTCTCGGCGTAGCCAAAGGTCACATCGCGAAGTTCGACGCGACCTTCGATGCGCGACGCACCGGCGTCGGCGACTGGTGCCGCGAGCGGATCAGTGGGATGGCGTTGCACATCGTCCAGGCGCGACAGATCGGCGTGAACGGATTGGAATTCCTGAGCGAATCCAGCCAGGTCGACGACCGGCCCCATGAAGAAGTACAGGATCGTCTGGAACGCAAGCAGCCCACCGAGCGTGAGTTCACCCTGCATCACGAGTGCAGCGCCGAAGGCGAGCACGATCGCCTGCGACAGCAGCGACTCGAGGTAGGGAGGAACCGACTCGACCGCGAGACTGCGGTGTTCCAAACTCTGACGGCTGCGACGCGCGCGCGCTTGCGCCCCCATGACGCGCGCCAGGAAATCGCTTTCGCGACCCGAGGCCTTGAGCGAGTCCATGGCCTGCAGTCCGACCGCCACGATCCCTGCCTGCCGACCCGACTCTTGCTCGGCGATGTGCGACTGGTCCCGCAACGCGCGCGCCGATCGCGCGATGATGAACGCGATCACCGCCGCAACGAGCACCGAGAGCAGCGCGAGCCGACGATCGATCAACGCCATGGCGACCAGATAGAGCACGCCCGTCGCGGCACCTGCGATCGCGGGAAAGAGCTTCGCGCCCATCAGTTGGCTCAAGCGCTCGATGCCGCTCAGTCGCGACACCATCTCACCAGGCAATCGGTGCGAGTAGAAGTCGACCGGGAGCCGCAACGCGTGCTCCATGAATCGCGCACTGCTCGTCATGCACATGCGGCGCTCGAGCCGGATGAGCACGGTCGCTTGAACGGTCGAGAGCACAGCCTTGGCCAGGACCGCCATGAGCGCGAAGCCGACGATCGGCATGATCCAGTTCGACTGGCCACGCGCGAGCACGCCATCGACGAAGACCGATCCCAGCACCGGGACCGCGATCCCGGGGATCGACATGAGGATGCCCGCGACGAGCGCCACGATGATCCCCCGTCCCGATCCGCGCAGGCTTGCGCGAAGCGCAGGCCACGGGGAGGAAGCTTGCCCCGACGGCGTGAAGTCGGCAGCGGGCTTGACCTCGATGCAGACGCCCGTGAAGTCGCGTCGGAACTCGTCCGTCACGACGCATCTGCGCCCACGAGCAGGATCCATCAGGTGCCACGAGGTCCCGTCGAAACCCTCGAGGACGACGAAGTGATTGAAGCCCCAGTGAAGGATCGCTGGCATGGCGACCCCGGCGAGTTCGTCGAGTTCGGCGCTCAGGCCATCGGCGTCCATGCCGAAGTGGCGCGCTGCCTCGGCGATCTGCAGGGCATTGCTGCCGTCTCGGCTCACGCCGCATGCACGACGGAGTTCTTCAAGTGTTCGGTGGCACCCGTGGTGCGCGAGGACCGCGGTGAGCGCCGCGGCACCGCACTCGGCGGACTCCATCTGCAGGACCACTGGCACCTGGACGGGCGCAATGCGTTCGAGCCTTGGGGCTCCGTCCTTCGCAGCGGCGCCTGCACTCATTCAGTTCGCTCCGCTGCCAGCCGCGACACGGTCGGTGAAGAGCGTCGGCAGGAGCAGTTGAATCGGTGACTTGTCGTCGATCACGACCCGGACTTCACACGGCGTGAAGAGTTTGAGGTCGTCGTCGGCAGGCATCACGCCGCCCTGCCACCGCAATCGTCCGTCGACCGAGTCGAAGACGATCGATGCGAAGAGCGTGGTGCCCAACTGCTTCTGGATTTCCTGCGCGAGCGTTGGATCGCCCGCGAGCTCCGTGACGGTCTCGAGCGAGGTGAGCCGCTCATCCACCGTGTCGACGCGGCCCACCACCACTCCGTGCTCATCCTCTGCGACCGTCGACACTGCCACGAAGGCAACTTGACCGACATCAATGCGCTTTCCCTCGCTGAGCGAGAAGAACGCGACGCAACCGATGGCCTTGCCCTGGGCGTCGTGCTTGATCAGCGCGGGGCCGGTGACCGTGATCGGGATCGATGCGAAGCAGGCCCAACCAATCAGGATCCCCGCCAGAAGGAACACCGACGCAAGCAGCAGCACATGACGCGGCGTGACCAGCGGTGCGATTGCATTCAGTTGGTCGGGCGATGCGGCGGTCTCGATCGCGCCTTCACGGAAGATCTTCTCAGCGGACCCCATGGAGTGATCGTACCGAAGGACTCACCATGAGTCGGGGTGCACGATGAACGGGTTCGTCGCCCGTTCGCGACCGATCGTCGTCGCGGGTCCGTGGCCAGCGTGCACGGTCGTCGCATCGGGCCACTCCATGAGCCGCGCGAGGGATGCTCGCATGGCGTTGGGGTCGCTCGTGGGAAAGTCAACGCGCCCGATCGATCCAGCGAAGAGCGTGTCGCCGACGATCGCGACGCCTGCCGCAGCACATCGGAACGAGCAGCCGCCTGGAGAATGACCCGGCAGGTGCTGCACCAGGAACTCAAGTCCTCCGCGGCGGAGCACCTCGCCATCGGCGATCGCCCCTGTCGGCGCGGCCACCGACACCGGTCGATCCCCCCACTCCGAAAGATTCAGCGCAGGCTCGCCAAACCACTCGTGCTCGCTGGCGTGGGCGAATCGCGGCAGCTCTCCGAACGCCGCGAGCACCTCGGTCAATCCTGCGATGTGGTCGACATGGGCATGGGTGAAGAGGACCGCGTCTGGCACGAGCCCCTCGGCTCGGACCCGCTCGATCAGGCGTGCCGGTCGCTCGCCCGGGTCGATGATCCAGCATCCCTTCGACGCGTCGTCGCGATCCCACACGACGAACGCGTTGGTCTGGTACGCACCCAGAGGCATCCCGATGACACGAAGCGTCGCCATGCAGCGACGATAACGGCTACGCTCTCGCCACGCCCGGCACGATGCCCGGCTGCACCACCATGCTTCTCCGATTCATCCTTGCCCTTGCGCTCCTTCCGCTCGCCGCGTGCGATTCGATGATGAGCGACTTCGACCTGCTGGGCAAGTCGTTCAGCCCGCCAACGCCCCAAGAAGCCGCAGCGTGGGCGGTCGATCCGAGCGACCCCGAGGCGCAGCGTCGCGGCCTGGTGCTGCTGGGCACCGCGACCTTCGGCGGCGATCCGACCTACATCGAGCTCTACCGGATCTATGTGACCGAATCGCGCGATCCGCTGGTGAAGGCCGCTGCGATCGAGTGCTTGGCTCGCTTTGCCCAGCCGTCCGAGGCGAAGCTCATCGCGCTGCAGCTCAAGGATGCGGCGGTGCCTGTTCGCGTGGCCGCGGCGCGCGGCCTGCAGCGACTGCACCATCGCGAAATCGTCGACCAACTCTGGACCCGGCTGTTGGAAGAAACTGAAGAGACGGATGTGCGGGCTGAGCTCGCCATTGCGCTCGGCCAGTACCCGGAAGACAGCGTGGTGCAAGCCCTGATCGCCGCACTCGACCAGCCTGAACTGTGCGTGAATCTGGCGGCGTCCCAAAGCCTGTGGATGATCACCGGCCGCGACTTCGGAACGGATCGAACGAAGTGGCTTGAGTGGTACGCGTTGCAACCGATCGACGATCGGTTCCGCCAGGCGAACGCCTATACCTACCCGACCTACAGACGCGAGCTCGAACTCTGGGATTGGATGATCTTCTGGGATCGTCCGCATTTCGAAATCCCCGGCGCACCGATCGGCCTGGCCTCGGCCGCTCGACCAACCTACGCCGCGCCCGCAGCGGAACCGGCTGCTGCGCCCGCTGCAGGTCTCGCGCCCTGATCGCAGCGAGTGCAGCGCAGCGTGTCAACGCCCACGCCAGAACGCGATCGAACGATCGATTCGACGACGGTCGTCTCCCCTGACGACCCGATGAGTCCCGTCTCGGCCGTGATCGAGGCGGAAGCGGCTCTTGACGATCAGGGCACGATCCGCAGCGGCAAGCTCGCGGGTCTCTCGATCAATCGCGCGATCTGGGTGCTCTCGTGGCCCGTCCTGCTCCAGCAAGTCATGGCAGCGTGCGTGGGACTGGTCGACAAGATGGTCGCCGGCAGCTTGCCCGATGGCATCGCGACGCCGGCGCTTGATGGCATCGGGATCGGCGCCTATGTGGGTTGGTTCATCGGCATTGCGCTCATGGGCGTCGGTGTCGGCGCGCAAGCGATCATCGCGCGCGCGATGGGTGCAGGCGATCCGCGCGAGGCGCAGGTGGTCGCCGGGCGCGGTCTGGCGCTTGGCCTTGCGTGGGGCTCGATCGTCGGCATCGTGCTCTGGTTCGCGGTCGTGCCACTGGCCGAACTGTGCAAGCTGCATGGCCCAAGCGCTGAGTTCTGCATTCAGTACACGCGCATCAACGCCCTCGCGATGCCGTTCCTGTCGGTCATGAGCATCGGATCCATGATCCTGCACGGTGCTGGCGAGACCACGAAGCCATCGATGATCGCGGCGTGGGTCAATGTCGTGAACGTCGTGCTCAGCATTCTGCTCTCGGGCGTGGAGATGCGCATGGGAAGCGTTCGGCTCCCCAACCTTCTGGGGATCGATGCGAACGAATGGGGCGTCTCGGGCATCGCCATCGGCACCGGCATCGGCTATGCCGTCGGTGCGCTCATGACCTGGCGCGTCCTCCGGCGCGGCGTGAAGGACCTTCGTCTTGAACGGCACGATGTGCGGCTGGACCGAACGACGACCTGGCGGATCGCGCGCGTGGGCATCCCCAACTTTTTCGAGGGCGTGACGCTGTGGGCGGTCAACCTCTTCGTCATGGTCTTCATCGGCATGATCAGCGTCGCCGAGGGGACCGATGGCGTGCCACGCCAAGGTCTGGTCGGCGCGCACATGATCGCCGTGCAGTGGGAAGCGTTCAGCTTCTTGCCGGGCTTCGCGATGGGCACAGCCGCGGGCGCGCTCGCTGGTCAGTTCCTTGGCGCCGGCAGCGCGTGGAAAGCGCGCGCCGCGATTTCGCGGTGCAACATGGTCGGCATGGCGATCATGGGCGCGTTTGGCATCGCGTTCATGACCGTGGGCGAGCCGCTGACGCGCATCATCAGCGAGGACCCCGTGCATCTGCGCGAGGTGCCCACGCTGCTCTTCATCTGCGGCCTGATTCAGATCTTCTTCGCGATGGCGATGGTGATTCGCAACGGCATCCGCGGAGCTGGCGACACGACATGGGTGCTCGCGATCACCTTCGTCTCGTGCTACGGGCTCAGACTGCCGCTCGCGTGGCTCCTTGGCGTGAAGCTGGGCAAGGGGCTGACCGGCATCTGGATCGGGCTCTGCGCCGAGCTCGCCGTGCGCGGACTGCTCTTCTTGGCGCGCTTCCTGCACGGTGGATGGACGCGCGCAAAGGTCTGACCTAGGACGATCAATTCATCGCCACGGCGAAGAACATCCACACGATCGTGGCCAGGACGAGTCCCGTGCACACGAGGGTCAGGATCTTCGCTGTGGTGCGCTTGAGCACGCCCACCCCGGCGAGTTGTTCAAACAGGACACGCGGTGCCATGAAGACGACGAGCGGCAAGGCACACGCCCCCACGCACGGCAGCGCGCCAAGCGCGGCGACCCCGCTGGCGTAGCACCAGCACGCGGCGACGCGTCGCAGAATCAGCTCGCGTCGAGCGCCGACATGATCCCGCGCTGGCGCGGCATGCTCTGAAGTGGGCGCGCCAAGCTCTGATGTCTGCGCGCTGGGCTCTGACGATTGCGCGACATGTTCTGGCATTGGCGCATCACGCTCTCGCGGCTGCACGATGCACAACACGAACGCGACAAGCACGGCGAGCACGCCGAGGTACAGCATCGGTCCGACCACCGTCGCGCCGGACAGCGCGAAGATCATCCACTCGCCGTCGCTGCGCTGCATCGACAGGACATCGATTGAACCGACAGCGATCAGCTGGAACACCAGTCCCACGATGGTGGGAATGAGCGATGTGCAGACGCCGACGCCAACGATGATCGCGACGAAGATCGCCGCCTGCATCAGGTCAGGTCGCGGCGGCAGCGAGCGCCCAAGTCGGACGGGATCGCTGATCGCCATCGAGATCGTGTTCCATGTTCTGCGCAGCGTTCCCTTGGTGGCGTTCTCGAAGGGATGCAAGTCCATCCGGATCTCGCGACCCTCCTGCCCCGGTGCCGGTCGAAGCACCATCTCCTCAAGACGGACGGCGCCTGAACACCGTGCGCAGGTGAACTCGGGCGGATCCGGCAGGCCGTCGGTGCCATTGCCCCAGTAGGCCTCAAGGCAGTGCGGGCAGCAGAAGTGCGCGCTGAATCGTTCGAAGACTGCGGTGCGGGGATTGAAGGGTTCGCCGCACTCAGGGCACGGGCCCGGGCGCACGTTCCACAGTTCGTGTTGGCAGGAACGACACCGCACGCAGATTCAATCCTCGGGCGCACCCGCGGCGACGCGGCGGCGGAACTCTGCGCTGAGCCGCGCGGTGATCGGGCCGCCTCGGCCGGTGCCGATCGTCCGGTCGCCGACCGCGTTCACGCCGATGACTTCGGCAGCGGTTCCTGTCAGGAAGACTTCGTCGGCTGCGTAGACATCATCGAGTCGCAGGTGCCGCTCGGTGCAGGTGATGCCCAGCGCGGGGCAGAGCGTGTCCATGACGAATCGGCGCGTGACGCCGTTCAAGAGCCCAGCTTCGGGCGGTGGCGTCACGATCGCTCCACCCTTGACCAAGAAGATGTTGTCGCCCGTGCATTCGGCGACCTGACCTTCGGTGTTGAGCATGATCGCCTCGAGCACACCCGCGTCGATCGACTCGATCTTCGCCAAGATGTTGTTGAGGTAGTTCAGGCTCTTGATTGCCGGATCCAGGCAGGCCACCGGAATGCGCGGTCGCTTCGCCACGATCACCTTCATGCCAGTGTCGTAGAGCTGCGGCGGGTAGAGCTGGATGGTGTCGCAAATGATGAACACATGCGGCATCGGGCAGGTGAACGGGTTCAACCCCAGCGTGCCCACCCCGCGCGTCACGACCAGGCGGATGTACGCATCGGGCTTGCCGCTCGTGCGCACCGTGTCACGCAGCGCCTGCTCGAGTTCGGCGAGCGTGTACGGGATCGACAACCGAATGCGCTCGGCGCTCTCGAAGAGCCGTCGCAAGTGCGACTGCATCTTGAACACACGGCCGCCGTACACACGGATCCCTTCGAACACGCCGTCGCCGTAGAGCAAACCGTGGTCGTAGACCGAAACTTTGGCCTCGTGCTGCGGGACGATGGAGCCGTCGAACCAGATGGTGGCCATGCGACGGAGCCTAGCGGCTCAGGTCCCCGGATGCGCCCGGCGCAGTCGTGCCGGTGGGATCCCCAGCTGCTCGCGGTACTTGACGACCGTGCGGCGTGCGAGCGTGATGCCGTCGGCCTTGAGCGCCTTGGCGATCGCCTCGTCGGAGAGCGGCTTCGCGCGGTCTTCCCCAGCGACGACCTCGCGCAAGCGTTCCTTGATCGCGTCCCACGACACGGCCCCCTGCTCGGTGTGCGTGCCGCCAGTGAAGAACCGGCGTAACTCGACCAGACCGCGAGGAGTTTCGAGCCACTTGCCGGCGACGGCACGGCTGACCGTGCTCACATTCATGCCGATGGCAGCGGCGACCTCGAGCATCGGCAGCGGCTTCAGGTGTCCTGAGCCAAACTCAAACCAATCGTGCTGCCGATCGATCACGCGCTCGACCACGCGCAACAGCGTCGCGCCGCGCTGACCGAGCGCCTCGATGAACCACTTCCCCCGCTGCATGTTGACCTTGATGAGATCGCGCGTGGCCTTGTCGACCTTTGGGTCACGGCTCATGCGCACATACTCCTCGGCCAAGCGCACGCTTGGCTCGCTGCCGTCGGCCAGTCGCGCACTCCAACGATCGGTCGCCGCATCGTGCGTCACGATCACATCGGGCCGGATTCCTGGCACTGGGCGCGAGGTGAGGCCGGACGCGGGTGACGGATCCAGATGCTGCAGCATGGCGCGCGCTGCATCGAGTTGCGCGGTCGTCATGCCGGTCCGCTCTTGGATGCGCGGGATTCGGTTGGACTCAAGGTCTTCAAGGTGGTGCTCGATGAGCAGGCGCGCATCATGCCAGCTGCGATCGTCGTCACCCGATCGATTTCGCAGGACATCGAGCTGCGAGAGCAGGCTCTCGCGGACATCGGGCGCACCCATTCCCGGCGGCTCAAGCAGATGTTGGAAGAGCCGCGATGCCTCGCGGACTTCGGCCAGAGTCGCCGGCGGATCGAGGACCGGCGCCGCCGCCTCTGCGATCGACTCGATGGGCGTGTGCAGCAGCCCGTCATCGCCGACAAAGCCTGCCAACACGCGTCCGATCGCCGTCATGCGCGCGCTGGCATCAACAAGGATCCACTGCTCAAGGAGCTGTTCCTCAAGACTCGCCGTGCGCGCCGGCGTGTTCGCCATCGCTTCGCTGCGCGCATCGGGCTCACCCTCGAGTCGGCGGGACTCGCGCCAAGAATCGCTGTCGAGGTCCTCGCCAAAGCGACGCTCGAACCGATCGAGCCGATCGAAATCTGCCGCACCGCCCTCCTCGACAACGAGTGCTCGTTCGTCCACGGCGTCCCCTGCGTCCTGTCCGTCCGACCGGGCATCGACAGGATCCAACGATGCTCCATCCGGCTCGGCGCGCTCCAGCGCGATGTTCTCTTGCAGTTCCTGCTCGACGCGCTCCTCAAGTTCGCCCAGAGGCAACTGCAGCACGCTCATGGTCGTGAGCATGCGCGGAGAGAGTTTCAGGTTCTGCCCCAGGCGGGCACCCTGCGAGAGGTTGAAGCCCATGCCCGACATCGCTCAGAGCCGTTGCCGATGGCTGATGGCGTCGGCCAACGCAGCGCGGTTGGCAAACTCGATGTGGGATCCGCTCGGCAGGCCGCGCGCCAGACGGCTCACGGTCACGCCGGTGCCTTCGAGCGCTTGCGCGACGAAGAGCCCCGTGCTGTCGCCCTCGAGATCGGGATTCAGCCCAAGAATGACTTCGCGCACTGCCACGCCACCTGCATTTCGTGCTGGTTCCTTCACGCGCGAAACAAGGTCGGCGATCGTCAGAGCATCAGGCCCCACACCATCGAGCGGGTCGAGACGCCCCATGAGCACGTGATACGCGCCGCGGTGACGACCAGTCGACTCCAGGCTGATCAGGTCCTTGGGTTGCTCGACCACGAGCACGACCGACTGGTCGCGCTGCTGATCGGCGCACATCGTGCACGGGTCCGAGTCGGCAAGGTTCCAGCAGATGCTGCAGTGACGGACCTTGCGCTTGACCTCTTCGATCGCCTTCGCGAGCCCAAGCGCCTGCTCTGCATCAGCCTTGAGCACCCAGAAGGCCAGTCGTTCGGCGGTGCGACGACCGATGCCCGGAAGGCTTGCGAACTCCGCAACGAGCCGGTTCACGCTCTCTGGATAGGGACCCTTCGTCGGTTCGAGCATCGGTCAGTCCTCACCGTCCTGCACGGGCGCGGGGCGACTCTTGCGCGGCACGACACGCTGCACGGGCGCATCGAGAATGTCCGTCACTTGGCGCACGATGGGCTCCGCGCGCAGTCGGTCCGCCACGGCGGGATCGATCGCTCGCCCCGCGGCATTGCGAACGACGGCCGAGGCGTCAGGCGCGTCGGATCGAGCTGAATCGCTTCGGTCCGCAGCGGCCGGGGCCGCAGTTGAACGCTCCACGCGTTCATTCGGCGCCAACGCCGCGGCGCGCGAGGCGTCCGATGAGCGGGCGGTGGGCGAGATGGATCGTGAAGGCTCGGGCGAGGTCGGCGCAGCGCCTCGAGCGGGTTGAGCCGAGGTCAGTGGCGCAGTGAGCGGCGCGATCGGTCGAGGCGTGGCGGACGGCAGCGCGCGGGCCTCGGCCGCGGGCACTGCCGCCGTCATTTTTTTGGCGGCGCCGATCCCGCCCCCTCGAATCGCTCGGCCAAAGCGAGTCGTGCGAGGAGTGCATCGAAGACCACGCGCGGGATCGAACTGCTGCGGCAGGTCCGGCTCGCCGCGTCGGCGAGCGCGATCGCGTGGACGAGATCCGCGCCGTGCATGGAGCGCGCCACTTCAGCGAGCTGTTGCTTCGCTTCGCTCGGCAGCTCGACCATCTCGGTCTGCGCACCGCAGGCGCCGATGACCATGACATCGCGCAGTCGCGCAGCCAGGCATTCGAGTGCATGATCCGCGCTGAAGCCGCGCTCAAGCAGTGCGCCACCTGCCGTGATCGCCGCGGCAGCATCGCCTTGTGCCATCGCGCGGACGATGGCGTCGAGTGCTTCGCTGTCGGGAAGGCCAAGCACATCACGCGCAACATCCTGTGTGAGCGCGCCGTCACTGGCAGCGACCAATCGATCGAGCAGGCTGAGTCCGTCGCGCATCGAGCCGTTGGCCAAGCGCGCGATCTGCAGCACGACGGCCTCGTCGGCAGCGATCCCTTCCTTGGCCAGGACCTCGTTCAGGTGACCAGCGATCCGCTGCGCACTGATGTTGCGAAAGTCAAACCGCTGGCAGCGGCTCTGGATGGTCGCAGGAACCTTGTGGGGCTCGGTCGTGCACAGAATGAACTTCACATGCGACGGCGGCTCCTCCATCGTCTTGAGCAGCGCGTTGAACGCGGGCTGCGTGAGCATGTGCACTTCATCGATGATGTAGATCTTGTAGGGGCTGCGCGTGGGTGCGATCCCAGCACCCGCGATCAGGTCGCGCGCGTCGTCGACGCCGCGATTGCTCGCGCCGTCGATCTCGATGACATCCATGTCCTGGCCGCGCATGATCGCGTCCTCGATCTGGGTGCGCTCGGTCAGCTGGTCGGTTGCGTTGAGGGCGCGGGCGAAGATGCGCGCCATGCTGGTCTTGCCGACGCCGCGCGTGCCGCAGAACAGGTAGGCGTGCGCCGTGCGGCCGAGTCGAATCGCATTCTGCAAGGTGCGCGCGATCGGTTCCTGCCCGACCACTTCACCGAAGTCTCGGCTGCGATAGCGGCGCGCCAGCACCACGTAGCCCGACCCGCCGGCGGCCGGCGCCTCTTGCTCGCTTCTCGCCTTCCTTGCCACGGTCGTGCCCTCGTGCGCAGTGCTTTGGTGCCGCGCACGCCGCGCGGCGGAATCCGGTGGGTGTCGCCGAGGACGGCCAGGTTGCCGAAGGCCCGAACGCCTTCGCTTATGGCTGCTGCCGTCAAGCCCTGACCAGGTTCACGGGACGCCCGTCCCTCGGGCCCGGCCGTCCTCGGCGACACCGTCCGCAATGGTAGCGGCGGCACCACGCCCCCGTACACTCCGTCGATGGTGTCGGGAACGGATTCGAACGCTGCCGAACGACCTGCGACCGCCGCGCCAAGGCGCGAGCGATCATCGCCAGTGCTCCTCGCAGCGCGCCTGCTTTTCGTGGTGCTTCTGGTCGTCAGCGTGATGCTGACCTTGGCCAGCACATCCAAGGCGAACGAGTTCTCGTTCGCGACGGTCGTCGGGATCATCGTCGCGGCCGGCGGCATCGGGCTGCTCGTCTTGATCCTCGATGCCCTGACGCCGAACAAGCGCATCACGAGTGTCGCGGCCGTCTACTTCGGCCTTTGCTTGGGATTGGTCGCGGCGACAGCGATCGGCGCGTTGCTCGACACGATCGCAGCATCGTGGGAACTGGGCAACGAGGGCCCCGGCGCGCTCTACCTTGGCTTGGCGAAGATGACGCTCGGGCTCACGCTCTGCTACCTGTCCGTGAGCATGGTCATCACGACCAAGGATGACTTCCGCCTCGTCATTCCGTATGTCGAATTCAGCAAGCAGCGTCGCGGCGAACAGCCGTACCTTCTTGACACGAGCGCGCTGATCGATGGCCGCGTGCTCGATCTCGCCTCGTCGCGCCTGATCGACGCACCCATCATCGTTCCAGGCTTTGTGATGGATGAACTGCAGACGCTCTCGGACAGCGATGATCGCGGCAAGCGCTCGCGTGGGCGGCGCGGGCTCGACACACTCACGCGGTTGCAGGCGGTTCCGCTCGTTGAGGTGCAGATCGACAGCACGCGAACGCAGGATGGCGGCGGCGTCGACGCGGCCCTGATCGAAGTCGCACAGCGCGATGGCGGTCGCATCCTGACGACCGATGCCGGGCTGCACAAGATCGCGCAGATTCGCGGCGTCGCGAGCATCAATCTCAACGACCTTGCCGCGTCGTTGCGGGGGACGGGCTCGAGCGGCGAACGGCTGCGAGTGCACTTGGAGAAGGCGGGCGAGCAGCGTCAGCAGGCCGTCGGCTGGCTCGAAGATGGAACGATGGTCGTCGTCGAAGATGTTCAGCACTTGATCGGCCAGGACATTTGGGCATCCGTCACAAACACCTTGCAAACAGCGTCCGGGCGGCTGGTCTTCGCGCGTCACGATCCCGAGCCGGGATCCGCGCAGTCGCTTGCCGATGCCGCCACCGACCAAGCGCGCGTGGACGCGGCGAGCGGACCATTGCGCGAGTCGAGCGGACCGAGCGGCCGCAACCCGCGTCGCGGAGGGCGCGCGTGAGCGGGTCGACGCAGAGTTTCGCCCAACATGTCGTCCTCGCGGTCGATGATGGTTCGCCCGAATCGGCTTCGCTCGTTGCCGTCATCTCCGACGCGCCGGACACGATGGTCCATCGATGCTCGCGCGGCTACGACGCGTACGACCACGCCATGCGTGTCGCACCGACCGTGATCCTGCTCACCGTCGAGCGGCGCGAAGAAGCCCAGGCGGTCCTCGAGCGGTTCCGCGGCGCGCCCGAGACAGAGGGGGTCCCGGTGCTCGTCGTTGGGAGCGAACTCGCGACCGACCGTGCCGAGGCCTTTCGCATGGGGGCCAGCGACTACCTTGAGCGACCGGTCCCACCGGCTGAACTGCGAACGCGATGCCTGCTGCATTCTCGCGCGTACCTCGCCAGCGTCGAACGGCACCGTGCACTCGCCGCCCTGCAGCGCGTGCAAGTGCAGTTGCGTCAGGCCCTGCGTGAGAACGAGGACCTGCGCGCTCGCGCGGCGCGCGAGGCGGACGACAAGGTGCCGGTCGATCGCTGGCGCGCGCGCATGAACGGCTTGCTGCAGGTGGGCATCGAGCTCAACCAGGTGCAGGATTTTCACACGCTGATGGACCGGATCTTGGACGAGAGCCGTCACTTGCTCAACGCCGATGCTGGCACGATCTTCGTGCGCGAAGCCGACCGGCTGCGCTTTGCCTTCTTCCAGAACGAGACGCTCGCGCGCCGGACCCGCAGCGGCGAAACCCCGCCGATGCAGTCGTTCCGCATCCCAATCAACGAACGCAGCATTGCGGGTTGGGTGGCGTTGACCGGCCAACCGGTCAACATCACGGACACCGACCGGCTCGACCCTGGCCTTCCGTTCCGGTTCGATCATTCGTTCGATCAACTGCTCGACTATCGCACCAAGAGCATGCTCGCCATGCCGCTGAAGAACCGACTCGGGCGCGTTCTCGGCGTGATCGAACTCATCAACGCGCGCGATGAGCAAGGGCGTTCACGCGACAGCGGTTTCTCCGACGAAGACCAGGCGCTCATCGAGCACTTCGCCAGCATCGCGACCGTCGCGCTCGAACGCACGCACCTGACCGAGAGCATCATCATGCGCATGATCCGCATGGCCGAGGTGCACGACCCAAGCGAAACCACGCCGCATGTCGAACGCGTTTCCGGCTATGCGGCGATTCTCTTCGAAGAGTGGGCGCGCCGGCGCGGATTCGAGGGACCGAATCTTGAGCGCCAGCGCGACCGTTTGCGCATCGCAGCCAAGCTCCACGATGTCGGAAAGGTCGGCGTGAGCGACCGCGTGCTCAAGAAGCCTGGGCTCTTGGACGAACACGAGCGATGCGAGGTCGAACGCCATGTGGTCATCGGCGGCGATCTCTTCGACGACATGCCCACGGACTATGACGAGGCCGCGCGCGAGGTGGCATTGATGCACCACGAGCGCTGGGACGGCACGGGTTACCCCGGCATCCTTGAGGGCGGGCAGCGCCGCGGCCGTCGCGGCGAGGAGATCCCCGTCTTCGCGCGCATCGTTGCCATTTGCGATGTCTTCGATGCCCTCTCGAGTGTTCGCTGCTACAAGGCCGCGTGGCCCGAGGAGCGCGTGCTTGACCAAATGAGGCTTGAGCGAGGTCGCGCGTTCGACCCTGAACTCATCGACATCCTGTTCGATCGCTTGGCGGAACTGCGCGCGGTTCGCGCGGCGAGCCCGGAAGATCCGGACTGATGGATGCGCGGGCTGTTCGTCACGCTCCTGATCGCAGGGTGTGTGCCATCTCACCCTTCTGGACCCGTGCAGATCGAAGTGGAGTCGTTCGCCGAAGTCTCGATGGGCGTCGACATCACCGTCAAGATTGCTGACACCAACCATCGGAAGCGCCTGTCCGCGGGTCGACTCGCGATGGCCCAGATCCGCGCGTGCGACGAAGCCCTGAGCGACTGGCAGGCGTCGAGCGAACGCAGCGGACTCCCCCGCACCGCTGGAGTTCGCGCCACCGTCAGCGAGTTGCTCTTCGCGGCAACTGAGCAGTCGATCGAGATCGCACGCGCGACCGACGGTTGGTTCGACCCAACGATCGCACCGATCGTGCAGATCTGGCGCAATGCCCGAGCCACGGGATCGCTCCCCGACGCCGCGTCGCTCGACACCGCGCTCACGCGAGTCGGGTGGCAACACGTCCTGCTCGATGCTCCATCGCAATCGATCGCCTTTGACCGCGACGGCATGACGCTCGATTTCGGCGGGATGGGCAAGGGATTCGCTGCTCAACGCGCGAGCGCCGCGATGGTTGAATCGGGGCAACTCATGCATCTCGTCGCGGTGGCTGGTGATCTGGTTGCTGGCCCCGTCGCTCCGCCAGGCAAGCCGGGCTGGACCATCCACAAGGAGGACGGTCTGGGCGAGGCGTTCGAACTCGTGCTTCTGGGCGAGGCCATTTCCACGAGCGGAGATCTTGAACAATTCATCGAGATCGATGGGGTTCGGCACTCGCACATCATTGATCCGCGCACCGGACGCGCGTTGCGCGACCGAACGGCCGGGTGCGTGCGCGGCCCCGACGGTGCAACATGCGATGCGCTCGCGACGGCACTCTGCGTCGCCGGCGTTCGCGATGCGCCGAGCATCATGCGACGATTCCCTGGTTACCGCGCGAGCGTGACGACGCTTGAAGCTGGCAAGCCGACCACCTGGTCCACATCGCCCGGCCCAGCCGGACCGCCCTGCCCGCTCGATGTGGTCATCGTCGCCCCGGCCGCATCCGCTTCGCTGCCCTGATCGCGGATGCAGATCGCTTCAGGTTCCCTGACCGGGGATCGCCACGGGCGCTTGCGGATTGGGACCGAACTCCAGCACCTTCGGCATCAGATCCTCGGTGTCGTTCAGCGCCTGCTCCCAGGTGATGTCCTTGCCGCGGTACGCCGCCATGCGGAGCATGATCGCGCAGAGCGTGCTCTCGGCGATGCGCTTGCCCTCGTTGAGGTAGGTCCCGCCGTGGATGCTCGCCTGCAGATCGATGTGCTCTTGCACATAGGGATTGCGCTGCTTGCCAGCAAACTTCCACGCCTTGGCGCCAACGATCGCTGCGTTGCCCGACGAGAGCTCGGCCATGCCGTCGCTGCCGTGAATGATCTCCTGCACTCGGCCGTCGGTGCCCTCTTGCTGTCGCGCCATCGAGAGCGCGAAGCGGTTCCCCGGGTAGGTGAAGTCGCAGGCGAAGTGGTCGTAGATGTGCCCGTACTTGGACTGCGTGCGCGACTGGCGCCCGCCCGTGGCGACGCACCGCAGCGGCACCGCTTGGAACGCCCAGTTCACGACGTCGATGTTGTGAACATGCTGTTCGACGACATGATCGCCCGAGAGCCACGCGTGATAGAGCCAGTTGCGGATCTGATTCTCCATGTCGCTGCGGTCAGCACGCGCTTCGACATCCCACAGCCCCTGCTGGTTCCAGAAGCACCGTGCACCGACGACCGTGCCCAAGTCGCCGCGGTGGATGCGCTCCATCGCCTCGAGGTAGCACTGCTCATGCCGACGCTGCGTGCCAGCGACCACGCTGAGCTTTCGTCGCTCAGCATCGGCCGCCGCCGCGAGCACCATGCGCACGCCCGGTGCATCGACTGCGACCGGCTTCTCCATGAAGATGTGCTTGCCGGCATCGACCGCAGCCTTGAAGTGGCTCGGGCGGAATCCGGGCGGCGTCGCCAAGATGACCACATCGCAGTCGGTGGCGATGACGCTCTTGTAGGCATCGAAGCCCGTGAAGCAGTTCTGCTCCGCGACTTTTCCCATCTCGCCCTTGTCGGCCAAGCCCGCACGCGCGCGCTCGACGCGTTCCGCAAAGAGGTCCCCGAGCGCCACGATGCGCACGGCGCCCTTGGTGGCCTCGGCAGCGTCGATCGCGTTGATCGCCGCACCGGTGCCGCGACCGCCGCAACCGATCACGCCCACGCGCAGAGCATCGGCACGCCGACCCGCCGCGAGCACGCCCGGCGCAGCCATGACGGCGGCCGTCGCGGCCACACCCTGGATGAAGGTCCGACGGTCAACGGATGTGTGCTCGATCATGGCCTGCTCCTTGGTGAATCGGGGTCTGTTGGTCACTCATCGCACACGACGCGGAAGCCTGCCCACGGTCCGTCGGCCAGCCACCAGATGCTCCTAGGGAACTGTGGATCGCTGGCATTCCAGTCCTCGTGGTCGGCGAGCGCGGCAGTGCAGGCGATCGACGCGGCCGGATCTTCGAAGCCGCCGCCCATGAGCACACCTGTGCCATCGGGCGCAACGCACCACTCACGCACATTGCCGTAGAGATCGAAGAGCCCGAGCGCGTCGGCCTTGAGCGATCCGGCCTTTCGCGTAGCGTCCTTGGCGTTCTCGAAGGTCCAGGCATGGTCCTTCATGGACGCAGCAGTGATCCCCGAGCGTTCACACAGGCTCTGGCGTTCAGCGATCGTCGGAAGACGGTATCGACGCCCGGTCTTGGCGCTGAGCCACTCGCAGAATGCCTTCGCGCTGTTGAAGCTGATGCTGACGGCCGGGTAGCCGCCGTGGCCAAAGCCTCGGTCAGCAGCGGTGTACGGCTTCGTCGGCCGCGTGCAGGCATCCGCCGCCGCATTGCCCGATGTGCCATCCTTCTGATCGCGCTTGTAGATGCAGATGTCCTGCCAGTCCCAGAGCGTTTCGGTGCGCGCGACCCACAGGGGCTTCACTGTGCCGTCGGCGCTGCCGGGCACTTTGACGAACTCAATCTCCAGAGTCGTTCCGGCGATCGGTTCTTTGCGGGTCTCGGGCGCGCCGCCCTTCGCGCCAGCGTCATCCGCGCCAGCGGCCGAGTGCGACCCCACAGCGGCTCCACAGGCGAGCGCGGCAAGGACACATGACGCAAGCGATGCGAGACGCATGCGCGCGAGTGTAGAGCCGGTGTCGTCCGTGCGAACGATCCGTGTCACGCAAACGCGGACTTCGGTCCGTGTTCAACCCCAATCGGCAACGAGCATGCCAAGATCGGCGCCGTCGACTTGGCCGTTGCCATCGACATCGCCAGCGCCTGAGTTGCCCCAGTTGCCAAGGAGAATGCCCAAGTCGGCTCCATCCACGACTCCGTCGCCATTCACATCGGCCGGGCGGGCCGGCGTGCAATCGAGTCCGAACAGCCTGACATCATCGACGCCAGCCTCGACGATCGACCCGTTCAGCAAATCGCTGGGGCGGAAGCGAATCCGCATGGTCGATGTTGGCGTCAGCAGATCCGAAATGCGGAAGGTCTTCTGGACCCACATGCCCGCGTTCTCCGTCACCAACTCCAACTGCGTCCATGTCGTGCCGCCGTTGTTGGAGATCTCGACCGGCATGCTGTCCTCATTGGGAGCCGAGCCTGCGTTGTTCGAGTACCACCGCCAGTAGCTGATGCTCGGCATGTTGACGACCGTGGCGTCAAACACCGGAGAGGTCAGCGTGGTCTGGCCGCCGTCGAGGTCGGCAGCACCGACCGAACCGCCGACGGAACCGTTGCCGGTGATCCAGCAGTTCACGCCAGTGGGTGTGTGGTCATCTTCGGGTTGCGCGGCGGTGCCGACCGGATCCACTCGGACCCACACGCCCGCGGTGGCCGCGTCGCCCGTGCCACCGACCGTCCAACCTTGGTTGATTTCCATCGCATCGACGAATCCGGTCGCCTCGCCGAAGGCCGCAGTCGCAGGCAAGAACCCGGTGGAAGGAAGGCGGAAGACCTCGGTCGGGGTCGTGAACTCGACTGCGAAGCCGACCGCGTCGCCGCAGGCGACCGGCGGCAAGGACACGGAGTACGTGTCGGCGTCCACCTGAGTCAGCGCCAAGCCTTGCGTACCCGTCGGAGTGTTGTACAGGAAGCGCTTGTTGGACACGGTGACGCCGGGTTGCACGACAGCATCGAACGTGACGGTCTGACCCGCTGGCGACACCATCGTTGGCGCGCCGCCTGGGAACGAAAGCTGAACCGCCGGTTCGCCCAGACGCAGGACAAACATCCCGCGCTCAAGGTCGCTGCCGATGATCGTGCCGCTGGGGAAGTACGGATAGCACGACCACAAGCCATTGAACTGCGCCGCATCCGAGCCCGGATAGGTATCGAAGTACGCGATTTCGGTCACGCTCGACGGCGTGCCGGCGTTGCTGACATCAAACACGCGCAAGCCGCTGCGGTAGTTCGCGGCGAACATCTTGCCTTGGTGCGTGTAGCAGTTGTGCGTGATCGCCGGCGTGCTGTTGTTGAACTGGCCCTTGTAGACCAGCGATGTCAAGTTCTGCACGTCAATCACATACGTGGTCGTCAGCGGCTGGCTGGCGCCTTCGTCGAGTTCGTCCCCAAGCAAGAAGTACTTGCGGTCCTCCGTCAACCACCCTTGATGGCTGTAGCGAGCGTTTGGATACAGGATCCGGCTCATGAGCACGGGTGCGGACTTGTTGGTCACATCGACGACATACAGGCCGGTCTCGACGTTGCCGCCGTTGAGTCCGGCGCAGCAGAATGCGATTTCCTTGCCTGCATAGGTGCCGCTCGTGAAGTTCACGATCTGCGCATCGTGCACGTAGTACGCAGCCCACTCGCCCACATACTGGGGCGTGCCCGGCGTCACATTCAGGTTGTAGAAGCGAAGGCCGCTCGACCCGCCGCCACAGCGATAGAGGTAACCACTCTGCGTGTTGATGGCGACATTGTGGGTCGCCAAGCCGCCCGAACCACTGGTGACCGTGCTCTCCAGAGAGATCGAGCCGCTGTCCACGTTCGCAAGGCTGATCGTCTGGATGCCCACGCCACCTTCGGTCACGACGTATGCGCGATTGCCGAAGACCTTCGCGTCGCGCCAAAGGCTCTGCGCACCGGGAATGAAGCCGACCTTTACCGGCGCGGCGGGGTTGGTCACTTCATACACAGCGGTGCCGTTGCTCACGCACATGATCGCGTACTCGCGACCGGACGGGCTGACATAGCCCCAACAGTCGTTGCCGCTCGTCGCGCCGGGGTCGATCGACGCCAACGGGAACCACGCCTTCAACATGATGCCGCTCGCCGCGAAGTTGTCGGCTGCGAGTCCGCCATCAGCCGCGCGCCATACAGGAGCAATGACGGCCGGCTCACGGTCGCGGACCTTGCCATCGTCTTCATGGGCGAGCGCCGAAAGCGCCAAGCCGGACAGCAGGGTCAATGCAACAAGGGTCGTGGTCGTGGTCACGCGCATCGGTTCTCCTTCGTGGACGGATCGAATGTCCTGAGAAGATAGCCCGGATCGGGGAATTCGGAAACGACCCGACGGGATGACCGGGCAGAATCGTGGACCTGCGGCGAACTTTGGGGCGACCGTTCGGGCGAACTTGCGGGCGCGCCGACGGGATCGTGGACTCTGGGTGGCTCTTCGGGCGAGCCTTCGAGCGTGCCGGCGGGCTCTGGGGCGCCTGGGATCGTCTCGGGTGTGAGCGCGTGGAGAAACGCCTCCAGATCAGCCCGTTCCTCGCTCGACAGACCGAGCGGCTGCAAGACCGCCTCGCGATGGTGATCGAGTGCGAGCGCCCCTTCGAGCGTGTCGTAGAACGCGATCACCTCGGCAAGCGTGGCAAAGCGACCATCGTGCATGTACGGCGCGGTGAGCGCCACGCCCCGCAGGCTTGGCGTGCGGAACTGTCCCCATGTCTCCGGATCATCCTTGAGGGATCGGACGAGACGAGCTTCGGCTCCGTCGCGGTCGTCGCTGAATTCGCCCGCGCTCGAGAAGGGATCGGACTTCAGTTGTGCGATCGCCTTGCGTCGCCCAGGGTCGCCGCCTATCCGACCATCGGGACCCGGAAGCCCAAGATTGTGGAACTCGCCGTCAGTGAACTCACGGCCGCCATGGCATTGGATGCAGTTTGCCTTGCCCGAAAAGAGCAACCAACCACGCCGAGCCGCCGGCGTGATGATCCCCCCCGCTTCAGGGTCATCGAGGGACACGCGACCGCGCCCGACCGCGTCGGCCCATCGATCGAACGACGACAACGGCATGTCAAGCGTTCGCTGGAAGGCGCCGAGCGCTTTCATCGAAACGCTGAACACCAGATTGATCGCCGCTCGCTGCTCGGGCGCGAGCGCCGACCAGTTCGCGACCGGCGCAGCATCGAGCCGTTCCCCGGCAACGGCCGGTCGCGCAGCAAGCCCCACAGGCACGGCATCGAGCGCCTTGGGCAACGCTCCGACCGCGGTCTCCCAGAGGCGGCGCACGCCAGGATCATCCCGGATCGTGACCGCAAGTCGTGTGCGGTCGAAGCCGTGTTCGGCAGGGTGTTCGATGGGCGCTGCTGCTTGCGACCAGATCGTGTCAGCACGACCGTCCCAGGTGAACCATCGACGCCGGGCCGCGCCCAAGACGGTTGGCGTGTTGCGCCCGCCAAGGCCTTCACCCTGAGCCACGGGCACACCGTCGGTGAAGGCGCGCTGCGGATCGTGGCAGGTCGCGCAACTCACGGTTCCGCTCGCCGAGAACGACTCGTCGAAAAACAGGCGTTCGCCAAGGGCGACCGCGTTCGCGTCGTCGGCGAGTCGGTTGGTTGGATCAGGCTGGATGGGCGCTCGCGCCTGCGTGTGCACGGCGAGCGGCTTGGGCAGGTCGAGTGGTGCCGCCGCGCCTTCCGTCGCGCCTTCCGGCACACCGCCCCCTCGTCCGCTGTCTCCGGCGTTGTGCACGCTGCGCCACGACCACCACGCCAAGCCGAGCATCACCGCCAGCGTGAAGAGACCAAGCCGGCGTTGCGCGGTCATGGTGCCTCCACGGTGCACTGCGCGCGCCGCCACCGCACACCGTCGGGGTCCCCAAGATCGAATGCCATCTCCCAGCGCCCGCTCATGTGGAGCAACACACCCTTGACGAGGAACCGACCGGGACCAATGCGCTCAACGACTGGACGAACATTCATCCCATGTCCGTGGTGCGGCATTTCGGCGTCCATTTCGAGCGCGACATCAGCAGGTCCGCCGCTCGCATCATCAACACGAACTTCGATGTCGAAGGGATCGCTCTCTGGCAGCTCATCACGCTCACCCACAACGCGCCACCAGACCGTGAGCAAACCATCGTTGGTGACGGCCTTGCGGACCCACATCGACTCGGATGGTTGCGGCAGGCATGCTTGGAATGCCAAGACGGCTGCGCCGATCATGATCAGGACGGTGCTCCGCAGCGAACGAGTCATGAGTCTCCTCCGGTCGTCGTGGGCGCTGGTGCGACTGCGGGTAACTCATTCTGCCGGACCTGCTCGCGCTTGCGGGTATAGAACTTGCCCAGCGATCCGGTGAAGCGCCATGCGCCATCGGTGCCAAACGCTTGGAATCGATGATTGCCGCGATCCACGACGAGCACGCCATCGCGAAATGCCGTCACGCCCTGAGGAAGCCAGAACTGGTGGTCCAAGATCCCCCGCGCCTGCGTGGACGAGACCAATTCCGTGCTGTGCTCTGGACCCCACGCCACGATATGGAGCCCATCGGTCGACTCTTCCGTGACAGCGAGCGAGCCATCCTCGGCGATCGCCACGCCGAAGGGGCGGACCAACTTCACGCTCGTGTCGTCGCGACCGAGTTCAGTGATGCGTGACCACGATCCATCCAACTGTCCAATCCAGAGTGCGCCGCCTGCGCGGTCAGCGACGACGAGCTCGCCGTGCGATGCAGCGAGTTGGACCGGTTCGCGCATGCCCTCGGGCAAGTCGGTCCGTTTGGGCTCACCCGTGGAGTAGCGGTCCGGCGCACCCTGCCGATCGAATCGCCAGACGCATCGATTCGCCGGATCGAGTGCGAGCAGTTCCGCTCCATCCCAGGCAAGGTCGACGATCAGCGGGTGCTTGCCGCCGATCGGCCGCGCCATGGCCACGAGATCCGTCGACGCAACCAGTCGCGGGAGGAACTGGTCAAATGCGACCGGCTTCGAGCGATCGGGCGATGCTGAGATGACATCGAGACGCGCGTTCGATCGATCGACCACGGCAACGCGTTCGCCTGGCAACGCGCAGACTGACGAGATCGACGGATATCGCCCGGGCAACGCGCCGCTGCCGCCAAAGGTGGCGATGTGCGCGGGTGCCAGCGTTGATCCCATCAGGTTGAAGATCATGACCGAACCCGTTTCGGGCTCGATCATCGCCATGATCGGACCGAGCGCACTCGCGTCGGGGCCAAAGTGACTGCTCACGCCTTCGCGCGGAATCGAGAGCCCATCGTTGATCGGTGCAGGTCCACCCGGCGAAAGCACCTGCACGCGGTCCTCGAACCCTTCGCAGACGAACGCGCGCGTGCCGTCGGGCGTGAACGCGAGAGCATCCGGATAGTGAATGCGACCCTTGCCTTGACGCGGGATGACCGCGTGCATCCCCCACCACCCGGCCATGCGACCAGTGGATTCATCGAGCACGGCGATGCGGTGGTTCAGGTGATCGCAGATGTAGACGCATCCATCTCGGCACACGATTCCCGTCGGTTCCGTGAACTGGCCTGGAAATGCACCGCGCTCGCCGAACGCCTCGCCCGGTCCGGGATCCGTGATCACCCAACGATGCACGCGGTGTGCTGCCGAATCGGTCCACCAGAGACGCCCCGCAGCGTCGAACGCCACGCCTGCGGGCATGACTCCATCGGCCCGAGCCACAACGGCATTGGCCGTTGCAGCCAGATCGAAAACCACCACCTGTCGCAGCGATGCGTCGGCCACCGCAATGAGCGTTCCGTGTGCCGCAACCGCGACAGGTTTCCGAAGGACTGCATCGCCAAGGTAGGTCGTCACGGCACCATGCACGATGCGAAGGCGCGGCGGCGCTTGCTCGACGACCAACAACGCTTCGTCATCAGCTGCAACGGCGACGGGAGCGCGGAGCGGTGGAGTCATCGGAAGCTCGGCACCCACGCCCGACTCGCCGACCGCACGAAGCACTCCGCGCTCGCACTCGAGCACGATCATGCCTTGAGCACCCTCGGGAAGTCCGAGCGATTGGGCGAGCGTGCTGGTGACGAATGCCACGCTGCACGCGCCGCGAAGGTCCTCGATCTGAGCCACGGGTTGGGCATGCTGTGGGCAGTCGAGGATCATGAAGGAAGGGTAGCGCGCAGGCTTGTCTCGCCGCTGACTATCTTCACGACATGAGCCACCCATCCCATCACCGGGGATCTGCCATGACGGTCCGGACCATCGCGGTGGTCGGGTGTCTGGTGATCGTGACCGCACTCGTCTTTGGGATGTTTGGTCACCACGACGGCGCGCATGGAACACCAAGCCTGCCGGCGTCGTGGGGCATGGGCGCCGCGCCGTTCGCGATCCTGCTCTTGGCGATCGCGGTCTTCCCGCTCATTCCTGCGATCGCTGGGTGGTGGCACAGCAATGTGAGTCGGCTTGCGGTCGCCGCAACCTGTGGCGTGGCCACGCTGGCGTGGATCACGGCCACGATGGGTGCGCATGAAGCGGCCACCCTGACCCGCCACGCTGTGCTCGATGAGTACATCCCCTTCATGGTGCTGCTCTTCTCGCTCTATGTGATTTCAGGGGGCATCGCGATCCGCGGCAATCTGCCGGCGCACCCGGGGACGAACACGGCGATCTTGGCGATCGGCACGGTGCTCGCAAGCGCGATCGGCACGACTGGCGCGAGCATGGTGCTGATCCGCTTCCTGCTCACCGTCAACAAGGAGCGTCACAAAGTCTCGCATACGGCGATCTTCTTCATCTTCCTCGTCAGCAACTGCGGCGGACTCCTGCTGCCGTTGGGCGATCCCCCGCTCTTCCTGGGCTACCTCAAGGGCGTGCCGTTCCTGTGGACGCTCTCGCTTTGGCGCGAGTGGTTGCTCGTCAATGGCATCCTGCTGACGCTCTACTTCCTCTGGGATCGTCACGAATGGAAGGCCGAGCGGCGCCAGGACATCTCGCGCGACGAGCACGCCCCGCGCCGAATCTCGATCGACGGGCGCCTCAACATCCTCTGGCTGTTCTTGGTTGTGCTCGTCGTGGCCACGGTGGATCCGAGTCGGCCCCTGCCCGGCACCGAGTGGAAGCCCTTCCTGTATCTGCGCGAACTGCTCATGCTCGGTCTGTGCGCACTGAGCATGGCCTTCACGAAAAATGCCGTGCGCAAGGCGAATGAGTTTGACTTCGGCGCGATCGCCGAGGTCGCCGCGCTCTTCATCGGGATCTTCGTCACGATGCAAGTGCCGCTCTTGGTGTTGCATGCCAAGGGCGCGGAGCTCGGCATCACCACGCCGATGGAGTACTTCTGGGCGACCGGCAGCCTGAGCGCAGTCCTCGACAACGCGCCGACCTACCTCGTGTTCCTGCAGACGGCGGTGACCACCCCGATCGATGGCACGCCCGTGGTTTCTGTCGGTGACTTGGGCCAGGTCTCTGAGCCATTGCTGACCGCCGTCAGCCTGGGCGCGGTCCTCATGGGTGCGATGACCTACATCGGCAATGGGCCAAACTTCATGGTCAAGGCGATCGCCGAGCAACGGGGCGTGCGCATGCCAAGCTTCTTCGGATTCCTCGGCTGGTCGTGCTTGGTCCTGCTGCCCACGCTCTATCTAGCATCGTGGCTGTTCATCGCGGCGCCGTGACTGTCACGATCGTGCGGGATCGACGCGCGGCACATGGTGCCGTGTGCGGGCTTCAGTCGGTCGAGCGCGCCTGCTCGTCGCGTTTCATCATGGCGTAGATCACGCTCTGCACGATCACGCTCTCGCCGACCAAGCGCCCCACGCGCGTGCTCGCGGCCTTCAGATCGCGAAACTTGCCCTCGTCGAGTTCGCGCTCGAAATCTGAGAGCGAATTCTCGATGCCCAGCATCATGCTGGCCAAGATCGCCCACTCCTCGCGGGTGTCGGGGAAGTACTCATTCGATCGGATGAGGTCGACCGGCAGGACGAATCGCCATCCCTCGGGCCGTTCCTCGATCGCCACCGCTCCGCCCCACAGCGGTTCGTCCTTCCAAAGCAGCGCCGCGGTGCCATCGCCAAGGTCCTCTGCCGTCAGGTGCACGCGCTCGCGCTGCAACTCACCGAACGGATCGACGAAGAATCGCGCGAAGCCCTCGCGGAAGTCCTTGGGAATGAGGTCGGCCTGCGCAGCCGCGAGTTCCTTGGTGACCTGCCCTGGGAATCGGTCGCGCAGTTTGATCGTGACGCGCCACAACTGGGCCAGCATGTCCTTGAGCTTGCCGCGGACATCCTCGACCGCGCTCGCCTCGGTCACCCCATCGGCGAATTCGATGTCGCGAACGGGGACATCGATGAGATCCGGCAGGATCTCCGGGCGCCCTTCTTCGACCGCGATGCGGACCGCTTCGAGCAGTGCGTCGGGCGTGCTGGTGTCGATCGGTGGCTTGCTGCACGCGGCGACCGCTGCACACGACCAGAGCATGATGACGGCTTTGCGCACGCCACTAGGATAGGAAGGATGCTCGTGACCGTGAACGGACAATCCATGGAACTGCCGGACGGCGAACATGTGGGTGACTTGCTCGGTCGTCTGGGGCTCGAGCGTTCAATCTGCGCGGTCGAGGTGAATCGCGCGCTCGTGCCCAAGCGACTTCACAGCGACACGCTGCTTCAGCAGGACGACCAGATCGAGGTCGTGACCCTTGTGGGTGGAGGGTGAGTTGATGCACGCCACGATCATGAACCCGCCCCCGCTCACCGTCGGATCGTTCGCTTTGCGCAGCCGGCTCGTGACCGGCACGGGCAAGTACTCCGACCACGCGACCATGAACGCGGCTCTCGACGCGAGCGGCTGCAGCGCCGTCACCGTCGCCGTGCGTCGCGAGCGGCTCGTCGATGCGAACGGCAGGTCACTGCTCGATGCGCTCGACACGGACCGCTACACCGTCTTGCCCAACACCGCTGGTTGCTTCAGCGCCGACGATGCGATCCGCGTCGCCCGCCTTGGGCGCGAACTCCTTGAGCAGTTGGGCAATGCTGGTTCGCGCTGGGTGAAACTCGAGGTCCTCGGCGACCGCACGACGCTGCTTCCCGATCCCGTCGGCACGCTCGAGGCCTGCCGCGAACTGGTCAAGGATGGCTTCGAGGTCCTGTGCTACTCGAGCGATGATCCGATCATGGCCGTGCGGCTGCGCGATGCGGGTGCGACGAGCGTCATGCCGGCCGGCAGCCCCATTGGCTCGGGCCGTGGCATCGCCAACCCGCACGCCATCTCGATCATTCTCGAGCTGCTGAAGGATCCCTCGCACGGCGGTTGTGCCGACTATCCCGTCATCGTGGACGCCGGCGTCGGAACACCGAGCGACATCACGATCGCGATGGAACTTGGCGCTGACGGTGTGCTGCTCAACACCGGCATCGCGCATGCGAAGGATCCGGTTCGCATGGCGCACGCGATGCGACTTGCGCTCGAAGCGGGTTGGCACGGTGCGCGCAGTGGGCGCATTGCGCGGCGCAGGTTCGCCACCGCGAGCAGCCCCTGGGAAGGCGTGATCACGCACATCCCGGGTGAGTGAGCCGCGGGCGGCCCAGCACGCGTTCGAGCGTCGCCCTCGTCAACGGTTGGGCCGTTGGCGGCAGAGCCTGTGGCTCGTCCTCGGCATCGAGCATGGGTTGCAACCGCATCGGCGAATCGGTGTGCGCTGCAATCAGTCGGTGCATCGCCGCGAGCGCGGCCTTCGGCGTGGCCCAATGCGCGAGCCAGCCATCGATCTCTGCTCTTGAGATCGCTGGTTCGAACAGCGCATCAAACGATGGCGCCGCCGCCGGTCGATCGGCACATCGATCCATGCGCGATTGGATCAGTCGACGAAGGGCAGGCACAGGCCAGTCCAGCGTGACGCGCGAGCATGGCACGCGCAGGTCCACGACCGCTGAGGGCGGCGCAGCCAAGACCACCGAGGTTCCGGAGCGCTGCACGATGCGTTCATCGAGCAACGCCTTGATCGCACGACGCGTGATCGCATCGTCATCGACCCCATCGACGACGACGGCGATCGAGCGCCAACCTAGCAACCGAACGATCCGTTCCAGCCGATCGAGCAGTTCAAGCCTTGGTGCGATCGCGCCCCGTCGTGGCACGCGTCGCAAGTCCACGGGGCGCCATTCGTTCAGGCATGTCGACAAGTCCTCCGCGTCGCGATCGGTGACGACGATCGATCGCATGGCACGGCGCACGCGGCTGCGCGAATAGAGACCCGCCACAGCCCATCGTCCAAGCAGTCCAAGGCTCGCGCTGAGCAACAGTCCCAGCCCGATCCACGGAAGTGCCTGAGCCCATTCGGGTGCCACCGACGGAAGCGCCCGAAGGAGCGCCGCATCGCGACGCTCACCAAGCGCGACCAACACGATCCCGATGACCACGCTCGACCCCAGGAGCACCAGCCCCCACGATCGCGACGACTCCGCCAACACGCCGCCACTGAGCGCGAAGCGATCCCGCAGGAGCATCGTCCTGCTCGGCGCACCCTCATCTCGGTCATAAAGCGCCTGCAGCACCAGCAGGTCTCGACAGACCGCTGGGCCCGCGGACTCGATCGCCGCAGCAGCGTCGGTCACGGGCATGCGAGGGCGCGTGCCATCATTGGCGATCCCGAGCACCTCGTCCACGATCTCGGGCACGACGCGGTGAAGCACCAGATCGATCGCCTCGCAGGCGGTGATTGAACCACCGCGACGCTCTTCGACCCCTCGCGCCACCTCCGCGAACCGGTCGATCGGCACCACCCGGCGGCCCAGTCCCGGACGATGGAGCGCATCGTGCTCATCCTCGGCCACGAGTTGCATGCACAGCGCAGTCCTGCCGCTGCCGGGCACGCCCTCGATCAGGCAGGAATGCGGAACCTCGGTCGCGCCATGCACCACGGCGAAATGCACATGCAACATGCCCAATGGCTCCAGCGCGAGCACCTCGTCATGGCGAGCATCGCGGGCATCGAAAGGGTCGCGCCCGAGCCCGAAGGACCTGAGCCAGGCCGCGCGCTCCATCAGTGATCCACGCGATGGCCCAGGATCGGCTCGAGTTCAGCCAGCGCGGCGGCAACAGCAGACGCATCGCGCGCTTCAAGATTCAGCCGCAGCAGCGGCTCGGTGTTCGAGCGGCGGATGTTCGCCCACCACGCACCGGCATCGAGGGAAAGACCATCGAGTTCCTTCATGGCGGCGGTGGCGTAGCGCGCCTTGAGCCGTTCAAGCGTGCCCGCAGTGTCAGCGTTCTCGAAGTTGATCTCACCGGATTGCGCGTAGCGGCGGAACGGCGCGACGCAGGCCGAGAGCGTGCGGCCACTCGACGCGAGCAGGTTCAGCACTTCGATGAACGCGCGGACGCCGCTGTCGGTGTTCCACAGGTCCGCGAAGTAGAAGTGTCCGCTGAGTTCACCACCGATCGGCGCAGCGGTCTGCGCGAGCGCCGCCTTCATGAAGACATGACCAACGCGGCTTTCGACCGGCTCGCCGCCTGCCTCGCGAATCGCTTCGGCGACGCTGCGCGACGAACGAAGGTCGTACACCACGGCGGCGCCAGGGATGGGCTTCAGCACACGACCGACCATTGCCGCAAGCATCAGATCGCAACCAACCGGCGTGCCGTGCTCATCGATCACCATGCATCGGTCAGCATCGCCGTCGAAGCAGACACCAAAGTCGGCCTTGCCGCGCACCACCGCCTCGCGCACTTGAGCCAGGTTCGCCTCGACAAGCGGATTGGGCTCGTGCACGAATTCACCGCGCGAGGTGTCAAAGTTGATCGCCTCGATCTCGATGCCCGGCAAGCCGCTGAAGAGCTTTGGCACTGCCACTCCAGCCATCCCGTTGCTGGCATCGATGGCGATCCGGACCTTGCGCGAACCATCCTGATACGACGGATCGAGCAGTCGAAGCAGGTGCGATCGATAGGCCTGCCAGATGTCGCGCTCGGTGTGCAGTCCGCCTTCATGCTCGGACGACGCACGCGACGCAGTCGCCGCATGCTGCTTGATGCGTTCAAGACCAGTGCCCTGGCCGACCGGTCGCGCCTTGACCTGGCTCACCTTGAAGCCGTTGTAGTGCGCGGGATTGTGGCTGGCCGTGACCTGGACGCCACCCGACGCACCAAAGTGATTGATCGCGAAGTAGACCGCCGGCGTATCGACCAGACCGATGTCGATCACGTTGGCGCCGAAGTCAAGCATGCCGTCCATGAGCGCACGCGCGAGCGATGGACTGCTGCGTCGCATGTCGCGCCCGACGACGATGTGACGCATGCCGGGACTGTCGAGTCCCTGGTCCTGCGCACGATCGGCGAGGAACCGCGCGGTGGCGTAGCCCATCGACCAAGCGCCGTCTTCATTGAGCGGATCGGGGTATGTGGCGCGAACGTCGTAGGCCTTGAAGCATCGATCGAGCATGGCGATGGATCCTATCGGCCACTGCGGCGATAATCGGTCGCGGCGATGCTTGCCGCCACGCGTCGGTCCCGGTAGCCTTGCCCGTCTGCCCCGAGCGGCTGGCGGACACGCGTCCTCCCCTGCTCGCGACAGCGCGGTGCGCACGATGGGCGCGCAGCGAACTCTTTGACCGAAGGGCACTCCGCCCAACCCTGAAGCGCCCTTGTGGCGGCAGGGCGACCATCGCGCCAAGCCGTCGGTGTCGCTGTTCGAAAGGAACTGACCATGTCAACGCTCGTCAACGAACTCATTGAAGCCGGCATTCACTTCGGCCAACGCCGCAGCAACTGGAACCCGAAGATGGGCCCGTTCATCCACGGGACCAAGAACCAGATCCACATCATCGACATCAAGGAGACCATCAAGGGGATCCTGCTCGCGAAGAAGTTCATCGCGAAGTGCGTGTCGGAGAACAAGGATGTCGTCTTCGTCGGCACCAAGCGCCAGGCTCGCGCGGCCGTCGAGACGCACTGCGGTGCATCGGGTATGCCCTATGTGACCGAGCGCTGGCTCGGCGGCACGCTCACCAACTTCCGCACCGTCCGTGAGCGCCTGAAGCGACTCGAGGAACTGGAGCGCTTGGTCGAGACCGGCGAAATCAAGAACTACTCGAAGAAGATGGAAGCGCAGCTCGCTCGCGAGCACAAGAAGATCTACCGCAACCTCAACGGCCTTCGCTCGATGACCCGCCTGCCCGGCGCGCTCGTCGTGATCGACACGCAGCGCGAACTGAACGCCCTGCGCGAAGCCAAGAACCTTGGCATCCCGACGATCTGCTTGATCGACACCGACGGCAACCCCGACTTGGCCGACATTCCGATCCCCGGCAACGACGACAGCATGCGCTCGATCGACATCGTCGTGCGCGAACTCTGCGCTGCAGCCATCGAAGGCAAGGGCAACCGCACGGCGGCCCCGGCTTCGAAGGACGCCGATGCCCCCGCCGCCGAAGGCGATGCTCAGGCTCCCCGCCGCCGCAGCGCCCGCAGCCGCTTCCGCATGGATGATGGTCAAAGCGCCACCGCCGCTCCCGCAGCCGGCGCCTGATTCCCCACACCAGCACACCCACGGAGCACCACCATGAGCACCGCTGCAATCGATCCCAAGACCGTGATGAAGTTGCGCCAGAAGACCGGACTGGGCATGGGCGCCTGCAAGGACGCCCTCGTCGAGGCCAACGGCGACTTCGACGCCGCTGAGAAGCTCCTGCGCGAGCGCATGAAGGACAAGATGGACGGCCGCACCGATCGCCCCGCCGGCGAAGGCTGCCTGTCGATCGCCGCCGGCAACGGCAAGATCGCCATCGTCGAGATCCGAAGCGAGACCGACTTCACGGCCAAGAACGCAGAGTTCCGCGCGATGGCCGCCGATGTGGCGAAGATGGCCCTCGAGGCCGCCGCTGGCGCTGTGACCGCGACCGCTGCGATCACCACCCGCGTGGATGATGTCCGACTCAAGACTGGCGAGAATGTCCAGTTCGCGCGCGGTGCGGTCATGGCGGGCAAGTCGTACGCCTTCTACCTGCACCACGATCACAAGCAGGGCGCGATCCTTGAGTACACGGGCACGCTCGACGCCGAAACTGGCGCAGCGATCTGCCAGCACATCGTCGCCTCGCCGGTGACCCCGCAGTCCATCGACGAGTCCGGCCTTCCGGCCGAACAGCTTGCACAGAAGCGCGCCGAGGCAACCGCCGAAGCGACCGCCAGCGGCAAGCCAGCCCAGATCGCTGAAAAGATGGCCGAAGGCAAGATGCGCAAGTGGTTCGAGGAAGTCACGCTCCTCGGCCAGGCATTCGTCTTCGACGAGAAGAAGAAGATCAAGGACCTTCTGCCCGCGGGCACCACGCTGACGGGATTCCGTCGCATGGTGGTCGGCGGCAGCTGAGCCGGGCCGTCCCGCCCTGATCGCTCCGACGAAGGTCGGAGCCTTGACGAGGCGTCCTTCGGGGCGCCTCGTCTCGCTTTGGTGCGTTGACTCCGTACACTCCGCGCCCATGAAGTTTGACCTTCGCCACGGATGGGCGACGGTCGCGGTCGTTGCGCTGATCGGCGCTGCCGCGACCCTGCTCGTGTCAGCCAGCCATCGTGCGAGCGCGAGAACTCCATCAGCGT
The DNA here is from genome assembly GCA_016873315.1 of Phycisphaerae bacterium. Classification (GTDB taxonomy): domain Bacteria; phylum Planctomycetota; class Phycisphaerae; order Phycisphaerales; family SM1A02; genus SYIB01. The sequence goes on along the minus strand of VGXL01000003.1, from coordinate 35,187 downwards.
CACGCACCCCCGTCGTTGCCACGCGAACCCAGTCGGCTGCAACAGCCACGCTGTCGATCGATGCAGGGATCACCGAGCAGATCCGCGCTGCGATTGCGAAGAGCGGACTCGCGGCGAACATTACCGCGGTCGTGGGAGACCTCGACCGCGATGCTGTCATCGTCGATCTAGGCGGTTCGCGTCCGATGCGACCGGCGAGCAACCAGAAGGCGATCACGACGGGGCTTGCGATGGTGGTGCTGGGCGAAGAGTTCTCCTTCGGCACCAAGCTTCTGCTGCAGGGCGACCGATTGACGATCGTCGGCGACGGCGATCCATCGCTCGGCGATCCCGAACTGCTCTCGGACACGGTCTGGAAGGACGCGCAGGGTGCGATGCACACCGGGCTCACACCGGAGCAACTCGTCGACCAGTGGGCTCGCGCGGTGGAATGCGTGCGCGTGCCGCGGATCCGCGAAATCGTCGTCGATGACCGGATCTTTGCTCGCGAGGGCCCGCACCCTGATTGGCCACGCGATCAGCTCGATGCGACCTATTGCGTCGCATGCTGGGGCGTCAATTTCCATTTCAATTCGCTGCGGTTCTGGCTCAGCCCGATGGACGGCAAGGTCTCGTGGCGTACGCAACCAGCCGCGCCGTGGCTCACGGTGGTGAACGATGCGACGGCCAAGCAAGGCAAGGGTGCGAAGCAGTCCGCCGGCATCGCCCGCGGACATGGCACCGATGCGTATGCGCTCAAGGGCAACTTGGCGAAGGCCGACGGTCCGTACATCGTCACCATGCAGGATCCCCCGCTCTTCCTGGGCAACCTGCTCGCCTCGCGACTGCGCACGCAGGGCATCGATGTTGGTTCGGTCCGCGTCGCAAGCGCCGCCGATCCGGCGCCTGCCGGGAGCGCCGTCGGTCCTACCTTCAGCACGCCGCTCGCGAGCGTCGTCACGCGCGCCAACACCGACAGCGAAAACCTGTACGCCGAAGCCTTGCTCAAGCGAGCGGCCGCCAAGGCCACGGGGCGCCCTGGTTCATGGGACGATGGACAGGACCTGATGCGCACGACTCTGCGCGCGGCGATTGGGAACGAGGTCGAATCGTTCGCGATCCGTGATGGCAGCGGCATGAGCAAGGAAAACCGCATCACGGCGATGGGCATGGCTCGGTGGCTGCTCGCCATGCCGCGCATGCTGCCGAACTTCAACGCCTACCTGCAGAGTTTCGCCGAGGGCGGCAGCAGCGGCACGCTCAAGAAGCGCATGGATGACATTCCCGACTCGCTGGCGAAGGTCTGGTGCAAGACTGGCTACATCGCCGGCACGAGTTGCCTGTCGGGCTATGTGATCTGTGCGAACGGAAGACGCTTCGCCATGAGCGTGCTCTGCAATGACCTGAAGGAAAGTCAGGTTGGCAAGGCCAAGGATTTGCAGGACGCCATTGCGGCGATCCTCGCGCGCCAACCGGCGCGGTAAGGCACTTTCGCCGTCGAAATCAGTTCGCGATTGCACGCACTGGTCGTGGCAGCGGCGCATGAGTGCACCGACGCGCTGACGCTCGCCCTGCAGCACGCGCTGGTCGCGCTCGTCGTGGGGTGGCGCGCGTTGGCGCGTTATCCCTGCGTCGATGCGACAGGGACCGCCGCAGTCTGGGCCTGAGCGGCGACCAGTTCGATCTCGATCTCGTCGTCTGCGCGTTCCTGCTTCACGCTCACGCGCTGGTTGCGCGCCAGTTCGAGCAGCGCCAGAAAGAGACCGATCGCCTCGCCGCGCGAGCGGCCGCGGAAGATGTCCTGCAGCGTCAACGATCGCGTGCCCGAACGCTCCAGTCGATCCACGATGTCGTCCTGATGCAGACCGATCGGCGTGTCGTCGTACTCGACCTTGTGATCACCTAGGCGCGACAGATCGACCGACTGCATGATGCGCTCGAACGCTCCGAAGAGATCAAGAATGTGGGCATCCTCGAGTTCGATCGCGTCGTCATCCCCGAGCGCCTGCGCGCCCGCGCCCAAGCCGCCGATCGCATGCCGCTTGGCAAAGTCGCGACGCAGTCGGTCGAGCGTGTCAGCCGCCGTGCGAAACCGCTGGTACGCCACGAGCTGTTGAACGAGTTCAAAGCGCGGATCCGTCGGATCGAGCCCCTCGGCGGCGGCATCCTCGCCGTCCGTGGTCTCGCGCGGGGCCAGCGTGCGGCTCTTGATTTCCACGAGCGTCGCGGCCATCACTAGGAACTCGCCGGCGAGGTCGATGTCAACCTGACTGAGTTGACGGAGGAACGCGAAGTACTGGTTGGCGATCTGCGCCACTGGGATGTCGTTGATGTCGACTTCAGCGCGACGGATCAGGTAGAGCAACAGGTCCATGGGACCTTGGAAGGCGTCCAGCCGGACCTCGTAATCGTCCTGAAGAGGCATGGCCGCAAGGGTAGCGCAGGAACACCCGCCCACGAAGGCGCGAGGTACCCTGCCGTACATGCCAGGGATGGACGAAGCGGATTTCATTGCCAGCGCCCTTGCCGCCGAGATTCAGGCGATTGAATCGCTGCGACGGGCCGCGCTCGGCAACGAGCGTTCGAGTTGGAGCGCGGCACTCGATCTGTTGGAAGCCTGCCGCGGACATGTCGTCGTCAGCGGCATGGGCAAGAGCGGCCTGATTGGCGCCAAGATCGCGGCCACGCTGAGCAGCCTGGGTCAGCCCTCGCATGTCGTGCATCCCTCCGAAGCGGTCCACGGCGATCTGGGCCGGATCCGACCCGGCGATGTCGTCATGCTGCTCTCCTTCAGCGGCGAGACCGCGGAGGTGGTCGATCTGGCGCTCATTCTGAAGGCCGACGGCATCCGGCTGGTGGGCATCTCCAAGTCCGACGACAGCAGTCTTGGTCGGACCTGCGACGCGCACATCGAGTTGGGCGATCTTGCCGAGGCGTGTCCGCACGATCTGGCGCCGACGGCGAGCACGACCGCCATGCTGGCCGTGGGCGACGCGCTTGCGCTAGCGTTGGCGCGTCGCCGCAACTTCACGGCGGACGACTTCCACAAGCATCACCCCGGCGGCATGCTCGGTGCCGGACTGCGACCCGTCGCGGAGGTCCTTCGATTCAAGGTCGGCGAGAACCTGCTCTGCGTTGACGAGTCAACCACGGTTGGTGCGTCGCTCGCGCAGTGCACCAGTGGTCGCCGGGCCGGCGCCATGCTCGTCGTGGACGGCACGGGCGGTTTGGCAGGAATCTTCACCGATGGGGACCTTCGACGCTTGCTGCATGAACGCGGAGCGGCCACGCTCGCGCTTCCCATCGGCTCCGTGATGACGAAGAATCCTCGCTCGCTTCCGCTCGACTCCTTGGTCCGCGATGCCGTGCGGCTGGTCCGCGAGCGTCGGATCGACGAAATCCCCGTCGTCGATGCCCATGGGCGCCCTGCCGGGCTCGTCGATGTGCAGGACCTGATCGCGCTTCGCGTGATCAGCGAATAGCGGTTTCGCGGGGCCAAGGCGCCAATTCGGCCCAAAAACGCGCCTTGTTTGGACTGGAAGCGAAATCTGTCAGCTCTTCAGATTGGGCGGAAAGTTTCCAGAATTGGGCGGAAAGTTTCCAGAATTCGCCAACTTGAACTGGCAAGCCGGAATCGCCATACTAGTCTCCGCGAACGGCGTCTCGACGCCCGGGGTGAATGGATTTGGGACACGCGGCGACTGCTCGCCGCAACGAGGGGCGGACCAGGGTTTGTCCGCTGGCGGGTTGTTCGTGCCCGGTGATCCCTTCCCGTTCCCTCGGAGTCCGCGATGTCCCCCATTTCAACGGCCCTTGGCGCCATGCTGTGCGCCTCCATCGCAACGACGGCGCAGGCCGCCTTCATCACGATCGGCAACCAAGCGCTCTGGACCCAATTCGTCACCGGCAACGGTTGGCAAGTTGCGACCGAAACGTTCAACCAGGTGCCTGACGGCTACGCCAACACCTACAGCGGTTCCATCAGTGGCATTGCCTGGACTGGCTCGGCTGTCCACGGCATCTACGCGCAGGACGGACTCTTCAGTACGAACGAAGCAGAACCACTCACCTTCACCTTCAGCCCGGGCGTGAAGGGCGTTGGCGGCAACATCTTCGGCACGGACTTCAGCTTCAACGTCGTGCCGTGTGTCATTCAGGTCACCCTTGCCGATGGCACGTCGTATCTGAACTACGCGACGACCGCCATGGATTTCGTCGGCTTCTACTCGACCGGTGCCGCGATCTCGACGCTCACGATCCAAGCGACGGGCACGGGCGCTGGATCGGTCTACCCCACGGTCGACAACCTGTACTTCACGGTGGTGCCCGCTCCAGGCGCCATCGCGCTCTTCGGCTTCGCGGGACTGGGCGCCACCGCACGCCGCCGCCGCTGAGCGACATCCCACGCTCGGGACGGAGGCGATTGAAGCACCGCTTCAGTCGCCGAGCGTCCCGACTTATTCAGTGATTGAAGACCGGATTCTCGCCAGTCTCCAGGTAGGTGTACCCCGACAGGCCGGCCTCATAGGCGCGGATGTACGACTGGCTCTCGGCGGCGCTCATGCGCTTGTCACGCACGGCGATTTCGCACTCGCGGCGGATCGCCGCGCTCAGGTCGTTCACGTCGTACTGCACATAGCTCAGCACTTCGCGCACGGTGTCGCCGTGCACGACTTCGTCGATCCACCAATCGCCGTCGTCATCCAGACGAACATGCGCGACATGCGTGTCACCGAAGAGGTTGTGCAAGTCGCCCAAGGTCTCTTGGTACGCGCCGCACAGGAAGACGCCGATGAAGTAGTCCTGGCCGTCCTGGAAATCGTGCAATTCGACCCACTTCTTGACATCGTGGTCGTCGCAGAAGCGATCGATCTTGCCATCCGAGTCGCAGGTGATGTCCGCGAGCGTGGCCTTGCGGTTTGGCTTCTCGCCGAGCCGATGGATCGGCATGATCGGGAAGAGTTGCTTGATCGCCCAGATGTCGGGAAGGCTCTGGAAGATCGAGAGGTTGCAGAAGTAGATGTCCGACATGTCCCCTTCGATGTCGTCGAGTTCCTCGGGGACATCGTCGGTGTCCATCTCGCGGACACGGTCGCGGATCTTGGCGCAGGTCGCCCAGAAGAGCCGGTCGAGCATGGCGCGGTGCTCAAGGTTCAGATGACCGACGCTGAAGAGACGGATCCCCTCGTCGCGGGCCTCGAGCGCATCGTGATACTGCTCGACCAGGCGCCGTTCGCTCACCGACTTGTAGGTCTCCCACAGTTCGATGATTGGGCGCGGCAGCTCTTCGCCAGCGGCTGGGACAGGCAAGGTGGCGGGTGCGGTGACGCGGTCAGGTCGGTTGGCACCGAGCGCATCAAAGACCAGGACCGATTGCTGGGCCACCATCGCGCGACCGGACTCGGTGACGATCGTCGGATGCGGCACCTCTTCTTCGTCGCAGACCGACATGATCTTGTAGACGACCGTGCTCGCGTACTCGGCCAGCGTGTAGTTCATCGAAAACTCGAAGCTGGTCTGGCTGCCGTCGTAGTCGATGCCCAGACCACCGCCGACATCCAGGTACTTCATGCCAGCGCCCATGCGCACCAGCTGCGCGTAGATGCGCGCCAGCTCGTTGACGCCCGAAGTCACCTGGCGGATGTCGTGGATCTGGCTGCCCATGTGGCAGTGCAGGAGTTGCAGGCAATCCTGCATGTCGCGCGCCTTGAGGAACTCGAAGACTTCAAGCACTTCGGTGAGCGAGAGGCCGAACTTGGCCTTTGCCCCGCTCGAGTGACGCCAACGGCCAGCGCCCGGCGTGCTCAGATTCACGCGCACGCCGATCTTGGGGCGAACACCCAAACGCTGCGCGTGCGAGACGATCAGGTGCAGTTCGGTCAGGTTCTCGATGACCGGAATGATGTTGCGGCCGAGCTTCGCCGCGAGCGTGACGAACTCGATGTAGCGGTCTTCCTTGAAGCCATTGCAGATGATGAGTCGCTCGGGGCTATCTGCGGTCATGCCCATGACCGCGATCAGTTCCGGCTTGCTGCCGACCTCAAGGCCAAATCCGAGCGGCACGCCGTACTTTCGAACCTCTTCGACCACGCGGCGCTGCTGATTGACCTTGACGGGGTAGACGCCGCAGTAGTGACCCTTGAATCCGTTCTCGGCGATCGAGGCGTCGAACGCTTCGCGCAGATCGCGCAGGCGGCGTTCCAGCAAGTCGCTGAAGTGGATGAGCACGGGCGTCTTCAGACCACGCTCGCGCATGCCCTGCACGACATCTAGGAGATCGATCTCAGCGCCGGGCGTCCGGCTGGGGCGGACGACCACATTGCCAGATGGATTGATGTCGAAGAAGCCCTTGCCCCAGAGCCTGATCTGGTAGGTGTCGGCACTGTCTTCGATGGTCCAGCCCGGAGAAAGTCCGGTGCGGGAAGGACGCGAGGAGGGCTGGTTCGACGCGCGGTCGGGCTGGATCTGTGTCATCGAGTTGGTGTCGGAGTGCGGACCAGCGCCGGGTGGCGTTGGGGAATCGCGAAGTGTATCCCCAATCGCGGTTCCTCCAAGAGGTTTGCCCGGGGATTGGTCCGCACGCGGATCCATCACTCAGAACCCACCGGTTGCCAGCGAGCCGGATCAACCGCGCCCGGCTGCTGCATGAGCAGCGTCATCATGCTCATGGCCGTGCCGTAGTTGGCGCTGCGCGGGAAGACCCTGTCGTTCCAGGTGCCTTCGGGTGAACGAGTTCGAAAGAGCAGCTCGTTGTAGGCGGTCCAGTGCTTGGAGCGTCGATCCTCGGGCAGCAAGGCGATCGCCTGCGCCGCGTAGTAGTGGGCGTAGCAGAAGTAGTACGGCGCCACGCCGTACGGCGCCAGATGCGTGCCGTTCTTGGCTCGCCTGACTTCAAGGGCGTCCCAGTGCGCACAGAATGCCTCGATCGCCCGTTCGAGTCCTTCGGGCGAGCCTCGGCCCGCGAGTGTCATCGCCACTTCGACGGCGCACATGCGGCCGACCGCACCGGGGATCTGATCCGCCTTGTCCTTGACGCCCTTTCCGCCGGCGTAGTCCACAAATCCGCTCTGGTCCGCTCTGGTTCCAGCGAGCGCTTTCAGGGCTCGTTCGATCATCGCTGGATCAACGGCGAATCCCTGCGCCTTGGCGGCAAAGAGCGTCTCAAGGCACGGTGCCGTCATGAATGGACTGGCCGGACAGGGCGTCTCCCGCCCGGGTTGTCGTGAGTAGGTCCAACCACCCACCTGAGGGATCTCGAGTTTGGCGAGTGCCGCGAGATACCACTCCGTTGCTGCCTTCGCCCGATCCTTCATCGGCTCGGGAATGGCGTCAGCACGCTGCGCCGCAAGCAGGAAGCGCGCGCCATAGCACATGCCCCACCCGCGCACGTCGTAGCCGCCGTCGTAGTCGTCGGGGCTCATCAACGGTTCCTTGATCCCATCGCACACGAAGGTGAGTGCCTTGCCGATCGCGGCCACACGCGCGGGATCGCTCGCATAGCCCGGAGCGCGCAGGAGCGCTTCACCGCAAATGCCCGTTCCGCCAATGCGGTAGCCGACAGGGATCTTCCCACCGACGCGATAGACACCTTCGTACGGCCACTGGCCCGGATCTTCCTGCATCGCGACGAGCCTCTCGACGGCGGTCGTGATGATCGGTGCAAAGTCCTTCGGTCCATCGACCGGCGCCTTGGGCGCGGCTTCCTGCGGCATCATGACCATGATCGAGAGCACGGCAGGAACGATGCTGATCATCATGCGCACGATGCTATCCGCGGGCCCGGCTATCCTCGCTGCATGCTGCGCATCATTGGTGGTGAGTACCGGAGCCGAGTGCTCGCCACGCCCCACGGCAAGGACCAGACGCGCCCGATGGGTGCTCGCACCAAGGAAGCGATCTTCAACCTGCTCCGCGGCTGGTTCGAGGACGCGCATGTCCTGGACCTCTTCGCCGGCGTGGGCACGATGGGGCTGGAGGCCGTCAGCCGCGGCGCGGCGCGCGTGGTGTTGGTCGAGCGCGACCGCCATGTCGTGCAGCTTCTTCAGGGCAATGTGCACGCGCTGGGCTGCGGAAGCCGTGCAATTCCAGTGATGGCGGATGCCCTTGGGCCGGTCGCGATCGCCAGCGCGCCTGCACCGGTCGACATCGTCTTCATGGATCCCCCGTTCACGATGATGCGCGAACCACTCGGGCTCGCCAGGGTGAAGGCGCAGCTCGCAGCATGCGTTCCCGTGATGAAGCCCAAGTCCTTCATCGTGGTGCGTTCGCCGGACCGACCCGTCGAGACCGAGTGGGCGATCCCCGGCCTCGCCGGACCCGAGGTGCACCACTACGGCAGCGAGCAGTGGGTCATGCTCTTCGCCCCTCAGGCCAACGGCTGATGGTCGATCTCGGAGGCAGCTTTCCCTTCAGCCTGCGACGGCACGCACGATGGATGACCTTGGCTGGGGCGCCAGCGGTCGTGATGCACCCCGATCACGGCGACGACTCCGCGACGACGCTGCGGAGTGTGCCGTGGGTGCTCTGGTACCACGGCCGTGCGGCCAACAAGGAACTCGATTCAGGTCGCTACCTTCGGTGGCTGCGAGGGGGCATGGCGTGCGTGGCGATCGATCTGCCCGGACATGGTGAGCGGCTCGATCCCCCACTGCAGGAACCACGCCGCGTGCTCGAGGTGGTGCGTCACGCCGAGCGTGAAATCGATGCGATCGTCGGAAGCGTTCGACGGCTGGACGGATTCGATCCGGACCGCGTCGGGCTGGGCGGCATGAGCGCTGGCGGCATGGTGTCGATGCTCCGGCTCTGCAGGACTCATGCGTTCATGGGCGCCCTGTTCGAGAGCACGACCGGGGACTGGAGCGACGGTGTGGCAGGTGCGGATTGGCCCAGTGATCTGGTGCGCGCGCTGAGTCCCATCGATCATCTGTCGGCGTGGCGCGAGATCCCTGTTCTGGCGATCCACTCGGAACTGGACCAGTGGGTCCCGATCGGCAGTCAGCGTCGGTTTCTCGATGCCTTGCGCGCACGCGCGGCACACCCGGAACTCATCAACATGCTGGCGTTTGAGTCGACTGGCGCACCCTTCGAACACTCGGGGTTCGGACGCATGGGTGGGCTCGCGAAGGATGCGGGGACGGACTTTTGGTCGCGGACCTTCGGTCTTGCGACAGACGGTTGAATCGCGCCCGTCAGCGAGGCGACGGACTTGCGGACTTTCCAGCCGCCTTGCGCGCGGCGAACTCGATCGGGTTCTCACCGAGCCAAATGGCATCGCCCGCGCCGCTCGCCACCACGAGCTTGACGAAGTCCTGGTACTGCCGATCGAGCTCGCGCTCGTCGACCTTGAAGTACTGGCTCAGGACGAGCCGCCCAGGCATGAGCCGAGACCGCCGCGCAAGCCCCATGCGATCGGCCATGCGTCCGTTCGCGGCATCGTCGATGAGCTGTCGGAAGGCCGCGCGATAGATCCCGCCCTCGCCCTCGTTCAGGAAGTGCATGAGCGCCCAGACTTGCGCGTAGTAACTGAGCAGCGAGTCACGCCCGTCGCCCAGAAAGGACTGCGGCGTACCGCTGACGAGTCGGCCGAGCGAGATCATGCCTCCCTCGCGCACGACGCTGCGGAGCTCACTGAAGCGCTCGAGGTTGCGCCACGGCAGGAACTCGATCGTGTTGCGATCGCTGAGCATGCGATGGCCTTCCATGAATGTGGCTAGGCCCTCTTCCATCCATGGCGGCAGCTGCTCAAGAAAGGTCGACTGCGTGTACTGGTGCCAGCCTTCGTGGGCAACGATGAAGAGTGTGTCGACGGGTCCGATGTCGTAGAGCACCGCACGGCCATCGATCGTGTACCCGCCGCGCCCCATACCCAGGTAGAGCTCAGCGCTGTCGCCGAGCACATCGCGCGTGTACCGCTCCCACTGCGTCCGCTTGCCGAAGATGTAGGTGTCGATGGGTCGACGGGGTTCCGGAAGCGCACCGAGCGCCGTGCGGTAGTGCAGCCCCGCGTACCAAGCGAAGCGCGGCAAGGTCTCGGCGAGTCGGCGATCGCGCACGAGCAGGTGCATCGAGAGCTCAGGAAGGCGCACGAGGGTGCCCTCTGCGCCGCCGAACTCCCACTCCGCGATCGACGGTTGCGGCATGGGCGCCAGCATGGTCGGCTCTGGACCCACTGCACCGGGCGTGACCTCGGACGAGGGCGGCGTTGTGGTGCACGCGGCCATCGCGAGCGCGATGAGCAACGATGCAGCCATGCCCAAGTGGAACCGCACTCGCCCGTGAACCGAGGGAGCCGTCGACCATCGTGCGTTCCTGATCACGCGCCTGCCCCCAGCGCGGCGAGTGCGTTGCGGGCGGCATCCAGATCCGATTGTGCTTGCGCACACTTCGCGCGCGTCTCTTCAACCACGGCTGGTGGAGCCTTGGCGAGATAGCCGGTATTGCCGAGCTTGGCTTCGAATCCTGCGATGGCTCGCGTGCGCTCCGCGATGAGCTTGGACAAGCGATCGCGCTCGGCATCGGCATCGACAGCATCGACCACATTCGCCAGCCACAGTTCCTCGCCGTCGTGCGCGAACACGAGCGCGCCAGCAGGACGAGTGCCGGCCATCGGTTCGACCCGGTCGAGTCCTGCCAGCGTCTGCACGATGCCTTCGCCGGCCAGGATCGTGGCCATCGCCGAGGCCGCCGCGTGCAAGGTGATGCGACGCTTGGGATCGACCTTGCGCTCACCGCGAAGGTTGCGGATCGCCAGGACGAGCGCCTGAACGCGCTCCATGTCGCGAAGCGCGCCAACATCGATGAGCGCAGCATCGGGTCGCGGCCATGAGGCCGTCGTGCACAGCTCACCGTCGGGAAGTGCCAGACCGCGCACGCCCGCAGGGCCGGCCGCTCGCACGGCGGACCACAGGGTCTCGGTGACGAACGGCATGACGGGATGCATCAGGCGGAGCAGGCCGTCAAGCACCGATCGCAGGCACTGCTGCTGGAGCGGGTCGGTCTTGACGGTCGGCTTGATGGACTCGAGGTACCAATCGCAGAAGTCGCGCCAGACAACGTCGTACAGCGCATCGCCGACTTCGTTGAAGCGGTAGTCGGCGATCGATGCATCGATCGTCGCAACGGCTTGGGCGAGCCGAGCGAGCATCCACCGATCGGCCATCGACGCGGGCGCCGCCGTGACGAGCTCGGGCGGTCGGCCTTGGGGCAAGTTCGCAAGCGCGAACCGCGTGGCGTTCCAGAGTTTGTTCGCGAAGTTGCGACCCGTGTCGAAGCGCGCGCTCGTGTTCCGCGCCAGCGGCTGCTCCGTGCCGGGTTCGGCGGTGCCAGACGCCGCGCCGTAGGAACTCACCATGCGCTTGCCGGGAGCCTTGGGGCTCTCCTGCACGGGCGCGGCGACGGTGTAGCCGCTGTCCGTCACGATCGTCTTGGGCGTGAAGGTCTCACCCGTGTGCGGGCAGATCATGTCAACCGGGAGCCGCACATCCTGCGTGGAGGTCGACATCTGCACGAGCGTGAACCGCAACGCATCGGCACCGTGCGTGTCGATCACATCGCGCGGGTCGAGGCCGTTGCCGAGACTCTTGGACATCTTCTGGCCGAAGCCGTCCTGCACGACGCTGTGGATGAAGACATGGCGGAACGGCACGCGGCCGCCGAGGAAGTACCGATTGAACATCACCATGCGGCTGACCCACAGCGTGATGATTTCGCGCGCGGTGCTGAGCACGGCGCTGGGGTTGAACTCATCGAGCATGCCGGCCATCTCGAAGGCCGATGGGTCGGGCCATCCGAGCGTGGACAGCGGCCAGAGCGCGCTGGAGAACCAGGTGTCGAGCACATCGGGGTCGCGAACGAAGCCGTGCGGTTCGAGCGCCGCGCCCGCGGCGTCGGTCAGCGTGCAGATGTGCAGATCGAACTCGCCAGAGGTGGCCTCGCTTGGCGAAACCTGCACGCCGTCAGCGACGCGCACGACCGCGAGCACGGCATGCTGTGTGGGCTGGCGCAGGTGTCCCGCCCCGTGCGCTGCCAAGTCGATGCCACCAGCACCACCCTGCACGCGCTTGGACCAGACCGGAATGCGGTGCCCCCACCAGAGTTGGCGACTGATGCACCAATCGCGCAGGTTCTCGTGCCACTGCTGGAATGTCTTGGCGTACCGGGCCGGGAAGAATCGAACTTCTCCGTCGCCTTCGGCTCCAGAACGGGGCGCGATCTCGGTGGGCCACGATCCATCAACCTGATCGGGCGCCATCGCGCGCAACGCGGCTCCTCGGAGCCGATCATCGGTCACGCGCACATACCACTGATCGCTCAAGTACGGCTCGACGGGAACATGGCTTCGATACGAGTGGCCGACGCTGTGTCGGTACGGACGAGTCTCCTCGAGGAGTCCATGGGCCTTGAACCACGCGACGATCGCCGTGCGCGCGGCTTCTCGCGTCATGCCGACGAAGGCGCGTGCGTCGTCGCCGACATCGCTCCAGCCATGACGGTCGCTGATCGATCCATCGGGCGCCATCACATTGATCGCGGCGAGTCCATGACGGCGCCCGATCTCCCAGTCGTTGGCGTCGTGCGCTGGCGTGACCTTCAGGAAACCCGTGGCGAACTGCGCCTTGGCGTCGGAAGGATCGCCGCCCATCGACGCTGGCATGACGACATAGTCGTCTTCCACGATCGGGATCTCGCGACCCACGATCGGCAGGCGCAGCCGCTTGCCCCGCAGCGCGGCGGCTCGCGGATCCCTTGGGTTCACTGCGACTGCGGTGTCGCCGAGCATCGTCTCTGGTCGCGTGGTCGCCACCGTGACATGCCCAGAGCCGTCGGCCAGCGGATACCGCAGGTACCAGAAGTGACCGTCCACTTCGTGCATCTCGACTTCGTCGTCAGCGAGCGCCGTCTGCGAGACCGGGTCCCAATTGACCAAGCGCTTGCCGCGGTCGATGAGGCCATCCGAGAAGAGCCGGAAGAACGCCTCGCGCACTGCGGTCGCGCACACCGGATCCATGGTGAATCGCGTGCGCTCGACATCGCAGCTCGAACCCATGGCCTTGAGCTGCGACAGGATGACAGCCTCGTACTCATCCTTCCACCCCTGCACCTTTTCGATGAAGGCCTCACGCGTGAAGTCGGTGCGCCGCTTGCCCTGCATGAGCAATCGCTTCTCGACGACCGACTGCGTGGCAATGCCGGCGTGGTCAGTTCCCGGCAACCAGAGCGTCTCGAAACCGCGCATGCGGTGCACGCGCGTCAGAACATCCTGCAGCGTGTTGTTGAGCGCGTGGCCCAGGTGCAGCGCCGCCGTGACATTGGGCGGCGGGATGAAGATTGAGTACGGCGCGCGGCCCGTCCCAGTGGTGGCGTGGAAGCAGCGTGCCGACTCCCAACGCTGCATGATTGCGGCCTCGTGCTCGCGCGGGGAGTAGGATTTGGGCAAGGCTGCAGTCGTCGATGCGGGAGCGGCCTGTGACATGAGCCACGGATCATATCCACGCCCCAGTCTGTCCCTGCCGCGGAGCTCGCCTCCGGGCGTCGTCCACGACGGCGGCGCGAATGCGGTCGTCCGTTTCGACGGCGGCGCGAATGCGGTCGTCGTCCTTGCGCTCGCGGTCGTCCTTGCGCTCGCGGGCTGCGATGGAAAGGCGCCGACCAACGCCACTCGCGTGAATGTGCCCGCATCTGCGGCGGCGATCGAAACCTACCTTCGCGAGGGGCTTCCCGACGAAGCGCTTCGGGTGGCCGATCGGCTTCGCGAACTCGAACCGACCAGTGCACTTGCCGCGGAACTGCAGGCGCGCGCACTGCTCATGGCCGCAACGCACGATGCCGAGCGAGGACTCGATCCTCTGCCCCGGCGCCGTCTGGCCGTCGAGCGCTACGCAGAAGCCTGCACGATGGCACCAAGCGAAGCAGGACTCTGGCGATCGCAGGGTGTGGCGGCCGACATGGCCGGCGACGCAGAGCGAGCCATCCGCTGTTACGAAACGGCCGCGGGACTCGACCCATCGTCGATGCAAGATCGCCTGCTCCTGGGTCTGGCCCACTTGCGCCGACGCGAGTTCGAAGAGGCTCGCCGCGCGCTCGAGGATGCGCAGCGACTGGCACCCGATTCTCCGTGGCCGATCTCCGCACAAGCGAGCCTGCACGCCGAACTCGGCGCGTTCGACGAAGCGATCACCATGGCCAGGCGCGCGGCCGCCATGGCCCCGACGGAGGCAGGTCTGGCGGTGAACCTGAGCAAGGTGCTGAGGCAGTCCGGTGCGCCGGCTCTGGCGATCGATGTCCTGATGGCCTTGGCACCCGGACAGCGGCTGCAGCGAGGCGCGACCGAAGAGCTTGCCCTGTCGCTCCTGGACCTTCATCGGGAAGCCGATGCAGCGCGAGCGTGGAACGACTTCGCGCTCGCTTCTCCTCACGATGCTCTGGCCGCCGGCGAGGCAGGTCGTCTGTGGCTGCGCGCCGGAGATCGAGCGCGCGCGCGTGCATGCGTTGACTTGGCTCGCGTGGCGCAACCTGACGGCACGATCGCCAACGACTTGCAGCGACTGATCGAGGCGAGCGATCGTCCGCCCCAAGCGCCGTGATCGACTTCGGTTCCGGCGGGGCCACCGCGATCAGCGCAACGCGCGACCGCCGTCGACCTTGACGACCGTTCCGTGAACATACAGCGCGTCGAGCGCGAGCCAGCACACCGCGCCGGCCGCGTCGTCGGGCGTGCCCGCGCGCGCCAGCGGGATGCGGGCTTCGTACATCGTTCGCTCGGCATCATCGGCCTGCTGATCCCACTCGACCACCCCTGGCGCGACGCCGTTCACGCGCACCGTGGGCGCCAACTCGATGGCCAGCGACTGGACGAGACCGTGCAACGCGGCCTTGCCCATCAGATACGCGGCACGACCGGCTCGTGGACGACCCATCGCGTGAATGTCGAGCATCGCCACCACCGACGCGTCGCCGTGATCGATCTGCCCGCGGCGCAAGGCCGGAAGGAGCGCCTGCGTCAAGAGCAACGGACCAACCGCATGGACCGCGAGCGACGACTCAATCGCGGCTCGGTCGATCGATCCGATCGGGGCCGACTCGTAGGAACTCGCATTGTGCACGAGGACGCGGAGGCTCGATCCGGCCAACTCCGCGATGGTCCTGATGCCCTGGTCGGTCGTGCAGTCCGCATGCACGGCCGTGATGGAGCCGTCGCGGCAGGCGATCGATCCAAAGGAGCGCGCTCGCACCGCGTCACGCGTCGTGACGAGCACATGCATTCCGCGCGCTGCCAAGGCATCTGCAATGGCCCGCCCAACACGGTGCGTCCCGCCGGTCACGATGGCCCGTGGCATCATGGGCGTTCCTCGTGCGAGTGCATGCGCCAAGCATACGGCTGCGCAGGGTCCCCTCCGTACACTTCATCCATGAGCGCCCGTCGGCGACCGAAGCACCCCTTCCTCCGCCACGCGCGACGCGTCAGGCGCAGGCTCGTGCGACGGACGATTCTGGCGAGCATCGTGCTGGCAACGCTCGTCGTCGTGGCCGTGATCTGGGAAGGCTCACTCGTGCGCAGCGTGCTCGAACGCGCCTTTTCCAAGGTCTTCGGCGGCCCCGTGGCGATCGCCAAACTCTCATGGACCGCGCCCGACGCGCTTCGGCTCGAGGGCGTCACGCTCGATGCACCCAACTGGACTGGCCCCGGAGCCCGCGTCGCCGCGATCGACAGGCTCGACGCGGATCTCGATGTGCCCAGCCTCATCGTGGGGCGCATCGTGTTCAACTCGCTCGTCGCCGACGGCGCGGTGTTGTCGATCGTCGAGGATCCCTCGAAGGATGGCGCACTCAACATGGCCGCGCTCACGCCGTCGGTGGACGATGGCGGCGGACAGTCGCAGCCCGTCGAGATTGTCCAAGCGCAGGTGACTGGGCTCGATGTCCTTCGGGCGACCGTGGTCCACGGTGAGCTCGAGGTCGACCAAGCCCAGCGCTTCGCTGGTCTGCTCGGTCCGGACGCGCATCGACCGGGTTGGTCAAGTTTTGATCTTCGCGTTGAAGGTTCGCAGACAGCCCTCTCGGGCAGCGTGAACCAGCGCAGCCGTGCCCTAGTGGCGAACTTGCAGCAGCTCGAAGCCCTGCCGACGCTCCGCACGCTGCTGCCGGCGTCGCTTCGGGCGATCTTGGACCTGAATCCTGGCGGATCCATCAGTTCGGCCAGCGTGCAGGTTGCTCCGCACGGTGGCCTCACGGCGCAAGTCCTGCTTGAGCAGCTCACGCTCGATCTGCCCAGCGCGTGGGTCCCGGAAGGTTGGGCGCGGTTCGCCGGTCTGAAGGCGATGCCCACGCTCGCCACGCCAACGGTCACTTTGGAACGCGCCGAACTTCGCTTTGCCGGCACGACCGTCACGGTGTCCGACGGACGCGCGCGATTCGTCGTCGCCGATGGATCGGCTGCGCCCTTGACGCTGACCTTCAACGGCGAGCTCACCCTGCCCGAGGATGCCACCACAGGCGGCAGCTCACTGGCGAACGCGCTCGAGCGGGCCACCTTCGCCATCGAAGCGAAGCTCGCCACCGTCAGTTACGGCAAGCCGGGCGATCCCCCGTCGTTGCTTCTGCCCATGGCGGCGGCTCGCCTGCTCGGATTCTTCAACCTTGAACAAGTCGACCTTGGGATCGACGCGGTCGTCGCACGGCGCGATCCAACAGGTGAGGTGACGAGCGACGCCACGATCTCCGTGCGCAACGGTGTCGGCGCGTTCCACCTGTTCACCTACAGACTGACCGATGTCGAGGCAACCATCGCGGTGCACGCTGACCGCGCCGACATCGTTTCGCTGCGCGGCACAGGCGCGGGTGGTGCGCCGATCCAACTCTCGGGGACCGTGTTCCCGCTGATCGACGACCCCGGCGTGCGGCTCAAGTTGTCGACCACGGGCATCGTCGTTGATGAGCGGTTCGTCGCGGCCTTCCAGCCGCGACCACGCCGCATCTTCGAGACACTCATGAACCGTCGGGCCTGGGCGCAGCTCGCTGAAGCCGGGCTCATCGACGATGGACTGGGCACCTGCCCACCCGGTGCGCCGCTGTGTGTTCCCGGCGGCCGCGTGTCGTTCGATCTCTCGATCGACCGTGAGCCTGGAACTGGCCAACCTGAGTTCGTCACCGGTCGCGTGAACCTGCACGAAGTCGATTTGGTCCTTGGTTTCCTGCCGATTCCCGTTCGCGTGCGCGAGGGCGCGGTGCAACTGGGGAAGGACTCGGTGGAGTTCCTCGGCGGTGGACTGGCGTTCGAGGAACTGTCGTCCGTCGGCAAGCCCACACCGGCTCGAGGCCTTGTGAGTGGATCGATTTCCGTTCCAACCGACCACGACGCGCCGTTACGACCTGACCTGAAGGTCGTCTGCACGGACCTGCCGATCACACCACTCCTGTTAGCGTGCCTCCCGCACGAAGATGGAGCACGACCGATCGATTGGCCGCGCAGCGAACGCAGCGTGGCCGCGCGCGTGCTGGGCCAGCTCGGTGCCGCGGGTCGAATCTCGATCGATGGTCGCGTCACGCCCACCACAGCGCCCACGCGCGATGTCGACTTCCGGTTCACTGTGCACCTGCACGATTGCACGATCGATCCGTCCCGTGGGAGCGGCGTGACTGTGATCCCCTGGCCCGCCGGCTTCGCGCTCGACCGCGTGACCGGAGTGTTTGAGGGCAGCCACGACGGCATCAAGTTCTTGGGGATCGAGGCGCGGCGCAACGACGCTCGCTGTCTCCTCCATGGCATCGTCGGCTTCGATGGCGCGCTCGATCTGGACGCGCAGTGTTTCGGATTGGAGCTCGAACCTTGGCTGCTCGACGCGCTCGACCCAGCGGTTCGTGGCGTCGCACGGGACTGGTGGGAGCGTCTGCTGCCGATCGTGCGGATCGATGGTGGGCTCGCCATCACCGGCGCCGTGACCAGTCCATCGATCGCGGCATGGGCCAAGCCAGTTGAGGCGAGCGTGCTCACTGACGGCGCACGGACCACCTTCACGGACATGGGGGGACTTGCCGTCTGGGACGGCGGCGCGCTGACCTGCACCGGCCTACGAGGTCACAGCGACGAAGGCTGGTCGACCTCGTGCGTTGATCTCACTTGGGTGGACGGATCAATCGACGCGTCGATCACTGCCGAGGGACTGTGGACGAGTGCGCCAGCGGTGCGGCAGGCTCTGTCGCTCGTGGCGCCCGAGGCCCTCGGGGTTCTGGCCGAGTGCGCGCTCGAGGCACGCTTCGACCTCGGAGCACGCGTGCACGGTCCTCTCGCGGACCTCTCCATCGAAGCGGCGGCGCATCCGGATCTGGGCATCATCGGCAGCGGCGATCGCGCCGTGCCCGTGGCCTTCGACCGCGGTAGTTCAGTCAGACTGGCCAACGAGCGAATCACGGTGGACCTCGACGAAACTCGCGTGCCCGGCGGACGGATCCGCGTCGCTGGCGTCGTCGATCCCTCGTCGAACGAACTCATCGCGCAGGCCAGTTGCCGAGCCGAACTCGGCTCGTGGTACCCAGGACTCGAGTCGGTCTTCGGCGACGCCGCATCACGCGTGCTTCGAACCGCCCAAGCGCAGTGGAGCGACCTGAATCTGGCCGACCTCGAGGTGATCGTCCGACCATCGCCGCTCCAGCCCAGCCTGATCGTGCGTGGCTCGACGCTGATGCGCGATGCTTCGTTCACCGGTGTCGCACCGATCGAGGGCGCGACTGGGACGGCAACCGTGCTCGTCGAGTCCTTGCCGGCGGGGTTCGCGATTCAACTCGACGCGTCAGCACCGATCGTCTCAGCGATCGGACGCCCGCTGACCAACGGCACGGTCTCCCTCGTGCGTCCCGCCGGCAGCGAGCGCGTCGAACTGAGCCGCGTGGGACTCGCCATCGGTGAGGGAAGTGCCTCGGGCAGTGGCTGGGCCGATCCCGATGGATCGTGGCGACTGGATGCCACTGTCCATCAAGGCAGCGTGTGGGCGATCGGCGGCGACGCGCCGCGTTCACGACCGGGAGTCGTCGATGCCAGGATCGAACTCGACGGCACGCCGTTGGGCAGGATCGGCAAGGGTTCCTTCAAGGCGTATGGGCTCACCATCGGCGACGGATCGATCGGTCTGGGCCTGCTTCAGTTGGCGCAGTTCTCCTTGCCTGGCTTCGATCGCCTCGACCGAGCCTCGGGCGAGTTCACGCTCAAGAACGATGTCGCCACCCTCGCTGGGCTCAGCGTTGCAGGCGATTCGATGACCCTTGAGGGATCAGGCACAGTCAATGTGTCCACCTCCGAGATTGATCTGCTGCTGAACAGCCGGAGCGGGCTGCCGGTGGTCGGGCGAGTGCTCGGTGCCCTGGGCGACGCATTCCTCCGCATCCGCGTGACAGGTACGCTCTCCGATCCACACCCATCGCTGGAACCCTTGGTCGAGCCACCAGCCCCACCGGCTCACGCGCCCGACCAACCCAGCGTCGGTGCGGCTGACCAACCATGATGCGCCCGCGACCACAACCGGATCCCACTGCAGCACTCCAGCGGGCCCTCGAAGCATCGGGGCAGAACGATCCGCGGTGGCGAGCGGTGCAAGAGGCCGTGGAGTCGATCGCTGGCCTGCTCGTGGATGGCGGCGACCTTGGGCAGTTGAGGCTCGTGCGGACGGCGCTCGACGAGATGCGTCGGACCTATCGGCTCTTCAACCAATACCGAGGCGTGCGAAAGGTGAGCAGCTTTGGCAGCGCCCGAACGCCGTCGCAACATCCTGACTATCTCGCCGCGCGCGACTTCGGTCGATTGATGGCCAGCCACGGTTGGATGGCCATCACGGGTGCCGGCGACGGGATCATGAAGGCCGGCCACGAGGGCCCCAGCCGCGAAGCGAGCTTCGGCCTTGGGATCCGACTTCCCTTCGAGAGCAGACCCAACGACATCATTCAAGGCGATGACAAGCTCATCGAATTCCGTTACTTCTTCACGCGAAAGTTGATGTTCCTCTCGCAGTCCGATGCGGTCGCCGTCTTCCCTGGCGGCTTCGGGACGCATGACGAACTCTTCGAGACGCTGACGCTCGTCCAGACTGGTCGCAGCCACATCATGCCGATCGTGCTCGTCGAAGGCCTTGATGCCGATGGCACGAGCCGCGGCTACTGGCACGACTGGCAGGAGTTCGTGCGCGATGAGCTCCTTCGCAACGGCTGGATCAGTCCGGAAGACATGGCGCTCTTCCGCATCGTGCAGACTCCGCAGGAAGCAGTGGACGAAGTCTTGCGCTTCTATCGGCGCTACCACTCGAGCCGCTATGTGCGCGACCATCTGGTCATCCGACTCAATGCGCCCCTGCCCTCGGCCGACCTGCAGCGGATCGCCTCTGAGTTCCGACCGCTCTTCGCCAGTGGCACGGTCGAGCAGCGCGAAGCGCTCTCCGAGGAACGCGGCGAGCACGCGCACCTGACGCGGCTGGTCTTCCACCACACGCGCCGCGACTTCGGGATGCTGCGCCGACTGATCGATCGCATCAACGATGTCCCGATGGAGCCCGTGGCGTGATGCGTCGGCTTGCCGCGATCGCGCTCCTCACAGGAGCCTGCACCGGCGGCACGCCCATCGCAACCGATCGACCTGAGTTTGGAACGGGCGCGCCCGCTCCGATCGCGGCTCCGCTGGATGGGATCCAGCGCCCGGGACTGCTCACCATGCGATGGGCCGTGCCGGAAGAGGGTTTCATCCTCGACCAGACGCTAGCGACGATGGAGCCGTGCCCTGACCTGTCGCCGGTTGATCACGAGCGGCTCGCACGGAGCGGCCTCGTCGTCGTTCGAATCCCGATCGAAGAACTGCAGCACGCCGTTGACATCCTCGGAGGGTCCTACAGCGATGTGCGAACCTGGCACGAGCAGGCCATCGGTTGGCGTGACTGCGTGGCCCAAACGGCGTCGGTGAAGCGCGTGCTCGTCGACGGCAGCGTCACCCAACTCGACGGCCGCGACCTGCGACTGCTCGTGCGCGGCTGGGCGATCCCGACGCACGACGGAGCGGTGGTGCATGTCGAGTTCACGCCCGCCGAGGCGCCCGAGCGGCGCGGTGTCGTGCCGCTTCACACCGCGATCGAACCCGCCGACGATCCCGCTCGGGAGTTCCGCCGCGCGGGCGCTGCGTGGACCCTTCGGCGTGGATTCATCGATGTCGTCACCTCGTGCGCGCCATCGGCGGTGGGCGGCACTGGACCCACGACTGAACTGCCCCTCTCGATCGGTGAAGTGCTGTTCGCGCCGGATCTGGCCTCGGACGGCAGCGCGCCGCAAGCGCTCCCGCGCCGCACGCTGCTCCTGCTCGTGCCGAGCCTGCCTGCGCAACTCTTTCCAGAGGCCGCGCCCGTAGCATCGGGCGAACCGACGCCGAGCGCACCGTGAACGAGCCCAACCCCATCGACTCCGAGCGCGCCAGCGCTACGCCTCCGCGCTCGACGCGCCGACTCCGACTTCGTCGCCAGCGCAGCCACGATCGCGCGTCCGTCGTCCGCGCGTTGCCGACCCTGCTCACGCTGGGCAACCTGATGTGCGGCTTCGCGGCGATCCACTTCGTGGCCAAGCCCATTGAGCCCACATCCATCTTCGGCTGGAACACGCTGACCGTGGCCGGAACGCTGATCTTTGTGGGCATGTTCTTCGATGGGATCGATGGCTTCGCGGCGCGACTCACACGATCGGCCAGCAGTTTCGGCGCCCAACTCGATTCACTGGCCGACATCGTGACCTTTGGTGTGGCGCCCGCATTCATGATGCTGCGGCTCGTCAGCCACTATTACGGTCCGAGCAACTACACGGGCATCCTCGGCCCCGATGCGGACAGCATCTACATCAAGGCCGTCTGGATCATTGCGGCGTTCTATGTCTGCTGCACCGCGCTCCGCCTCGCGCGCTTCAATGTCGAGAGCGCCTCGCCGAAGGAAGACGACCATCGTTGGTTCGCAGGACTGCCCAGCCCTGGGGCGGGTGGCGCCGTCGCCAGTCTGATCATCCTGCACCAGCACATGCTGTTCATCGACTACAAGGAAGCCGCACCGGATTCGTTCGAACGCATCAACAGTCTGGTCATTCCGTTGGTCACGCTCGCGTGCGGCGTTGGCATGGTGAGCCGAATCCGTTACGCGCATCTGGTCAACCGCTACCTGAAGGGCCGCAAGGACTTTGCGTTCGCGGTGCGACTGGTGCTGCCGCTGGCCTTCGCGATCGTCTGGTTCCATCCGACGATGGCCGCGGTCTTCACGATCTACGCGTTGTCGGGCCCCATCGGTGCGCTCATGCGCCGCCGGACCAATGCGGCTCCACCCCCTTCCACATGACCTCGGCACCACCTGATCCCGTGCTCGGCCGTTTCGGCGTGTTCGGTGGGCGATATGTCCCCGAGACCTTGGTGGCCGCACTCGACGAACTCGAGACCGCCTACTTGGCCGCGCGATCTGACCCCATGTTTCAAGCGGAACTCGCTGACCTGTTGCGCGATTTCGTCGGTCGTCCCACTGCGTTCTGCCACGCCCCCCGGCTCACGGAGCACGCTGGCGGCGCGCAGATTTGGCTCAAGCGCGAGGATCTGGCCCACACCGGTGCGCACAAGATCAACAACACGCTCGGGCAGGTGCTGCTCGCTCGACGCATGGGCAAGTCACGCATCATCGCCGAGACCGGTGCAGGACAGCACGGCGTCGCCACAGCCACGGCCTGTGCTCGCTTCGGCCTTCCCTGCGAGGTCTACATGGGCGCCGAGGATGTGCGGCGCCAGGCGCTGAATGTCTTCCGCATGCGATTGATGGGTGCCCGCGTGAACGAAGTGACCAGCGGCAGCCGCACGCTCAAGGACGCCACCAACGAAGCCATGCGCGACTGGATGGGCAGCGTCGGCCGCACGCACTACATCATCGGCAGCGTCGTCGGCCCGCATCCCTTCCCGCTGATGGTGCGTGACTTTCAGTCGGTCATTGGCACCGAATGCCGCGCTCAGTCGCTCACGGCGCTCGGCAAGCTTCCGGATCTCGTCGTCGCGTGCGTGGGCGGTGGTAGCAATGCAGCGGGGATCTTCGCACCGTTCGTTGGGGATGCGACGGTCGGTCTGCTCGGGGTCGAGGCTGGCGGCCGCGGTCCGGGTGCGGGCGATCACGCCGCGCCGCTGTCGCACGGCACGCCGGGCGTCCTGCACGGATCGCTCTCGTATGTCCTGCAGGATGGCGATGGCCAGACGGCGGATGTGCACTCCTGCAGCGCGGGGCTCGACTATCCGGGCGTCGGCCCTGAGCATTCGCACTGGAAGGACGCTGGCCGCGTCCGCTACACCGCCGTCACGGATGCGCAGGCTCTCGAAGCGTTCCAATTGTTGGCGCGGCTCGAAGGGATCATTCCGGCCTTGGAAACCAGCCACGCCGTGCACGCGGCGGTCACCGCAGCGCGCTCGATGCGACCCGATCAGCTGGTCGTCATCAATGTGAGCGGTCGCGGCGACAAGGATGTCGTTGAAGCCATGCGACTGCTCGGCATGAGCCAGAGCTGAGCCAGAGCTGAGCCAGAGTTCGGCGCCCACGGCGCGTCGATCAGTCGTCGTCGTCAGCGTTGGGCTTGGACGACTTGGACGACTTGGATGACGACTTCGACGAACCCTTCGACGCGGGCTTTCCCTTGCCGCCCTCGGCAAGTTCCGCATCATCAGGCGTGAAATCGATCGCAATCGGATAGTGGTCGCTGGCGTAGCCCTTGGGGGGCTCTTCGCCCTTGCGCCAGTCGTAGTCATCGCCGGCATGCATCGTGCCGAGCACAAAGAACGAACTGTTGACGAAGTCCTCGCTCAGGCCAGGTGACGCCATGATGTAGTCGATCGGGCGGCCCGAAGCGTGCGTGGTGTACGCGTCCTTCATGTCCTTGCGCGAACGGTCGCGGAAGTCATACGCACCGACGAGTCCGCCTTCGGTATAGACCTTGGCCGTCTTGTGGCTCGGCTGCGCGTTGAAGTCGCCCAACACGACCAGATTGATGTGCTCGTCCTTGGCCTGTGCTTCCTTGACCCACTCCATGACCTGAAGCGCCTCGGCCTCGCGCTGGTAAGCGAAGTCCAGTCCACCCGCCTTGTGGTGCACCACAATCACGCGGAGCGAGTAGTCGGGCGCGACGCGCACATCCGCGATCAACGGACTCCGTTGGAATCGCTGCCCCTGTTCGGCGCCGGGCTTGGTCGGCTTCTCAGCAAAGCCCTTGCCATCGCGCTTCACATCCGACAGATCCTCGTCCGGCCGCACCTCGACCGACTCGATGGGGAAGCGGCTCAGAATCGACTGCTCGACGCCGCGTGCATAGCCCACATCCTTGCTCGCCAGATGCTCGTAGCCCATGTCCTTGAGGTAGGTGTCACGGAACCAACGCAGGCACTCTTCGCTCTCGACCTCTTCAAGTGCCAAGATGTCTGCATCGAGCTCCTTGATCGCCTTCGCGAGCGCCTGCAGCCGATCCTCGCTCGTGCGTTCCTGCAGGTCATCGACGTCGCCGCTGAGTTTCGGATCATCCTCGCCGTCGAAGAGGTTCTCGACGTTGTAGGCCGCCAGACGAACGGCGCCCTTCTTCTTGGCCGGCGCTTGCTTGAAGCCGTAGTAGACGCCGGGTGGACGCTTGGCCTTGGGCTGCTGCTCCGCGCCCTGCTTCGCATCGGTGTCGCGACGAGGTCCGTCCGATCCCTGCTGCGTCATCGAGGATGACTTCGAGCTGCGATCCGTGCCGGTGGCGGATTGCGCAAAGCCAAGGAACGACGCGGCGAGCATGCAACCCGAAAGTACGAAGACCAGTGGATGGCTCATGAGGAGCACTGTACTGCCCCCCTAGCATGGCCCGGTACCGCACATGAGCAGCCGCCGCCGCTACCAGGACTACCGCGCCGCGTTGCGCGAGCGCTTCGCGCGTCTGCGCCGCGACGGCTCAGTGGTGTCCAAGCACGGCACGGAGCGCAGCCTTCATCGATCCCGTGGCTTCGGTGCGTTGCTGTGGGAGTTCCTTCGCTTGCTCGGGCCCAATCGCCGCGCGCTCGCGCTCGCCTTGGGCACGCTGACCGTGAGCACGCTGCTTGGCCTGGTCCCGCCCGCAGCAACGAAGTTCGCCATCGACAATGTCTTCGGCGGTGCGCCCCTGAATCCTTCGCTTCGCAGGCTCTTTCCAGAGTCATGGTCCACGCTCGACACGCCGCGCGGGTTGCTGGTGGCCCTGGCCATCGGCATGGTGGCGCTCACCGTGCTTCGCCTGGTGGTCGGCCTTTGGGGTCGATGGATGGCCACGCGAACGGTCAAGCGCGTGCAGAACGCCGTGCGACGCTTGGCCTTCGCACACGCAGCAGACCTGCCGCTGCACCGATTGCACTCGCTGAAGTCCGGTGGTCTGGTCAGCATGCTGCGCGAGGACGCTGGCGGTGTGGGCGATCTTGTCTTTTCAATGGTCTACAACCCGTGGCGCGCGATCATCCAAGTGGTGGGCAGCTTGGCGGTGCTGGCGTGGACCGACTGGCGCTTGCTCCTGGGAAGCCTGCTGCTCCTGCCGATGGTTTGGTTCACGCACCGGACCTGGATCGCCAGGATCCGGCCACTGCACCGCGACATCAAGGTCACGCGGGACGGGATCGATGGACATGCCACCGAGACCTTCAGCGGGATCCGCGTCGTGCGTGGGTTCGCACGCACCACGGCCGAGCGTGGCCGCTACGCGGAAGGATCGCATCTCATGGCGCGGCAGGAGATCCATGTCTGGTGGTGGTCGCGCGGGATCGAGGCCGCATGGGAAATCATGATCCCGGTGGCCAGCGCGCTGTTGCTGTGGTACGGCGGCACGCAGGTGCTCCAGGGCGTGCTCACGACCGGCGACCTCATCCTGTTCCTCACCTACCTCGTGATGCTCCTTGGACCCCTCGAGGCCCTTGCTACGAGTGCCACCAACTTCCAGGCCAGCCTCGCTGGGCTCGATCGCGTGCTCGACTTGGTCGCAGAACCGTCGGAATTGCCCGATCGGGCTGGAGCCGTTGCTCCCGAGCGCAGTCTGGTTCGCGGCCGGGTGGAGATCCGCGATGTTCGCTTCCGCTACCCCGGCGCCGAGCGCGAGGTGTTGCGCGGCGTGAGTCTGGTCGCCGAGCCGGGTCAGGTGGTGGCCTTGGTCGGTGCAAGCGGCAGCGGCAAGACCACGCTCTGCAACCTCATCGCCCGCTTCAGCGACCCCACCGATGGTGCGATTCTGCTCGATGGCACCGACCTGCGCGACCTGAAGTTGTCTGGCTACCGCCAGTTGCTGGGAATCGTCGAGCAGGATGTCTTTCTCTTCGACGGCACCGTCGCCCAGAACATCGCCTATGCGCGGCGAGATGCCTCGGACGAAGCGATCCGCGAGGCCGCACGGATCGCCTTCGCCGACCGTTTCATCGAGGAGATGCCAGACCGCTACGCCACCATCATCGGTGAGCGCGGCGTGCGGCTCTCCGGAGGCCAGCGCCAGCGCATCGCGATCGCGCGCGCGGTGCTCGCGGATCCGCGCATCCTCATTCTCGACGAAGCGACGAGCAACCTCGACAGCGAGAGCGAACGCTTCATCCAAGTCGCGCTCGCCACGCTCATGCGATCGCGCACGAGTTTCGTGATTGCCCACCGACTCAGCACGATCCAGCACGCCGATCGCATCATCGTGATCCGCGACGGCCGCATCGACGATCAGGGCACCCACGCGGAACTCATGGATCGCAGCGAGCACTACAGGCGAATGGTGACGCTGCAGACGGCGCCGGCCATCGCGCCGGCCTAGCGGCGCATGCCGCCTTGCGCGCCTTCGACCGTCAACTTGCCCGCCGCCATGTCCCAGCGAAACGACGCAGCGCGCGTGGGCGCCGCTTGCCCGGTCGGCACCAGCGCAACCAGCCGCCCCGGCGCAGCCCGCATCACGGCGACCTGCTTCTGGGCGTCGTAGTCGAAGGACTCGCACTCGCATTCGAACTGCGAGGTGCGCACGAAGACCGCGCCCTGCGCCAACAGCGTGCGGATCTCGGCGGCCCCGCCGAATCCGATCACTTCATCCTTGGCGGCCTCGGCCGCCGTGGGACGGAAGAGGTCCGCGTCCAGCGCATCGCAGGTCAAGGTGAAGTGGTCTCCTTCGCGCGGCCCCGCATGCGCCACCTCGACCGACTTGCGCATGCTCATTCGGTGGAGATCGCCGCCGAGCTGCTTGATCTGCATCCCGTCGGCGAAGCGGAAACGCGTGACACCCTCATGCCCCGGTCCGACGAAGCTCGCTGCGCGCGCGCCAGCTGCCGAGGGATTGTTCACGAGCACCGAGCCCACACCGGGCGCGGACACCTCACTGCGGACCAAGTCGAACTCCAGGCGATCGCCCTGCACCTTGACCAGTCGCGGGTCGCCGGATCGCCGACCATTGCTCATCGTCCACACTTGGTTCTGCACCTGCGCGTCACCGACTGCGATGACCTTGCTCACGCGCAGGTCCTTGCCGCCAGCTGCGGACTCCGTCGTCGATGCATCAGCCTTCGCACCCGCCGATGGAGTTTCGTTCGGCGCACTCTTGGGCAGGAACTCGACCGTCACCGAGCGCGCATCGAGCAAATCGATCTCGCCGGGTTCCGGCTCCGCGCGCATGGCGACTGCGCCTCGCAGTTCGAGGACCGCACCATCGGCCTCGCGCTCCTGAAAGGCCATCTGCTCTTGCCAAGTGGCCTCGAATTGCTTGCGAAGCGTGGGCTCCTTGGGTGCCTTGGCCTTCGCCGATGCCTGTGCATCGGCGAGGATCGGTCGCTCAAATCCCTGCGCTCGCCCGGGGCCGTCCACTCGCGCGGATCGCTCCCGTTCATCCACGCGAAGCGACGAGATCTGGTCCACGCGCACGGGGCCGCGCACCACCTGCAATCCGGGACCGCGCAGCAGCGCTTGCCGCCGCACCAGATCGGCCTGCAGCGAGTCTGCAAAGACGCGCGCACCATCCTTGACCTGCAGCTGCACCGTCGATGAAGCGTCGGCCTGCGTGAGCTGATGGCCCGTTGAACCATCGAGTGGCCCGAACGCGCAGTCGACTTCCTTCGCCCAGAGCACCTGCATCGCGTCGGCGATGCGGACTTCGGTGCGAAGGCGCGCCCGAACCGGTTGGGCCGCGCCATCCACTTCGACGAAGTCCAGATCAAGTTCACCTGCGCCGACCGTCCGTGTCCCTTCGATCATCGTCACGCCGCCACGCAGTTCGGCGCGCCGTGGCTGCGCCTTGCCATCGCTGCCACGCGTGAATCGAATGTCGGCTGACTGCGCGCTGGCCAACCGCTCGCGATCAGAAAGCCGCACACCATTGGTGAGCACGGCCCTGCGCGGTTCGCTGCCGCCAGCCTGACCATCGAGCAGGATGTCCATCGTCGACGCCTCGATCACGCGGGTGCCGTCGGTGGCTCGTGCGCCACCGGTCGCGAGCACTCGCTCGGGCTGGTCGCCGTCGGTCGTCCGCACCATGTCCACGGTCACATCGGGAGCGCGGAGCGCCATCGGCAGGTCGGCCAGTTCGACGGGACGACCGTCGAGTTCGATCCGCATGTGATCGTCAGCGGGAGGATGCTCGTCCGCAACCGCTGGGCGCATGACCAATGGTCCGGCGAAGCGCACGACGACGCGCTCAGCATCCTCGTTCGCAGTCATGGTGCCTGATGGCGATGGCACGGCCGCGAACACCTGCGACGCGACGAACGCAGGGATTGATCCCGGAACCGCGTGATCGCGCACAGGAGTGGCGTTCCCCCGTCCCGACAGGTGCTCCGCAACGACATCGAAATCGGATGAGCGACCCGAGGCATCGACGAGCGGGTCACTCGTTCGGCCTTCCTCAAGATGGAAGTACGCGACCAATTGGTCACCGGTCATCGAGCTCGCCTGTCCGCCCCGTTCGCGCGTGATGTGCACCGCATCGCGAAGCTGCAGTCGATACGGCCGACTGGCGCGATCAGGCTCGGGCGGAGCGCTCGAACGATGAACGACGGGCAGATGCGTGCCGCCATGCGCCACGCCGCGCTCGATGGGCGTGAGCGTCGTCGGCTGCGCCACGCCGCGCTCGATGGGCACAGGCGCGGACGCGGCCTTGCTCCCAGGCAAGCGCGTGATCACCAGCGGCGACAACGGCCGCCGGATCGACAGCAGTTCGATCGACCGCCCATCGGGCGAGAGCACCAGTTCGAGCGTGTCGCCCGTGAACTGCAGGGTGTCGCTCGTGATCTTCACTTCACCAGGCGCATCGATGCGATTGCGGATCGCATCAAATGTCGCCTCGTGCGCGAGCACGACGACGCTGGGATCCTCGGTCGTGATGTCGCGGCTGTGCCCCTCGTCATCAGGCATCCAGACGCTGACCACGACATTGCCCTCGAAGTGGCCATGCTCCAGGGCCTTGGACGGCACATGCGCACGCCCACGATCGCCGCGCAGCGCAACGATGCGTCCGTTCGGACTGTGCATGACCGCACGCGGCTGCACCATCTCAAGCCATTGACCCGGGCGTGGATCGATGCGATCCGCCGTGTAGCGCTGCTTGACCCGACCGTCTGGTCCCGCGACCTGGACCCACGCGCCGGCATCGAGCTGCATGCCACCGCGCATGTCGGCAGGAGAACCGGCACGCGATGCTTCGTCGTCGCCGAGCGAGGCCGGAGGAGCAAGCGTCGAGGGATCCTTGATGCGGCGCGGTGCGCCACGCGGAATGCCGCGGTCGCTCCCCGCCGCCAACACCAAGAGTCCTGCGCTGATCAGGAGCGCCGAGCCCAACAAGATCAGGCGCGACGGCGTCAGGCCGCGAAGCACGATTGAGCCTCCGCAAGGCGCCCCTGCTCCTGCAGCAGGTGTTCGATCGCCTCGCGCACGGCACCATGTCCTCCACGATGACGCGCGACAAAGTCAGCGATGCTGCGAACATCCTGGCAGGCATCGGAGACCGTGATCCGGTAGTGGCACGCCATCATCGCCGGCAAGTCCGGCCAGTCGTCGCCCATCATCGCGGTTTCGTCGAGCGAGCATCCGCAGCGATCGACGACCGTGCGCAGGTCAGCGAGCTTGTCCTTCGATCCTTGCACCACAACTTCGATACCGAGTTCGCGTGCGCGTCGTTCGACGGTCGACGAGGTTCGCCCCGACAAGATCGCCACGCGATTGCCCAGACGGCGCCACGCAACGATGCCAGCTCCATCACGCGCGCAGAAGCGCTTGTGCTCCACACCATCCTCGGAATAGATGATGCCGGCATCGGTCAGGACGCCATCGACATCGAGCACGAGCAGACGAACGGAGCGCGCATCGGACATGGCGGCCGATGCTATCCCACAGGCTGCGAAACCGCCGCCACAACGATGTCATACGACGCGTGTGCGGCGACCGCGATCCCGAATCCGCGCACCACATACAGCCCGCCGAAATAGAGCCCGGCCACGAAGAGCGACGCGAACACCGGCCACTCGATCGCGCCCGTCGCGCCCCGCAGCGGGTGGTACGCCGCGAACGCCAACGCAGCCAGCACGACCGCGACCCAGGTCGCCCACGGTTCCTTGATGCGGATGAGGTCCGACAGGATCGAGTGCAACAGCAGCAGCGCCACCATGCGGAAAATGAATTCCTCGTAAAGCCCTGCTCCGATGGAAATCAGGATGCGGTCCCCAAGCCAGGCACCCGGCGACGCGGTGGTGGCCATCGTTGCCACACCCATGACTGCGCGCACCAGGACATAGAGCGGAAGTCCGGCGAGCGCGCCCTCGACCACCATGCCAGCGACCGTCGGCACATCGATCGTCCACGGCTTGCGCGAGAGCATGTGCAGCACGAGCAGCACCACCAACATGGCCACCGCAGGAAGGCTGAGCACCGGCAGTCCGAGTCGCGTCGGGTCGATCCCGAAGGACTCGAACAGGTGGACCAGCGCTCGGTGCGCGTCGTTGGTTTGCACGCCCTGCGCAGTGGCGAGCCACCGCACCAGGCCGATCTCGTAGAGCACGATCAGCGGAACAAGAAGTGCCAAGATGTCCAATGGGCGCTTGGATCGCTCCCAATAGGACAACGGCCCGGCGTCAGGCCGGGCCGCTCGGGTCTTGGTTCGTGTTCGCGGCGTCCGGGCCGCCACGGCTCACTTCTTTGCCGTGAGACCGGCCAGGCGCTTGGCAAGGCGGCTCTTGCGACGGGCCGCCGTGTTCTTGTGCATGGTCGGGGTGTGCGAGAACTTGTCCATCAGGCTCGCGACCTGGTTGTAGGCCTCGGCGGCAGCCTTGCTGTCACCAGCCAGCACGGCGGTGTTGAACGCCTTGACGGCATCCTTCACGCGGGTGCGGCGCCAGCGATTGCGGGCGTTGCGTTCTTCGGTCTGTCGAACTCGCTTCTTGGCCGATGCGGTGTTGGGCACTGGTGTGGTTCCTCTGCTGACTGCGGGGGATCCGGCATTATGGCGGCAAGGCGGCTTCGGCGCAACCCACCTGCCCACCCGGCGCTCCCGCCCCGCCACATGGTGATCGGACCACCGATCCGCTTGACGCATGCCCCCTCCATGCGCGACACTCCGGGTCTCGGGGTGGCCTTTCGCCACCCCTGCCCCCCACGAGGTAGCTCCCTATGGCATCGCGCTCCGGCAGCAACGGCACCGTCATTGGCTTGGTCATCTTTGTTCTCGCGACGGTGGCGCTGCTGGTGGCGAGCATCGTCCTGTGGTCCAAGTACGACGACGCCCGCAAGGTCGCCGATGCAGCCCGCGGTGGTCAGTCGGAATCGGACCGCAAGGCCGACGAAGCCACGCAGCGCCTTGGACAAGCTGTGGCGCTGATGGTTGGGCGAACCGATGCGTCGCTCGAGGAACTGCGTCAGGAGTTTGGCGCGGGCGAGAATGACATCGTCAAGTCCATGCTCGACAAGGCCCGAAGCGACGCGACCAAGCTGCGCAAGGACTTGGATGCAGCACGAGAGGCGACCAAGAAGGCCGAGTCCGACCTGTCCGTTGCCATCCGTCGCATCGACGAAGCAAAGCAGGCCTACGACGAGGCGCTCGAAGCCAAGGGGCCCGAGTTCGCCCAACGCGAGGAAGCGATCGCCAAGACGCAGACCGAACTCGATCAACTCAAGAGCCAGCTCGCCAGCGCTCGTGATGAAGTCGCCAGTGCAGGACGCGCCCGCGAAGAAGAACTGCAGGGACAACTCGAAGCGCTCGCTGACGAGAAGAACTCGCTGGTCTCGCGCGCCGGCGACCTGCAACGCCAGGTGGATCGCTTCCGCGTGCAGCCGAAGAATTCGGCGGCGCTCGTCGATGGTCATGTGCTGTCCTCGAACGCTGAAGGCCGCGTGTACATCGACCTTGGCCGCAAGCACCGCATCCGTCCTGGCATGACCTTCGAGGTCTACGCCGATGCAGTTGCAGCAGGCGTCGATCCCGCCACCGGCGCGATCCTCCCGGGCAAGGCCAGCATCGAGGTGCTCAAGGTCGACGAAACCACCAGCACCGCCCGCGTCATCCGCCAGCAGCGCGGCGCGAGCCCGCCGGTCAAGGACGATGTCCTCGTCAACGCGATCTACAGCCCCGACTACACCTACCGCTTCTTCCTCTACGGTGAGTTCGACACCAACGGCGACGGCCGCACCAGCGCCGAAGAGAAGGCGTTCGTGATCCAGCGCATTCGCGATTGGGGCGGCGTCGTGGCTGAGGGCGACCAACTCCCCGGCGATGTCGACTTCGTGCTCGTGGGCGTCGAACCGAGCGAGCCACGCGGCTCGTTGAGCGACGATGCATCCATCGAGGAAATCGAGGCTGTGAGCCAGGCGCGCGAGCGACGGGCGAGCTATCTCGAGCTCGTTGAGCGCGCGACCGACGCTCGGATCCCGCTCCTCAACTGGAACCGCCTGCGCACGCTGACCGGCGACGCGGAGCACTGAGCCCCGCGTGGCCTCCACGGTCGCGCCAGCCGTCCACTTCGCCCAGTACGCGGCCCTCAGGGCCTGCTTCGGACTGCTTCATTCGTTCGGGGTCGAGGATAACCTCCGCACAGCTGCGGGCTTTGGTCGGCTCTATGCATCGATGGTGGCGCGTCACCGTCGACGCGCGATGGACAATCTCGCCCACGCGATGCCGCACTTGAACGAGCGCGAGCGTCACGACCTCGCCGTCCGAAGTCTGGAGTCGATGTTCCAGCTCTTCATGGTCGAGAGCGTGGCCACGCCGCGCCTGGTCACGCCGACCAGTTGGACGAGCCACGTCTCGTTCGCGCCGTCGCACCCGCTCCTCCAGCGGGCGCTCGGGCTGCTGCTCGAGCGACGGCCCGTGATTCTCTGCACGGGGCACTGCGGCAATTGGGAACTGCTCGGGTTCGTCATGACGATGCTCGGGTTCGACATGACGGCACTCGCGCGGCCGTTGGACAACCCCTGGCTCAATCGCTGGATCCTCGGCGTCCGCGAGGCGCGGGGCATGCGAATCCTGACCAAGTGGGGCGCGACCGAGGTCGTGCAGGACATTCTCGATCGACGAGGACGAGTGGGGTTCATCGCCGACCAGAATGCTGGTGACGACGGCCTGTTCGTCCCGTTCTTCAATCGCCTCGCAAGCACCTACAAGTCGATCCCGCTGCTGGCCATGCGGCACGAGGTCCCGATCGTGGTCGGTGCTGCCCACCGCAGCGGCGACCGCTTCCACTACGAGTTCGATGTGCACGATGTGATTGAGCCGCATGAGTGGGCCGCTGCCGACGACCCTGCTTTCCTCATCGCTGCACGCGTGAATCGCGGCATTGAACTGGCCATCCGCCGCTCACCTTGGCAGTACCTCTGGATGCACCGCCGTTGGAAGAGCCGACCGCTTCACGAGCGTCAGGGCAAGCCCCTGCCCGATCGCGTCCGCGCGAAGCTCCAGTCGCTTCCCTGGATGACCGAAGCCCTGCTCGCGGAACTGGCCCTGCCCCTTCCGCCCATCGAACGCTGAGCGCAGGGGCACGACGCCGACACCGATCGAACGCTGCGCGCGGGGGCACGACGCCGACGCCCATCGAACGCTGCGCGCGGGGGCACGACGCCGACGCCCATCGAACGCTGCGCGCAGGGGCACGACGCCGACGCCCATCGAACGCTGCGCGCGGGTTGATCTGCGATCGCTAGGATCCCCGTATGCAGCGGCGTCTTGAAGGCAAGACCATCCTCGCCGTCGATGATGATCCGGATGTCTTGGCTGGCATGGTGCTGGCGCTCGAGGCCGAATCGGCCAGCGTCGTCCGGGCCAGCGACGGCGCGCAGGCGTGGGCCGCGCTCCAATCTGGCGGGATCGACGCGGTGGTGCTCGACATGATGCTGCCGCAGTTGTCAGGATTGGCGATCCTTGAGCGGCTCGGTGCTGCGACGGCGCGACCGCCCGTCGTGATGGTCACGGCAAATCAAGGGCGACGACACCGGGAATTCGCGACGGCGCTCGGCGCGAGTGCGTACTTCAACAAGCCCGTCCCGCTCGAGCGCTTAGTCGATGCGGTGTGTGAATCGCTCCGATAGGATCACGATCGCGTGGCGCGCTCGTACTACGTCTACGGCCTTCCGGAGCATGTCGAGGATCTCGATCCCGATGGCGAGATCCCGCGCGCCCCGATCGGCGATCGCACTGCCGTGCTGCGAGGCCTCGCGCAGCTCAACACCGCTCCTGATGCGCCCGGAAGTTGCACGCTGTACGGCCCCGGCATCGAGATCAGCCTGCCAGAAGGCGACGGGATTCTGGAGTTCGCTGTCCTTCGCGTGAGCGACGACGCCATCTCGTGGCCCGTGATGCTGCGGATCGTCGGCGAAATGGGCTGGTGCCTGTGGGACCCTGAAGAGGGCCGCAACCTCTTCCGCATTCGGCGCCATCGCGACGACTTCTGACCGCGCACACTCGCGCGCGCGATCCATTGCGTCGCGGGATCTGCAATCTTGACCCCCGAAAGTGACTTCGGAGTGATGTCATCGAGGAGTTTTCTGCATGATGGAGTGCGCCGCGATCGACTCGGTCTTGCGGCCGTCGCGGATCAAGAGCCGCGCGACGAGTCAGCCTTGAGTTCAGCGTGAGCGAAGCGCGCGACGACTCAGCTTGCGGCCGTCGCGGAAAAGGGGCGCGGCATGCCTCGCCGAGCGAGTTCCGCAGCCTGCGAGGAAAGCTGGCGCGCAGTGCCAGTCAGTGACCACAGGTTGACTGCCG
>VGXL01000002.1 GCA_016873315.1 Phycisphaerae bacterium | reverse complement strand
TGCATCCGCGCAGATCTGGTCCCACTGTGTCTCGCAGCAGAACGCATCTGCCGCGCAGATCTGGGTGCAGCACTCGACATCGGCGCAGCCGGGGCCGGTTCCAGCAACGCAACAGTCACCACCTGAACCGCAAGGACCGCCGCCGCCGCCGCCGCCGCCGCAAACTGAGCAGGAGGCGACAGCTGCATTCGCGCAGATCTCGTCCCACTGTGTCTCGCAGCAGAACGCATCTGCCGCGCAGATCTGGGTGCAGCACTCGACATTCAGGCAGCCGGGGCCGGTGCCAGCAACGCAACAGTCACCACCTGAGCCACATTGGGCCATCGCGGTGCTCGTTGAAACAAGCAGCATCGCGGCAGAGGCGAGCATGCCAAGGTGGAAGCGCTTCATCGTTCTGATCTCCTCGTGTACTGTTCAGGTTGAAACGAAATCGAGAACCGACCGAATCAGGCACACACCACATCGACCCCGCACAACACGCACGGAACCGCCACCTGAGTTTGGACCGGACGGTTCACAATAACTCCAAACTCGCATGATCCAAATGTGAACCGCAATTGGGCGTCGAGATTTTTCGGTCGACATGGTTCACGGTGGATCGGCTAGCCTCTCGTCCCCCTGAACCAAATCCAAGGAACACCCCATGCTTTCAAAGGCTCCTGAATTCAACCTCCCTGAAGCACCTGGGAAGGCCATTTCGAGCGACTTTACCGTCCAACCGGGCCCCACGGTCATCCTGTTCTTTCCCCTCGCCTTCAGCGGGGTATGTACCGCTGCCTGTGGTGCCGTGCGGGACCAGTGGTCCGAGTGGCAGGGCCTGGGGGCCCGAGTCCTGGGGATCTCGATCGACAGCCCATTCGCGGTGTCCAAGTGGCGCGAGCTTGAGCGCATGCCGTTTCCCGTGCTGTCGGACTTCAACAAGGAGACCTGTCAGGCCTACGGTGCCTACCACGAGGACCTCAAGGGTCTCAAGGGCGTGGCCAAGCGCGCTGCATTCGTCGTGCGCAAGGACGGCTCGATCGCCTACCGATGGGTGAGCGACGACCCGGGTGTGCAGGTCGACTTCGACGCGATCAAGGCTGCCGTGGCGAGCTGCCGCTGACCGACCGCGGCCGGTCCCACATCAGTAGCTATATCCCTCGACGACCGTGTAGTTGCACGAACCGACGGGCGAATCGCCCACGCTGACGCCCTTGATGACCACATTGAGCGTCGGGGCGAAGATCAGGTGCAGCGACTGATCACCGGATGAACTCACATTCGGCAGATCCTCGAGCTTGGTGATGGGCTTGGTCGCGTCGATCCGTACGCGCACCTTGTCCTTCTGTTGCCAGAAGAAGCCGATCGGCTGAAATGTTCGGCCATTGGCATCGACGAGCAGAAGCGGCTTCTCCTTGAACTGGCGCTTGAGTTCGTGAAGGTCGACTGCCGACTGGCCGCGCGTGACATTCAAGCGGATGATCGCCGTGCCCTCCGGCGCATAGAACCCCTTGACGGCACCGGCCTTCATGGCGGTGGAGAATCCGCCCTTCGGGAACTCATAGTCGCCCTGCTTGAGGTAGTTCGCCTTCTTGCCCTCGAAGGCGACGAACGTCCCGATGTTGTTCAGGTTGAGTTGCAGTGGAGAGACCGAGTTGACATTGTCGATGCCATCCTGACCTTCGGGGATGCTGCGTGCGCTCGAGAAGTCGATCAGCGCCGAGGATGCGGCCGATCCGCCCTCGATCCCGAGCACGGAGGTCATGGGCTTGCCTTGTGGCTCCGGCAGGCGGATGCGCAAGCCCTTGAGGAAAACATAGTCCGGAACCTGTCCAGCGAAGATCCCTGCGGGGAACACCAGCACGATCTTGGCGGTCTGCGTGCCGGGCGCACTCGTGACAAAGTTCGCCGTGTCGTCGAACGGGAAGAGTTCGCGACCCGCCTTCTCACCGTCCTGCGTCCATTGGAGCGGAAAGGCGACGGTGCGGTTCTTGGTGGAGAGCAATCGCGCCTGAGCACCAGTCATGATGAACTGCTCTCCGCCATCGTAGGTGGTGGAATCGAAGGTGACCCCGACTGCATAGGCGCCAGGCTGGCCATCCGCAGCGTTGTACCGCTCGTCGTACCAGAACCCATCGAGCGTGACCCCGGACGGTGCCACGGCGGTCCGGCCGACGCCACCGCTCCAAGTGTCGCGGTGGAGGCCGAACGCGACATCGCTCACATTGGGCTGCAGCTTGGCCAAGCCGAGCGCACTGAAGTTCCGGAACGCCCCCATGCCTCCGCGACCGCCGAGGGTGTTGTAGACCGCTTCCGTGACCTGCATCGGATTGGGAAATGGAGCCATCGTGTTCATGCGGCTTGGCTGCGCACTGCTGGCTTGGTCACGAACGAACCCACGGAAACCCAAGACCTCGTTCGTGCCCTGGACGAAGCCGCAGGCGATGCCGGCCAGACCGATGCACAGGATGCCCGAGCAGAGTCCGAAGATGGCACCGCCGAGCCTGTCGAGCAGCGGGTGGAATCGCATGTTGGCGGGCACGAAGCGCTCCGTGATCACGCGGGCAAGCAGCAGGTAGACGATGAACTGCCCCCCAAGCGAGAGCCCCCATGCGTAGTTGTCGATGAGTCCGCCACGGAGCATGAGGTGGGCAACGGGTTCCCAGAGCGCAATCGCCAAGGCACCTGCGCACAGGCTGCAGAGGCAGAACTGGACGCTGCTGAAGAAGCCTTGCGAGGACCACCAATAGGCGATCAGCGCGATGAGGACCCAGAGAATGATCGAGAAGGGATCCATGGTCGCTCCTCAGGGCTTTGGGGCGGGTTTGACTGGTGCAGGGGCAGCCGATGTGGCTCCTCCAGCCGCCGGGGCTGCTGGTCTGGTCGACGCAAACGCACGCGCCACATCCTCGATCGTGGTGCGACCGTCGCGCACCGCCAGGAGCGCCGATTCCTGCATCAGCATCATGCGCAGGTTGCGGCGTGCGTGCTGATAGGCCCCGGCGATGTCACCCCGCGAAAGGATCTTGCGCGCTTCATCGTCGAACGGCATCACTTCATGGACGCCGATCAGGCCGAAGTAGCCTGAACCACCGCAGACCTCGCAGGCTTCCTCGCGTCCATTCTTGGCGATGACCTTGCCGCTGGCACGCGCCAGTTGGATGGTCTTGCCGGCCGGTAGGCCTAGGCGCTTGGCCTGCTCAGCCGAGCAAGGCCCCATGATCTTGCACGCGGGGCACGGAACACGCAGCAATCGCTGGGCCACCACCGCCTTGACGCCGCGAGCTGCGTCGCCGGCGCTGCCCACTGACTTGATCCACTGCGCCAAGGCCAGTTGTACCCCGTCGACGGGGATGCCGACATAGGTGAGCACCTGATTGCCCGACGCATCGCTGATGACCTTGGCAGTGCCTGAATCGGCAACATCCGAGGTGTAGACGACATCGGGACCGCGGCGGATGATCGACCTGAGGGTGGTCGCGAAATCAGATTGCGTCGTGGGGTCGAACTGGAGCTGGTCCACGCCGTCGAGCCGGAGATCGAGGCTGCGCTCGAGTGTCTTCACGCTGCTGGTGAAGGCATCGTGCCGTGACAGCATGGCATAGGCCATCGTCGTCAGGCCGAACCCTGACGGGGCGCAGAGCAGGATGATGCCCTCGCGACCAGGAAGGTCCCGCGTGGGCTCGAGCAATGCCAGATGCTGCTTGGTGAAGCCAAGGTCAGCGAAGTCGCGCTTGAGTTGCTCATCACGGTTGAAGTCGATGCGCATCGACTGGCCTGCGGTCGATCCCGTGGTGGTGACCGTGAGTTCCTTGGATCCAAGGCTCGTCTGCACGGTGACCTTGCCCACCTGGCGCCGACGGCGCTCGTTGACATCCAGCCCCGCGTGATTCTTGATGTAGTCCATCATCTTGCCGCCAAGCTCGGCGGTCAGTGCATCGCGCTTGGTGGGGATGGCATCGATCACATCCGCCACGATGACGCTGCCGTCGCGTGATCGGATCTCCGTGCGGCTGGCACGGGCGGCGATCGCTTCGCCAATGACGCGCTCGGCGGCTTGGTGCACCTCGAGCATCGGGTCATCCTTGCCGGGGACCGTGGCCTTCTCGCTGCGACCGACGAGGAAGACAATGTTGGCTGCCGCGGCGTTCTTCTGCGCCTTGCGCTCCTCTGCCTTGTCCCTGAGCGTCGAGAGCATGGAGAGCTGGAACTGCTTGCCCGGTGGGACCTGCTTGTCGCGCCACTTCCAGTAGCCGACCAGGATCCCCGCCTCGATCAGGAGGGTGACCAGCCAGCCAGCGAAGGGGACCAGCAATCCCACGGCGACAGCAACGATGCCACCAGTCAGGAGTCCGGGGTTGATCCAACCGTAGCCGCCCCTGGTGAGGTTGTAGGCGGTGGCATCCTTCTCGATCTTGGACGAGATCACCCACGCATACGGCGCATAGACAGCCAGCGTCAGCACCGGCGTGACGGGGTTCAGCAGGATCGCCGCGTCACCGACGGCCAGGAGGGCAGTGGTCATGGTGGTCAGGCTCATCTGGTGTGGCTCATCGTGCGACCACGCGGTGGCTCAACGGATGCCCTTCAGACGCATCTTGAGTTCCTCGGGCTTGGGCGTCGCTTGCAGCGCGACATTCTGGTGGACATACTCACGCTCGACCAAGTCGACCAGGCTGCTCGTGAAGTCCAGCATGCCTTCGTGGTGGCTGTTCTTGATGATCTCGAGCAGCTCGCCCTCGCGGCCCTCCAGGATGTACTTCTGCACGCCGGGGGTGTTGATCAGGATCTCGATCGCCGGGATGCGGCCGATGTTGGCGTGCAGCGTGGGCAGGAGCTTCTGGTAGATGATGGCCCGCAGGTTGTAGGCCATCAACTTGCGGATCTGGTCGCGTTCCTGCTCCGGGAACAAGTCGTAGATGCGGCCGAAGGTCTGCCAGGCGCTGGAGGCATGGATGGTCCCGAAGACCAGGTGCCCGGTCTCGGCCGCGCGGATGGCCGCTTCGAAGGTCTCGTAGTCGCGCATTTCGCCGACGAGCACGACATCCGGGTTCTCGCGGACCAGGGCACGGAGCGCATCGTTGAAATTGGTGCAGTCGATGCCGATCTCGCGCTGGTTGATCGTGGCCTTCTTGTCCTCGAAGATGTACTCGATCGGGTCCTCGATCGTGACGATGTGCACCTTCTTGCGCTCGTTCACGTAGTCGAGCATGCTGGCGATGCTCGTGCTCTTGCCCGAGCCAGTCACCCCGCTGAAGAGGATCAGGCCCTGCGCGGACATGGAGATATCGCCGAGCGTGGCCGGAAGGAAGAGCTCCTCGAACTTCTTGATGTTGCTCGTGATGAGGCGTGCGGCCAACGCAGGCTTGCCGCGGGCCATGAACATGTTGACGCGAAACCTTCGGCCCCTCTCGAAGTCGTACGCGAAGTCAATTGAACCCATGCGCTCGAAGTGCTCGAGCTGGTTCGGGTCGAGGATGTCCCTCGCGACCTGGAACATCAGGTCCATGGTGCAGGGCGGTGTCGCCAGATCCCTCAGTGCGCCACGGTGGCGGATGCGCGGCGGCAGGCCGGACTTGACGATCAAGTCACTGCCTTCGAGCTGGACGGTGGCGGCCAGCCAACTGTGCCAGGCCTTCTTGCCTTCGCCCTGCGTGGTGCCGCGCTGCTTGGTGATGATGGGGACGAGGAGTTCGTTGCGCGAAATGGACACGGGATCGCTCCGGGGGTCGTGGGCCGCCTGAAGGCGGGTCGCAGAGGGTAACACAGGATTCGCACGACGCCCCGCCGGATTTGCGCGCTTGGCGAGAGGGGCCCCGTTTGACAGGTCCGCCCACGGTGGCGATATTCCGGCATGGAAGGCAAGATCATCCAGGACGGCATCACCTTCGACGATGTCCTCCTGATCCCCCGCGCGAGTTCCGTCACCCCTGACCGCGCCGACACATCCACCCTGCTCACGCGCTCGATCCGCCTCAACATTCCCTTGGTGTCGGCGCCCATGGACACGGTGACGGAGGGGGCGATGGCGCGTGCCTTGGCGCAGGAGGGTGGCATCGGCTTCATCCACAAGAACATGGCCATCGCGGCGCAGGCTCGTGAAGTCGCCAAGGTCAAGCGCAGCGAGAACGGCGTGATCACCGACCCGGTGACGCTCAGAGCCGGGGACACCGTCGAACGAGCCATGGCACTCATGAAGGAGCAGGGCGTCAGCGGGTTCCCCGTGGTCGATGGCACCGGCAAGCCTGTAGGCATCGTCACGCGCCGTGACATGAAGTTCATCGCCGGCGCACCCGGCATCGCCAAGGTCAGCGAAATCATGAGTTCGGCGCTCGTGACGGCGCGCCATGACGTGGACCTCGAGGAAGCCGGTCGGCTCATGACGAAGGCGCGTGTCGAGAAGTTGCTGCTGCTGCATGCGGACGGTCGACTCGCCGGGCTCGTGACGATGCGCGACATCGACAACACGCGCCGGTATCCACATGCCTGCCGTGACGAGCGCGGCCGCCTGCGCGTGGGCGCCGCAGTCGGCGTGAACCAGCTCGACCGGGTCGAGGCTCTGATGGCAGCCGGCGTGGATGTGATCGGCATCGACACGGCGCATGGCCACAGCGCCAACGTCATCGAGACGGTGCGCCAGGTCAAGAAGCGCTTCGACATCCCTGTCGTGGCGGGAAATGTCGGAACCGCCGAGGCCACCAAGGCGCTCATCGATGCCGGTGCCGATGCCGTGAAGGTCGGCATCGGGCCCGGTTCGATCTGCACCACGCGTGTGGTGACCGGAGTGGGCATGCCGCAGATCACTGCGGTCATGAATGCAGCGTCCGCTGCTTCCAAGGCAGGCATCCCGGTCATCGCTGACGGCGGGATCCGCCAGTCCGGTGACATCGCGAAGGCGCTCGCCGCCGGAGCGCAATGCGTCATGCTCGGCGGGCTCTTCGCGGGACTTGATGAGAGCCCGGGTGAGCAGGTGCTGCACCGGGGCCGCCGCTTCAAGACCTACCGAGGCATGGGCAGCGAGGGTGCCATGGCGGCAGGAAGCGCGGATCGCTACGCCCAGGGCGGCAGCACGAAGTTCGTGCCCGAGGGCGTTGAAGGCATGGTGCCGTACCGTGGGCCGCTCTCCGAGTTCGTCTTCCAGATGGTCGGCGGCCTGCGCTCGGCAATGGGCTACTGCGGCTGCGCGAACCTCGAGGAGTTCCGTCGCGATACACGCTTCGTGCGCATCTCCGCTGCAACGGTCGTGGAGAACCATCCGCACAGCATCCAGATCACTCGGGAGGCCCCCAACTATTCCCGTGGCACCTTCGACGGCAACTGAGCGGGTACGATCAAGCGGGTGGCCTTCGTGCCGCCAAGCGCCGGTGTGGCGGAACTGGCAGACGCGACGGATTCAAAATCCGTTTCCCCTTAAAGGAGTGCAGGTTCGATTCCTGTCACCGGCATCAACGGCCCGGCCTCAGCGTCGGGCCGTTTTCCTGCACCGATGGCCGGCCCTGCTCTCCTGCGTCTACTGTGCAGGCATGCGGTTCCTTGCGCTGATCTGCCTTCTTCCCGCCGCGTGCAGTGACCCCACGCCGGCTGATCGCCCTGTGCCGCCGGCGCTGCCTGCGCAGGCCGTCAAGCAGCGCGCCCCCGAGCCGCCCACGCCGCTCTACGGCGATTGCGAGCCAAGCGATGACGGCATCGGCAGGACCTTCATGGACCGCGAGATCGCGCAGGTGATGGGTCACCAGGGAGCTGGCTGGCTGGAGCGACCGACGCGTGAACGGGAGGAGCGCACCGATGTGCTGGTGCAGCTCCTGGGCGTGAAGGACGATTCGACGGTCGCCGACATCGGCTGCGGCAGTGGCTACTTCTGCAGGCGCATCGCCGAGCGTTCACCGGGTGCGACGGTGCTTGGCGTGGACATCGAGCCGGAGATGCTCGAGATCCTCATGCAGACCGCACGGGAGGAGGGCTTCGACTCCATCAAGCCCGTGCTGGGCCGCATCGATGACTGCACGCTCGAGGAGTCCAGCGTGGATGTGGTGCTGATGGTCGACGCGTACCACGAGTTCAGCGAGCCATGGGCCATGCTTCAGTCGATCCGCAGGGCGCTGCGCCCGGGCGGCATGCTCGTGCTGGTGGAGTACCGCGAGGAAGACCCGATGGTCTTCATCAAGCCGCACCACAAGATGAGTGAGGTGCAGGCGCGCAAGGAGCTCGAGGCAGCCGGATTCTGGTGGGCCGGGACGAGCGCGGCACTGCCCCAGCAGCATGTGATGTTCTTCACGCCCACGCTGGAGCCCTGAAGCGATCCATGCAGATCGGCGTCACGGTGACTGATGCTGTCCGTTCGGGACGATACCCTAACAAAGACCGAACATCAGCGCAACCCAAGCACTCAACACCGAGGCCCGCCATGCTCGCCCCCGAACTCCTCGAACGCCTCGCCCTCATGCAGGATCCCTGGCAGCACCACGCCCCCGTGCTGGCGCCGCCGTGGCAGCTGCCCCTGCATGGCGTCCATGAGTGGGTGCTGCACGGGCCCATCGACCAACCGCCCATGCATGCCTTCCTCGACATGGTGGCTGCGGCGTTCGGTCACCAGTGCGGTGCTGCCGCGCATGACCAGCCCGCTGCACATGATGACGGCTCAGCATCGTGCGTGGCGTGGATCGGCCGGGCGGTCATGCCATCGGCGGTGACCATGCATCGACGGGGCATGGACCTGCGACATCATGTGCAGGTTCCCGGGGCACGCACACCCGCTGAACGGCTCTGGGCGTTCGAGGAAGCCGCTCGATCGGGTCGTTGCATTGCCATCGTCGTCGATGCCGGCGGATGGCAGGCCGCGATGGTGCGTCGGGCCCAACTCGCCAGTTCGTGGCGACCCGACCGCACGCCGGTCCTTGCCTTGGCATGGCGTCCGCAGCACGAGGCTTCGGTACGCAGTGCCTGCACCACGCGCTGGCTGGTGCAGCCGATGCACGATCCAGCCACGGCCCATGCTCGTCCTGCCTGGTCCATCCAGTCGGTTCGGGATCGCCGCGGCATCCGTGATCACGCCGCCGCATGCAGCAGCCTGCGCGAACCTGGCAGCAATGCATCCTCCATGCCGTGGTCGATCGCCTCCTGATGGGCATGCACCATGCAACGCTTCCTCGTGATCACGCTGCCGCACTGGTCGGTCACGGCACGCGCACGCCTGGTGCAAGCGCCCGTCGTGGTCGTGGTCCGCCGCAAGGGTGCGCTCATGGTGCATGCCGCGAGCAGGCAGGCGCGTGCCGATGGCGTGGAGCGGGGCATGCCACTGGCCCAGGCCAAGGCGCTGCTGCAGTGCGAACCCCATGAG
Source organism: Phycisphaerae bacterium (assembly GCA_016873315.1). Lineage (GTDB taxonomy): Bacteria > Planctomycetota > Phycisphaerae > Phycisphaerales > SM1A02 > SYIB01. The sequence goes on along the minus strand of VGXL01000002.1, from coordinate 66,822 downwards.
CTGGAACACGATCCCGCTGCCGATCATCGCGCATTGCACACCTTGGCACGCTGGTGCCATCGGATCTCGCCCTTGGTCCAGCTCGTGCACGATGATGATCCGGCTGCACTCGTCATCGACCTGACTGGCCTCGAGCGCGTGCATCGTGGCGAGGATCGCCTGCTGGTCCGGCTGCGCTCGCACATGGACCGCTTCAGGGTCGAGTGCACCCTGTGGACGGCATCCACGCAGGCGGCCGCCAGCGCTGCGGGCTGGGCTGCACCAAGCGGCCACGACGGCATCATCAAGCACGGCGAGGAGCGCTGGCGCACCCGCGCCTGCCCGGTCAGCGCCCTTCGAATCGATCCTGAGCTCGTGGCCATGCTGCATGAAGTCAATGTGCGCACGCTCGATGACCTTCGTCAGGTGCAGCGCGCGCAGGTCGCGCCGCGCTTCGGCCAGCGCTTGCTCGATCGGCTCGATGCCATCCAAGGATTGGTGCTCGAACCGTTCCGGGCAATCCGCTGCGTGCCCGACATCCAAGGCGAGGTCATCTTCGACGGTCCATGCCCGCAGGTGGAGGCGCTCTGCCGGGCCATGCAGTCCTGCTTCGAGCAGATCTGCACGCAGTTGCAGGACCGTGGCCGCGGCGCACGCACCTTCACGGTGCGCGTGCAGTGCAGCGACCTTCCGCAGCATGCATGGACCATCCGCTGCACGCAGCCGATCCGTTCGTGGGACGCCGTGCGACCGCTCGTCTTGCCTTCCCTGCAGGATCTGCCGCTTGGGCATGGCGTGGAGGGGGTCCAGGTGATCGCACGAAGCCTGCGGCGCGTGGCACCGGTGCAGGTTGGCCTGCAGGGCACGCGTACCGCGGGTGAGCACGGCGCACTCTGGATCGACAGCCTGCGCGAACGATTCGGGGCGGATGCGGTGTGTGTACCCCGGGTGCGTGCCGTGCGCCGCCACGCATGGCACGAAGGCACCGTGGCGATCGATGCCTTCACCGAAGGCGACCGTGATGGCGTCGACGGCGTCAACAGGATCGATGATGCCCACGGCATGCATGGCGTGGATCCAACCCGTGCTTCCATGCACGCACTCGCCAGCGAGCCATCTTGCCCGTGGCCACGGCCTGAGCGCATCACCGTGACACGCCATGGCCCCGATGCCCCATGGCCCACCCCGCCCGCCCATTTCCTCTGGCGTGGCACGGCGTGGCACATCCTCGGCTGCCAGGGGCCACAGCGCCTGGCTGGTGCATGGTGGCACGCGCAGGATCCAGGCACGCGGGATCACTGGCGTGTCCATGCTGCACCATCGACAGTGGATCCATCGGGTGACCATGCATGGCTTGCCCTGGTCAGGCACGATGATGGCTCGTGGTGGGTACACGGGGCATGGACATGAGCGCATCGCTCCATCCCGGGGCATCGGTCGCCGTGGATGTCATCAGTTCGTTCAGCTTCCTCGAAGGGGCAAGCCAGCCCGAGGAACTGGTACGCCGGGCAGCCGCGCTCGGCGTGCAGACGATCGCCATCGCCGATCGGCACACGCTGGCTGGTGCCGTGCGTACCCATGTGGCTGCACGCGATGCGGGAATCCGCACGATCGTCGCGGCAAGGGTGGCGGTTGAGGTCGGGATCGAGCCTGCGGCCACCATGGCGACCGATGGCCATGCCGTGAATCCTGCCACGACCGATGATGCGAATCCTGCCCCGAACATTGCCGAGCCCATCGACCTGATCCTGCTGTGCATGGATCACGGTGGGTACAGCAGGCTCTGCCAGCTCATCACGCTCAGGCATGCGGGTACGAAACGCCTTGTTTGGCACGATCTCGATGGCCGGCTCGACGGCCTGCATGCGATCGTGGTTCCGCGGCGTGGCCTGCAGCTGGCCACGTCAACCTTCCAGCAGGCCGTGGCCGATCTGGCGCGGCGTGCCCCGGGCAGGGTGTCGCTGGCACTCTCGAACACCGCCGAGGGCGATGACGATCACCGATGGTGGCAATCCTGCATGCTTGCCGAGCATCTCGGCATACCTGTGGTTGCAACGCATCCCGCGCACATGCATGTGCCCGAGCGCCAGATGGCCCACGATGTCCTGTGCTGCATCCGCCACGGCACCACCCTTGAGCGCGCAGGTGCGTTGCTCGCCCCCAATGCCGAGCGATTCCTGCGCTCACCGCACGAACTGCAGGCCATCCATGCCGGCGTACCGCACGCGCTGGATCGGGCACAGGCCATCGCCACGGCCTGTGCGAGTTTCGACCTTGGCCAGGTCAGGCACCGTTCGCCGCGTGAACTCGTGCCCCACGGCCACACGCCCATGTCCTGGCTGCGTGTGCGGACCTGGCAGGGCGCCGCCGAGCGGCATCCCGATGGCGTTCCCGAGCGCGTGCGTACGCTCATCGAGCATGAATTCACGCTGATCGAGGACCTCGACTACGCGCCGTTCTTCCTGACCGTCGACGACATCGTGCGTTTCGCCCGTTCACGCGGGATCCTCTGCCAAGGGCGTGGTGCCGCCGCCAACAGCGCTGTCTGCTGGTGCCTGGGGATCACCGCGGTGGATCCTGCGCGCGTCGACATGCTGTTCGAGCGCTTCGTGAGCCGTGAGCGCAACGAGCCCCCCGACATCGATGTCGACTTCGAGCACGAGCGCCGCGAGGAGGTGATCCAGTACATCTATGGCCGCTTCGGCCGCGAGCGTGCAGCACTCTGCGCCGAGGCCGTCTGCATGCGTGGCCGCATGGCCGTGCGCGAGGTCGCCAAGGCCATGGGATTCCCGGCCGATGCGGTCGATCGCATGGCGCGCGGCATCGATCGCTGGATGGGCCATGGCGGCGATCGCGACGATCAGGCATCGATCCTGGCCGCGCTCGAGGAAGCTGGGTTCAGGCCGAGTGATCGGGGCATCACGCAGCTGGCCTCGATTGCCGCCACGCTCATCGGATTCCCGCGGCATCTGTCGCAGCATGTGGGCGGCTTCGTGCTCAGTGATGAACCACTCTGCACCCTCGTGCCCGTGCGCGATGCCGCCATGCCCGGCCGCAGCATCATCGAATGGGACAAGGACGACATCGAGGCCATGGGGATCCTGAAGGTCGATGTGCTGGCCCTGGGCATGCTCACCTGCATCCGCAAGGCACTCGACATGGTCGCACGATGCGGCACCCCGATGGCCATGCACCAGGTGCCGGCCGAGGATGCGGTGACCTACGACATGCTCTGCCGCGCCGACAGCGTGGGGGTGTTCCAAGTCGAGAGCCGTGCGCAAATGAGCATGCTGCCGCGCCTGAAGCCGCGCCGGTGGTACGACCTCGTGGTGCAGGTGGCCATCGTCCGGCCGGGTCCGATCCACGGCAAGATGGTGCATCCGTACCTGCGCCGCCGCAGCGGCCAGGAACCAATCGAGTTTCCCGATGACGGAGTGCGGCGCGTGCTCGAGCGCACGCTCGGTGTGCCGCTCTTCCAGGAACAGGCCATGGCGCTTGCCGTGGTCGCCGCCGGGTTCACTCCCGGCGAGGCCGATGCCCTGCGCCGTGCGATCGCCGCATGGAAGCGGCGCGGCGACGAGATCGCGCGCTTCGAACGCCGGCTCATCGAAGGCATGGTCGGCCGTGGCTACGGGCAGGCCTTCGCCGAGCAGGTCTTCACGCAGATCAAGGGGTTCTCTGGGTACGGCTTCCCCGAAAGCCACGCGGCGAGCTTCGCACATCTGGTCTATGTGAGCGCCTGGCTCAAGTGCCACCATCCGGCCGCCTTCACGGCGGCGCTCCTCAACAGCCAACCCATGGGGTTCTATGCGCCCGCGCAGCTCGTGCGCGATGCCCAGGAGCATGGCGTGCAGATCCGACAGGTCGATGCCGTGCACAGCGATTGGGACTGCACGCTCGAACGGCACAGGGCAACGCACGCGCCGGCAGGGCCCGACGCTCGATGGCAGGCAGCATCGCGTGGCCGGCATCATGGCGATCCGCCGCAGCAAGGCTGGGCCCTACGGCTCGGCATGCGCATGGTGCGCGGGCTGTCCGAGCGCGATGCGCTGGCGATCCACCAGTCGGTGCGCGAGCATGGACCGCGGCAGGGCATGATGTCACTCTGGCGCACCAGCCGTGCAAGCCTGGCCTCGCTGCGGGCGCTTGCCCGTGCCGATGCCTTCCGGGGCATGGGCCTCGATCGGCAGCAGGCGCTCTGGCAGGTGCGCGCCCTCAAGGAGCGCGATGGTCCGCTGCACGAGCAGTGGGTCGCCTCGTCCAAGCGCAGCGCCACGCTCTGGGACACGCTCGAAGAGCCGGCCGAACTCCCACCGGTCGCGGCACCGGCCACAGTGCTGGCCGATTACGGCTCGATCGGCTTGAGCCTCAAGGCCCATCCGATCTCGTTCCTTCGCGGCTGGCTCGCGCGGCAGGGGTGCGTGCCATGCGCGCTCGTGCGCTGTGACCAGGCGCTGCCCACGCGCAGTCGTGCAGCCATGGCAGGGCTCGTCCTGGTGCGCCAGCGGCCATCGACCGCCAAGGGCACGATGTTCCTGACGATCGAGGATGAATCGGGATCGGCCAACGTGATTGTGCGGCCCAAGGTCCACGAGCGCTTCCGTCGCGCGATCCGGGCAAGTTCGGCCCTCATCGTGCAGGGTCGCATCGAGCGCCGTGATGGCGTCTCGCACCTGCTCGCACGCAGCGTGCAGGGGATCGATGACGCACGCGCCGAGCACGGACCGGTCACGATGCACTCACGCGACTTCCGTTGAGCGAAGGCCCAGGCGGGAATCCTGACGCGCGCCCCCTGTGCGATGCGTGGAGCGCCAGCGGGCTTCACCGGGTCATGGTCCTCAGTGGCGCGGCTTGGGACCGCGCAGGAGGTACGCGGGTGGGATCTCCGGTGCCGGGCCTGGATCCCACTGGCCGGCACCCCGGTCGATCATCACGCAGGTGAGGTAGTCCATGAGCTGGCAGTTCGGATCGATGCCACCAGCGCGGATCCAGCCCCACATGCCCGGGTACTGCACCGGTGGCTTCGGCTGCATCGAGGGCAGGAAGTCATGCGAGATGGGTGCTCGGTAGTTGAGGTACGGCCAGCTGCCGAAGCACTCCCACGGCTGGAGCACATCCAGCGACTTTGCACCGTTGACGAAGATCCGGTCGGGATCGAACGGCATCCATCCTGTTCCGGGTAGGTACGCCTCGGCCCAGCACCCGAGCCTGAACTGCGGCATGCCGCCGGTGATGGTCCCTTGCGGGGCCTCGATCATGCCGAGCACCGGTCGCGCAGGAATCCCCGCCGCGCGCAGCGTGGCCACACAGGCCGCGCACAGGTCGTAGACCGACCCCTTGCGCGACTCCATCACGGCTGCAGCACCCTGCAGCTGGAAGCCACGGGTGGCCGTGGTGTCGGTGATGTTGCCGAAGCTGTCGACGCCCCGGAACCAGAGCACCGTGTGCCGCACGAGGTCCTTGGTCGCGAGCCAGATCGGGACATCCTTGAGCTTCCCACCGGAGACCGACTGCACATGCTGCGCAAAGCGCGGGTCATCGCTCTCGATCGCCACCGACGGCTTGAGCCAAGGCTCGACCTCGGCGGGCCATGATCTGGGCCAGGTCACGCGCTGCGCCTGATCCTCGTCCACGAGACTCGACCAGACCTGCACGCGCCACTGCAACTCCCACTGAATCGACTGGCAACTCACGGCGCCGGTGTCGAGCGTGACCAGGCGCGTGCCGCCCTGCGAATCGGCCATCGAGACCTGGATCGATCGGCGCGGCCCACCGGTGAGCGTGGTGGTCGCACGGAGGCTCGACAGATCCACGCGCGACCAGGTGTCCAGGGTGGACATCGAGAGCGCCAGGCGATTGGTCGTCAAGCGCATCGTCTCGGTGTTGCTTGCGACCCCGCCCTCCTGGAAGGCCGGGATGCCGAGCACCTGCACACGGAAGGTCATGTCGTAGAGCCACGGATCGACGCGCCAAGCCGGCGGAGCAGGGGGTCGGCCGGCAAGATCGCTGACGCCCGGCGCGGGCGGCGGCGACTGGAGCCGTGCGGGCCACGGCAGGCTCGCCACGAGAGCCGTGCCGAGGAAGCCGCGCCGATCGATCCCGAGCGCCTGCTTGGACTCGCGCACCGAACGGTCCATGGCTTCAACCGAAGACGCTCGGCGCATCAGGCACCAGGATGATGAACACGGTGTTGAGGAACTCGGCCAGCACCAGGTTTGCGGCGATGATCGCGATGAAGCTCGTGACGAACGAGCTGGTGGCGGCCTGACCGACGCCCGCCGCACCGGGCTGGCAGGTGAAGCCTCGGAAGCAGGCGATCGCACCGATGCAGAGCCCGAAGACGGTGGCCTTGACCAGCCCGTTGATCGGATCGAGCAGGTAGACGATTTGCTGGACGTAATGCCAGAATTCCGCGTCGGCCACGCCGAAGATGCGCACCGACACCAGCCAGGCGCCCGCGGTTCCCAGCGCATCGCTGAAGATGGTCAGGATCGGGGTCATGATGACGCACGCCACGATGCGTGGAACCACCAGGATCCGGATCGGGTCTGCATCCATCGCACGCATGGCATCGAGCTGCTCGGTGATGCGCATGGTGCCGAGTTCCGCACTGAGCGCGCCGCCCACACGCCCGGCGACCATGACCGCGCTGAGCACCGGCCCGATCTGCTTGCAGACGCTCACCACGATCACCCCGCCGATGCGGTCTTCCTGCCCGATGGCCTGAAACTGGTCGAAGCCCTCGAGCACCAGGATCATGCCGATGAAGGCGCCAGTGATCCCGACCACCGGGATCGACAGGACGCCGACCGAATAGAGCTGCGGGAAGATGAGGCTCGGTCGAAGGCAGCGCGCCGGGTGGGCGATCAGTCGCTGCACCGCGGCCATGAAGAACAGCATGAACTCGCCAAAGCCTGAAACGGCGTCATAGGTGGCCGCACCGACCTTGGAGACTGCGTGCCCGACGGCCATGGCAGGAGGGTACTCCAGCGGGGCCGGTCGTCGCGCTGGGTTGATTGGTTTCGCGGCGGATTGAATGCTTGCCAATGGAAGCGGGCGCCCGGCGAAACCGGGCGCCCGCGAAGGCAGGCAGGACTCAACCGAGCGTCACTCGCAGGGGATCCCGAACACGGCAAGGAACGCTCCGAGGTCGGCCCCGTCGGTCACGCCGTCGCCGTTCACGTCTCCGCTCGAGGTGCCCCAGGCCGCGAGGATGCTGCCCAGGTCGGCACCGTCGCGCACACCGTCGTCGTTGAAGTCGCCGAGGCAGTCCGACGCATCGCACACGACATTGGAGAGGCCGGGGGTCTCGTTGCCAGCGGTCTGGTTGGACGCGATGTCAAAGAGCCCGATGTTCCAGCAGCCGGTGTCCTGGCAGCGCCACACATGGCCGGGCACGAACACGCCGTCCGGCCCGATGCGGTTGGGGCCGTAGGCGAACTCGGTCCCGATCGGGGGAGTCGTGGGACTCTCGATCAGGGCGATGCTGTCGATCACCTCGACCCACGGTGTCGAGTCGAAGGTGCCGTCGTCGTTGGTATCGAGGTCAGTGTTGATCGCACCGGTGAATCCACGGACCAGGAAGAAGGTGAGGTTGTCGCTGTTCTCGAGCCAGTTGTCCGCCAGGTTGGCTCCACCGGTGCCGGCACCGTTGCCGACGTCGGGGTTGGTGAGGGGGTTGCCAATCAGCAGGGTGCCATCGACCGGCATCATCACGCCGACAAGCGGGCGGACGCGTTCGATGAAGCCGCTGACGCTCGTGCCTGACGGCGCGTCCCCGATGACGATCAGCGTCAGGTCACCCAGTGACGCACCCGGGGTACCAGCCAGCTCGACGAACTCGAGCGTGTCTGTGCCGGTCATGTCGATGCGGATCTCGTTGATCCGGACATCGATGAACTCGCAGCTTGCGGTGGCCACGGCGCAGCTCGTCGCGGCCTGGGTGACGCACGCTGCATCCCATGCCTCGTTGCAGCAGGACGGATCGAGCGTGCACACCGCATAGCAGCAGTTCACATCGCTGCAGAATGGGTTCGCATGCGCCTCGTTGCACGCGCCGGCGATCGACTCGCCGCACTCGAGCACCGGACCAGCCGCGCAGTCGCGGTTCGCCGTACCCGGGGTGTCACCACCGCTGAGGTAGTACATGAACGCGCCGACCTGCCAGTCGCCCTGCGGCGAGCAGGCGTAGCCGTGTGCGGCGGTGTATGAGCCCGTGGAGGTCGTGTCGACCGGGACGACATTGGAGGAGTACACATGGTCGGTCGTGTAGGGGCCGCGGAAGGCAAGACTGGCGACCACGCCGGACCAAGGCGTGGTGTCGAGGGTGCCGTCGTTGTTGGTGTCGAGATCGGTGTTGACTTGACCGATCCAGCCGCTGACGACCAAGTGGGTGCGTGAGGTGCTGTTGTCTTCGAAATTCAGCCCGTCCGCCGGAGTGACCCAGTCCACATTCAGTGGGAAGGTCACGGTCGGCTCGGCGATCACGAGCCGGCCATCGACCGGGACGACTGCTCCGTCGAGCGGGAGCGCCATCTCGACATGGCCAACATAGTCGGCCGGGGTCGTGCCAGACGCGGCGCGGTCACCGAGCACGACATACACCAGGCCAGCAAGCGAAGCACCGGGTGTACCGATGAACTCGACATACTCGTCGACATCGGCACCGTACTGCTTTGTACGGACCTCGCTGAAGGCCAGGGCGATGGTGCTGCCGCACGCAGGGTTTGCGGTGCCGGGGGTGTCGTAGCCCGCCGCGGTATCCAGCGCGCCCGCCTTCCACGCCGACGAGTCAGAGCACAGATAGGCGTGCGCGGGAGAGTCGCCATCGACGGGCCCGACGGTCGTGTTTGAGTAGTAGAACTCATTCGTCACGCCATCCGGCAACGCATTGCGCACAAACGCGACGCTCGACAGGAGCCCCGTCCACGGCGTGGAGTCGAGCGTGCCGTCGTCGTTCGTGTCGAGATCCGTGCCGAGACCGCCGGTGAAACCGCTCACCAGGAAGAAGGTCGTGTTGTCACTCGACTCGAACTCAAAGTCAGCGTAGAGATCTGGAGTTGCTGTGAGCGAGAAGGTTGCTTCGGCAACGAGGAAGCGGCCGGACGAGCCGATCGTTCCGCTCAGCGCGATCACCGACTCGACGACGCCGTTGGGCGAACCAGCATCACCGTCGCCCACCACGACGACGGACAGCCCGTCCAGCGTCGTGCCGGCGGCGCCAGTCAACTCGACATACTCGCTCAGGTCGAAGCCCGGTTCATCGACGCGGATTTCGCTGAACGCGACACTCTGCGCAAGGGCAGTTGGCGCAAGGAACAGGGCTAGCGTGGCAACGGTGGCTCGGTGGTTCATAATGCAGTGGCTCCTCTTGGAACCCAACACTAGCCCAACTGGGCAGCGGAGCAAAATCGCGATGTTCGGAATCACGCCGGCGGCGCGAGTTTCGCTTGATTCAGACGCCAAAAAATGGACTCCCCACAGGCGTCCGCGGGACCGACAAGCGGCCCTGGAAACGCCAAGCGGCCGCCAAAAACGACAAGCGGCCCCCGGGTGGGGGCCGCACGATCGGACTTGGTTGTCGCTGGTCGGGCGCCCAGACTGGAGATCAGTCTGGGAATCAGTCTGGGAATCAGTTTGGGCGCCAGCGAGTTCGCCAGGCGTTGGTCAGTTCGGATCCTTCTCAGGGGCCGGACGGGTGATGGTCGGGGCCGCGGCGGGAACCGTCGCGTCCTTCTCCGGCGTGGAACTCGGCGTCACGGTCGGGCGAGTCTCACCAGTCGAACCGCCCCACGAACCGGTCGTGGTGTCGTAGGTCATCGGGCGGATGAACACCTCGACGCGACGGTTCTGCGCGGCGCCGCGCGGACCGTTCTCGACGATCGGACGGTACTCGCCCCAACCAGCCACCTCAACGCGGTTGGCGGCAACGCCGTCGCCCACGAGCAGATCGCGGACCGAGATCGCGCGGTGCGCTGAGAGGTGCGTGTTGGTCGGGTGGTTCTTCAGCGTCTCGGGCTTGCCGATGCGAACATTGTCGGTGTGACCGGTGACGACGGTCTCGAAAGCAGCAAGCTCAGGGTTGTTGAGAATCGCAGCGAACCGACTCAGCACTTCACGCGCCGAGTCCTTGACGCGGGCCGAGCCGCTGTCGAAGGTCACGTCCGACAGGAAGCGGAGCATGCCCGTCTTCGCATCGAACTGGAGCATGTCTGGATACTGCTCGGCGAGCGACGCGAGGAGAATGTTGATGTTCGCCGGAAGCGGACCACCAGCATCCATGCCCGCGACCTGCTTGCTGAGCGCGTCGTACGCGTCACGAAGCTTCTCGAGGTCGACCTTGCTGCCATCCGTCAGACCCTGAAGCGACTCAAGGTCGGCGCGGGCTTGCGAGATCTGCGAACGCAAGCGATCTTCGTTCGCGCGCGACGTGCTCAAGTCGTCGCGCGCCGATCCGAGCTGTTGCTCGTAGCTTCGCGCTGCGGTGACCGCGGCGTCATACTTCTCTTGCGGGACACATCCGGCGAAGCCGAGGGCCAAGGTGACCAAGCTTCCGCCGAATACGATGCGATGCGCTGCCAGTGCGTTCATGGACATATCTCCCCTCGGGCGTCCTGCCCGAGTTATTCGAGGCAATATAACCATGGGTGCGGTGAAGTGGGCCGTAATCCGAAGGTTTTTGCTACTTTCCGGACATGCCCCCGCCCAAGCCCGTTGAAGTTGACCTGAAGCAACTCCAGGCCGCCGCGGGAGCGTACCCCCGGGAGGCCTTCGATTTCGTGCAACTTGGGCTTTCGAACACCTCTGCGCAGGTCCACGCCGCCCAAGTCGGGGGCTCTGTGGGGGGGCATGTGACGGGGCAGCAACTGTGCCTTGGCCTCGCCGAACTGGCGATCCACCAGTACGGGTTGATGGCGCAATCGGTCCTCGAGCACTGGAACATTCACCGGACCGACGACTTCGGCAAGATCGTCTTCGGCCTGATCGAATGCGGATTGATGAGCAAGACACCGCAGGATTCGATCGACGACTTCCGCTCGGTGTACGACTTCGACGAGACCTTCCACCATGCGCATGTCGCACAGAGGATGACGCTCAATGCCGGACGAACCACTGCCGAGTGAAGTTGACTGGACACGCCGCCACCTCTGGCACATCCAGCCGGTCCGCGATCTCTTGCTGGTGGGCATCGTCGTCGCTGTCGTGTGGGCGGGCTATGCGCTTCGGTACATCACGATCCCGCTCATCGTTGCGCTCGGGCTCGCGTACTTGGTCGAACCGCTCGTGCGCTGGATCAGCACACGGTTTCGAGTGACGCGCGTCGCGGTCGTCGGTGGCGTGACCGGCGCGATCGTGCTTGGTGCGGCGGGCGGCACCTTCGTGCTGATTCCCTCCGTCATTCGCCAGAGCGAGGCGATCGTCAACAAGGTGCAGTCAGGTGCGCTCAAGAATTCGATCGGCGAGTTTCAGGCGCAGCTCCCCGAGGCGTTTCGGAAGGATGTCGCGGAGTGGCTCTTGTGGTTGGAGTCCAAGACCGATGTCGACCTGAATGGCGATCGCCTCGCTGGCAAGCTGCCGTTGACTGATCCCGCCGCAGGACCGAGTGATGCAACGCCAGTTGATGCCGCCCCTCACGCCGCGTCGCGTTCGATCTGGGATGTCGGTTTGGCGTTCCTTGGTGCGCGGAGCGGCGACATCGCAGGATTCATCTTGAGTGTGCTGAGCCTGCTCTTTGCCGCTGCACTCGTTCCGTTTTACTTCTACTTTTTCAGCGTGCATTTCCCGGATATCGTCGGGTTCCTTGACTCGATGATTCCAGACGACGCGAAGACCGATGTGCATCGTCTGACGGCCCAAATGGATGCTGCAGTCGCTGGGTTCGTGCGCGGACGCATCGTGATCGCCGCGATCATGGCGGTGCTGTTCACCGTCGGATGGGCCATCTGCGGCGTGCCCTACGCCCTGACCCTTGGTGTCGCGGCTGGCGTGCTCGCGGTCGTGCCGTACCTCAGCGGCGTCGTCTTGCTGCTTGCAGTGCCGATGTTGGCGGTGACGCAGCTTCAGTTGCCCGAAGCCGAACGCATGAGCATGCTCTGGGTCGTGCTCGGCCCGGCGATCGTCTTCTCTGCCGTGCAGGCGCTCGAGGGCAATGTGCTCACGCCCATCATCGCGGGTCGGGCCACGAACCTCGACCCTGTGACGGTATTCGTGGCGATCCTGGCGGGCGGAAGCGTGGCGGGGGTGTACGGCATGCTGCTGGCGATTCCGATCGCTGCATGCGCGAAGATCCTGCTCAAGGAGGTGGCCCTGCCGCGCATCAGGGCGTGGGCCGCCGGCACCGTGAAAGATCCACTGCCACTCGATGATCGTTGACGGGCGACGCCCCCGCGTGCGGTCAGCGTTTCTTCGCCTTGCGGAATCGATCCTTCGGGCTCGCCGTCTTCGTTGAGCCACGCGCAAGGGGATTGAACCCGGGCATGCCGCCCATGCCGGGCTGCATCGAACCCATCTGCTTCATCGCCTGCATCCGCCCCAGAGCGCCCATGCCGGCCATCTGCTTCATCATCTTCTGCATGCCTTCGAATTGCTTGGCAAGTCGCGACACATCTTCGGGCTTCGATCCGCTTCCCTTGGCGATGCGACGGGTTCGGCTCGGATTGAGGACCGCGAGATCGTTCCGCTCGCGGCGGGTCATGCTGTTGACCATGCCCTCGAGTCGGTTGAGCTGCGTGTCATCGATGTCGATCCCCTTGAGCGCGCTGCCCACGCCAGGCAGCAGTCCGAGGATCTGCTTCAAGGGCCCCATGCGGCGAATCGTCTTGAGCTGCGAGAGGAAGTCATCGAGCGAGAACTCGCCCTTGGCCATGCGATCGCTCAGCCGCTGCGCTTCCTCCTCGCTGACTTCCTGCTGGGCCTTTTCGACGAGCGAGACGACGTCGCCCATGCCCAGAATGCGGCCTGCGATGCGCTCGGGATCGAACTCATCAAGCGCATCGAGCTTCTCGCCAGTCCCGATGAACTTGATCGGTGCACCCGTGACTTTGCGCGCCGTCAACGCGGCGCCGCCGCGCGTGTCGGAGTCGAACTTCGTCAGGATGAGGCCATCAACCGCGAGTCGGGCGTGGAACGCCTTCGCACTCGCGAGCGCGTCCTGCCCGGTCATCGCATCGATGACGAGCAACTTCTCGTGGGCGCAGACGGCGCGATCGACCGACTCCAGCTCGCGCATGAGCTCATCGTTCACATGGAGCCGGCCAGCGGTGTCGACGATCAGGACGTCGTATCCACCGTCGCGCGCGGCCTTGAGCGCGCGCTGCGCGACCTGAACCGCGACCCCAAGAGCCTTGCCATACTCCGCGCAACGCTCAGGCTCGCCGTAGTAGGCGCAGCGAGCGCCACCCGAAGCCGCTTGCACACCCTCGGCCACCACCCGGAGCTGCTCGACGGCCGCTGGGCGCTGCAGATCGCACGCGGCGAGCATGACATTCTTGCCTCGACGCTTCAGCCATGCGGCAAGCTTGCCGCAGGTGGTCGTCTTGCCAGAGCCCTGCAGCCCGCACATCAGGATGACGGTCGGACCAGGCTCGACGAGCGGGATGCCGGACTCGCCGGGCCCCATGAGCGAGACCAGGCGCTTGTGCACGATGCCCACCATCTGCTGCGCGGGTTGCAGGCTCTTGGTGACCTCGGCGCCGAGCGCATCCTGCACGACCGCCGCACAAAACTCATCGACGAGGTTCTGTTGCACATCGGCCTCGAGCAACGCCGTGCGAACCTCGCCCATGACCTCGCGCACATTGGACTCGCTGATGCGGCCACGGCCCGAGAGATTGCGCAGAGCTGACCCGAGGCGATCGGTGAGGCTTTCAAACATGGTCGGCTGATGGTAGCCCGGGTTCGCTCAACGGCCGCGGCGGGCGGCGATCCACGCATGGAGCCGTGCTGCATCCCAGGCATTGATGACCTGTTCCGGGCCGGCACCCGCGCGACGGGCAACCTGCACGCCGTAACCAAGCACATCGAAGCCGTCACGCGCGTGCACATCGCAATCGATCGCAAGCGGCACTCCGGCTTCGATCGCCATGCGGGCGTGCAGGTCGCGAAGATCCAGGCGCGCGGGATGCGCGTTGATCTCCAGGGCGACGCCCGACTCGCGCGCCGCCGCAATCACGGCGTGCATGTCGAGCTCAAGCCCCGGGCGGCCATTGACGAGCCGACCGGTCGGATGCCCAAGGATGTGCACAAGCGGGTGGCGCGCGGCGCGCACGAGCCGAGCCGTGGCCAGATCAGGTGCCTGCCTCAAACTTGCGTGCGGACTGGCCACGACCAGATCGAGTTGCGCAAGCACATCGTCTGGGTAGTCCAAGCTGCCGTCGACGAGGATGTCCACCTCGGAGCCAGCCAGAACGCGAATGCCGCCCACGCGAGCCTCGGCCTCGCGCACGGCGTCGATCTGCCGCAGGAGCCGATCGATGGACAGGCCATTGGCCTGCACGCTCGATCGCGAGTGATCGGTGACGGCGAGGGTGTGGAACCCACGGTCCTTCGCACGCTGCACGAGTTCGAGCAGTGGCATCGACCCGTCGCTCTCGGTGGTGTGCGCATGCAGTTCCGCGCGGATGTCGGCGACGGTCACGAGCGGTGCATGGCCACAGACCTCGTCGAGCGGTCGCACCTCGCGGAGTTCGGGCTCGGCCCAGGCGAGTCCGAGCGCTTCGTAGAGTTCCTTCTCCGTCCGTGAGGCAAGCGGCGCGCGGCGGTCTTGGGGCGCATCGAGCCCATCGTCTTCAAAGAGTCCGTACTCGTTCAATCTGAGCCCACGCTGCTGCGCGCGTCCACGCAAGAGGACATTGTGCTCCTTGCTTCCCGTGAAGTAGAGCAGTGCTGCGCCGAAGGCATGTTCAGGAACGATGCGAAGGTCGACCTGAATCCCATCCTCCATGCGAACGCTGGACTTGGTTGGCCCAGTGACCAGCACCTTGGCCACGCCCGGCATCGAGCAGAAGGACTCCATCGCTCGCGGGGCGTTGGCCGCAACGGCCACCAGGTCCACATCGCCGATCGTCTCCTTGCCACGCCGAAGACTGCCCGCGAACTCGATCTGATCCACAACTCCAGCGTCGCGGAGGTGGGTGATGGCGGACTCGGCCACCACGAGGGCGTCATCGATGCGCACACGGCCGACGGCCGTCTTCAAGAAGGCAATGCCATCGTGAAGATTCTGGATCTTCTTGGGCCCGAAACCGGCCAGCCCCTGCAGACGGCCCTCGGCGAGTGCCGACTCAAGCGATGCAAGGTCGACGATCCCGCGCTCCTGCCACAGCAGCCGGACTGACTTGGGACCGACCCCTGGCAGCCCGAGCAGCGCCGGAAGACCCGCCGGAACCTGCGTCCGAAGTTCGATGAGTTCCTTGACGGCGCCAGTCGTCACGAATTCGACGATCTTGGCGGCGCTTCCGCCACCGATGCCATCGATGTTCGAGAGCGCCTTCGGGTCGCTCCGCGCGAGGTGGACGAGATCGATGGTCGATGCCTCGGCAGCGCGAGCAACCTTGGCATTGGCCAGCACGCGGAACGAGTTTGCCCCCGTGAGTTCGAGCAGTACAGCGAACTCCTCGAACAGTCGCACGATGTCCTCGTTGCCCATGGGACCTCCTTGCACGACAACGCCCCCGGCGGCGGGGGCGTCGAACGCGACTGGATGGGCTCGAACCATCAACCTTCGGTTTCGTAGACCGATGCTCTATCCAATTGAGCTACAGTCGCAGCGGGGCGGCGAGTATAGCGAGTCGCCTTGGCGCACGCAGACCCACCATAACCAACGGCCTTCGTCGAGCCGCTCAGGCCCATCAGCGCTTGGATTCGCTCGCCACAGTTTCGCCGTAGTCGATGTAACCGTTGACCGTGGTCGCGCTGGCATCGACGAGTCGGCTGAGGAATGCCGGCAGGACGATGAGGCCAAGGCCAGCCACGACCGCTGCAACCTTGGGCCATCGATGCGAGACGGTGACGACCTCTTGGCTCTTGGCGTTGATCGGGTTGACGACCGCCGCTCCGACAAAGCGCAGGTAGTAGACCGCGCCGATGGCGGTGTTCAGCAGCAGCACACCCGCGAGTGTGGCTTGGCCACCCTCGAAGGCGACGAAGACCAACACGATCTTGGCCAGCGCACCGAAGAGCGGCGGAACGCCGATCAAGCTCAGCGCGCTGACCGTGAGCAGGAACGCAAGCCAGGGGTGCGACGCGCGCAGTCCTGCGAGCGACTCGAAACTGTCGACTTCTTCGCCCTTGCGTTCGAGCGCCGCGAGCACGCCAAAGGTTGCCACGGTCATGACGCCGTAGCCGAGCATGAACAGGTACATCGCACCGATCCCGCCCTTGGGTCCGATGATCACGCCAACGAGCATGTAGCCGCTGTTGGCGATCGACGAATACGCAAGCGTTCGCTTGAGGCTCGTCTGCAGGATGCCGCCGATGTTGCCCAAGAACATCGTGAGCGCAGCCACCATCCAGAGCACCGCCGTGATCGGTTGCGGCAGCCCTTCATACGCGATGCGAACGCCGTCGTGATCGACCATCGCGTGGCCCGACCAGCCCACGATCCCGAGCACCGTGATGAGCGCGGAGAAGCCAGCGATCTTGGGCGTGAACGAAAGAAACGCGGTGACCGGCAGTGGCGCCCCTTCGTACACATCCGGCGCGTAGAAGTGCATCGGCACTGCAGCCAGCTTGAAGCACAGTCCAAGCACCGTCAGGATCGTCCCCACGATGGCCGTCGTGCTCAGACCGCCGACGGCGGCCTGTGCCACGAGCACATCCCGCATCGGAATGAGCTGCATGGTGCCGGTCGCGCCGTACAGCATCGCGAAACCGTAGAGCGTGATGCCCGTCGCCAGCGCGCCGAGGAAGAAGTACTTCATCGCGGCTTCCATGCTGCGACGCCCGGTGCGCGCGACCGCCACCATGATGTAGGTCGGCAGGCTGACCAGTTCAAGGCCGAGGAAGAGCCAGATGAGGTCCGGCGCGCTCATGACGAGCATCGCACCAGTCAGGCTGAGCAGGAGGAACGCGTAGTACTCACCGCGCACGACGCGCAGTGCATCGAAGGACGCGCGACCGCGTGCGACGGCCTCTTCGTACCGACGATCGATCGAGCCAGCCGACACGGCCACGAGGCCGATGCCGATGAGCGCAACGATGGTCTTGCCGTACTTGCCCAGCATCGGGAAGAGCAGGCGTGCCCCCTGGATTCGTTCGGGCGTCCACACCGCATCGAGCGCAAGGATCGATCCGATCAGCGCCACGACGCAGACCCACGGCACGAGCGAGCGCACGCCGGTCGAACGCGAAAGCCCCAACACGGCCACGAGCATCGAGGCCACAAACAGCACGATCTCCGGTGCGAGCAGCGCCACCGTCTGGCTCATGTCAACCACGGTCATCCTCCTTGGCCTGGGCCTGGACGGCCTCGGTCGCCTGCGGCTTGGACATCAGCGCTCGCTCGACGGCGGCGGGGTAGGGCGCGAGCGTGCGCTCCACCACAGGACCGATCGCCTGCAGTATGGGCTTGGGGTAGATCCCGATGAACAGGCACACCAGTGCCAGGGGCACCAGCAGCCCGACCTCGCGACCAGTCAGGTCGCCGTGGCCATCGTGATCGCCGTGGTCAGCGCCATGGGCGTCGTGTCCATGGGATCCATCGTGCCCGTGCTTGCCGTGCGAGTCAGCCTTGGGTTCGCGCAGCGGGCCAAAGACATACCGACCGACGAGCAGCAGCATGTACATCGCGCCCAAGATGAGCCCAGTGCCCGCGACCAGTGCGAAGCCTGGACCGAGCAGCCCGGGATACTTGGTCGACGCATCGCCCGTGGCGATGTATGTGCCGAAGAGACACAGGTACTCGCCGACGAAACCGTTGAGCCCGGGCAGACCGATCGAGCTCATCGTGAAGAACACCATGAAGAACGCCCACACCGGCATGCGCTTGGCCAGTCCACCGATCTGGTCCATGTCCTTCACGTGGTAGCGCTCGTACGCCATGCCAATCAGCAGGAAGAGCGCACCCGTCGAGAGACCGTGATTGATCATGTAGAGCACGCTGCCCTGCGCACCGATCGGGTTCAGCGCGAAGAGACCCAGCATGCAGATGCCAAGGTGGCTCACGGATGAGTACGCCACCAACTTCTTCGCATCGGTCTGCACCCAACAGATGAGCGCCGCATAGATGACCGCCACCGTGCAGAGCACCGCCGCGAACACGGCCAGCGCAGCACCGCCTTCTGGGGCCATTGGGAGCGCGAGGCGGAAGATGCCGTAGGTGCCCAGCTTCAGCAGCGTGCCCGCGAGGATGACCGAACCGGCCGTCGGAGCTTGGTTGTGGGCCAGAGGCAGCCAGGTGTGCACCGGGAACAGCGGGACCTTGACCGCGAACCCGGCAAGCAGCGCTGCGAAGAGCCAGTACTGCGTGTTCGCCGGAAGCCGCGTGCTGGCGAAGCTCGACAGCGTGCCCATGTCCCAGCTCCAGAGCCCCGTCGAGGCATGGTGCTGCCAGCCCACGAACAGGATCGAACCGAGGAAGAAGAGCGATCCAAGGAATGTGTAGAGGAACAACTTGTGCGCCGCCTGACGACGCTCAGGTCCGCCCCAGATGGCGATGATGAAGAGCAGGGGAACGAGTGTGAACTCGTAGCCCACATAGAAGAGCAGCACATCGCGCGCCGCGAAGGCCAGCAGAATGCTCGCGTGGAGCAGCATGAACCAGCCGTAGTACTCACGCTGGCGATCGGTGATGGCGGACCAAGATCCGATCACGCAGATCGGGATCAGCAGCGCTTCGAGCAGAGCGAGCAGAAGGCTGACTGAATCGAAGCCAATGCCGAGCGTGGCGTTGATCGACGCGATCCACGCGCAACCGCCGGGCTCGGGCGAGACGCCCCCGGTCGACCACGCCGGGAACTGCCACGCAAACGCGGCGAGAGCGCCGAGGCTGGCGAGCGAGCCAACCGCAGCCAGGCCTCGCGCAGCCCGGGCGTTCGCCACGGCGATCACCGCAGCGGTCGCAACAGGAATCAGGATCGATGCCCAAATGAGGTTCATGTTCAGTTCGCTCCCCGCAGCCAGATCCAGATCACCCATGCTGCGACCAGTGCCACGCCGCCGGCCATGGTGACCGCGTAGCCCTGCACCACACCGCCGTACAGGGGACGGAAGACCCGTCCAACCGCCGCTGGCAGCGCACCGATGCCATTCACGATGCCAGCGTCGAGCAGCAACTCATCGATCGCCGAGAGAATGTTCGCGATCACCCGGAGCGGGAGCCGGATCACCCAGTCGTAGAACTCATCGACCATCCACTTGCGCTCGGCGCCGACCACGATCCATCGCGTGGCGACGGTGCCCATGAGCGTGCGACGCAACGCATCGGCGGTGCCGCGATTGATCAGGTGCACATAGAGCGACACCAGGATGCCGACGATGCAAGCGAGCGAGCCGAGCCGCCCGACGGCCGTGTGGGCATCCATGCCAAGGACCAAGTGACCATGATCGGCATGAGCGTCTTCAGTGTGGGCGGAAGCGTGCGAGGAGGCTGCGTGACCATCGAGCGAGCCGTGTGACTCGGCGGCGACGCCTTGGAATGCACTCGACTGCGCGACCTGAGTCTTCACCCAGTTCGACTCGTCGTGATGGAGCATCGTGCGATAGCTCGGCCAGCCAGCGAGGATCGCGCCGATGGCGATGAGGACGAGCGGAACGCGAATCGCCCAGCGAGGTCCATGCGGGTGGAACTCGCCGTGATGGGCGTGCGCATCGTGCGCGTGGTCGTGATCGTCGTGGCCATGGAGTTCATGGCCGGGTTCGAACTTCACTGGTCCGAAGAAGACCCGGAAGCAAACGCGGAAGGTGTAGTACGCGGTCAGCGCAGCGACGAGCAGACCGATCCATCCGAGCAGATGCACACGATCATCCTTCGCGGTGAACGCCGAAACCAGGATTTCGTCCTTGCTGAAGAACGCCGCAGTGAACGGGAACGCAGCGAGCCAGAAGCACCCAAGCACCGCGAGCACGCTCACGAGCCGGAAACCGGGCACCTTGAGGAGTCCGCTCAACTTGCGAATGTCGAGCTGGCCAGCGAAGCCGTGCATGACGGCTCCGGCGGTCAGGAAGAGCAGCGCCTTGAAGAACGCGTGCGTGAAGACGTGGTAGGACGCGCCGAAGGTCGTGCCCACGCCGAGGCCCAGGAACATGTACCCCAGCTGGGAGATCGTGGAGTACGCCCAGATCCGCTTCATGTCGTACTGCGCCATGCCGATCGTGGCGGCGAGCAGAGCGGTCAGGCCGCCGACCCACGCCACGGCGGCGAGCGCATCGGGATTGACGACGAAGAGCGGGAACATCCTGGCGATCAGGTAGACGCCAGCCGTGACCATGGTCGCGGCATGGATGAGCGCCGACACCGGAGTCGGACCTTCCATCGCATCCGGAAGCCAGACATACAGAGGCAATTGGGCGCTCTTGCCGAACGCACCAAGCATGAGCAGCCACGGAATGGCTTGCGCGGTCCACTCACTGCTGGCCGGGGCGGCCTCGATCGCCTTCCAGAGCGCTGCGTACTCGACGGTGCCATAGCACTGCCAGATCAGGAACAGCGCGAGTGCCAGACCAAGGTCGCCGATGCGGTTGACGATGAAGGCCTTCTTCGCGGCAGCGACGGCCTCGGGCTTCGTGAAGTAGTAGCCAATGAGCAGGTAGCTCGCCAGACCCACACCTTCCCAACCGAGGTAGAGCATCACGAGGTTGCCGCCCATGACCAGGCATCCCATCGCGAAGAGGAAGATGCTCACGGCGCCGAAGAAGCGCGTGTAGCCCTTGCCGACATCCGACTCCATGTACTCGCTCGCGTACAGCGCGATGAGCGTGCCAAGACCGGTGACGAAGAGCATCCAGAAGACGGTGAGTCGATCGATGTAGAGATCAACATTTGCCGTGAAGCCGTGGAAGCGGCTGCCGTCGCCCCAAGTCAAGTCGATCCAATCGAACAGGTTGACGACGACGGGTGTCTCGCCCACCGTGCCCTGCAGGCGAAGGATCGTCGCGAAGGCACCACCGAGCGCGGCGATGGTGAGCGCCGCGGGGAGTTTCGAGCGCACCTTCAACCAACCGCACAGCAGGCACAGCACGCTGCTGGCCAGGGGCAGCAGCAGGGCCAATCCGGCCCAGCGAAGTTCGGGTGCGGCGTGAGCATCGAGCGGGCCCTCGGCGAGCGCAAGGACCGACGACAGCATCGCGGGAGCAGCGATCATGACTCAGCGAGTTCCTTCCACGCTTCGGCGCTCAGGGTTTCCTTGCGTCGGTAGAGCAGCACCACCAGGCCGAGCGCCAAGGCGGCCTCGGCAGCAGCCACCGTCAGAATGAAGATCACGAACACCTGACCCGACAGGTCCATGTGCTGGCGTCCGTACGAAATCATGGCGAGCCCGGCACCTTGGAACATGAGTTCGGTGCACAGGAACATCGTGATCATGTTGCGGCGGCTGAGGAAGCCGACGATGCCCACCGCGAACAGAATGGCGCTCGCCAACAAGCCAAGCATCACGAGCGGATCGCCCGGAGGAAGCTGAGGATCGATGGGATTCATGCTCGGTCTCCCGCAAGATCTGCGTCTTCGATGTTCGTGCGCGGAAGTCCCGCTGCAGCGCGACGATCATCTTCCGCCATGTCGGTCTGGCGGCGCGCAAGCACGACCGCACCGAGCATCGCCATCAGGAGGATGACCCCGGCAAGTTCGAGGCTGCCCGGATACGAGGTCACGAGTTCCCAACCGAGCGATGTGCTGTTCACGGGAAGGTCCGCGGCCTTGAGCACCGCCTCGTGACGCGATCCGTCGGCGAGCGTGACTGGCACCATGGCTGTTCGGCCATCCTGCGCGATCACAAGTTCACCAGCGCGGGACCAACCGATGGGGTCCTTGCCAGTTGCGGCAAGTTCGGCGGTGATGCGTTCCTGCACCAGTTCGGGCATGCCGCGCATGCGGTTCCACGCGGCGGCATTCGCGCGGGCCTCGAGCTTGGCAGTCGGCAATTGGTTCGTCCGTGCATCAGAGACCACGATCGACAACGCAGCCAAGAGCACGAATCCGCACAGCACTGCGGCCGCTGGTTCGCGCGCGACGCGGTCATACGCCACGCTCGGCCCATCTGCGTCGGCTGCCTGTTGCGCCAACATGAGCACGAACATGTAGGTGATGAGGATCGCGCCGGCGTAGACGATGATCAGCGAGAACGCCATGAATTCAGCGCCCATGATGAGGTACGCGACGGCGCCTGCGACAACGACCAACACGAAATACAGCGCTGCGAACACCGGTCGCGTCGTCGTGATGACGCGGACCGCCGCCGCCGTGGCCATCGCGACCGCCAGCGACATGATCGCCACGCGGGGGTCGAATCCAAGGGCGCCTGAAGCCTGAACGCCTTGCACCAACAGCCAGGCGAGACCAGCAAGACCAAGGATGGTCGCGCCAAATCGAGCCTTGCCAGTGGGCTGGCGGAGCAGCAGGAAGAGTCCGACGGCGCAGATCGCTGACGCGGCGAACAAGAGTGGGGGGATCATGCTGGTGAACTTGGGTGACGAAGCACCGTCGGGCCCGCGCGCGCGGGACCATCGGGGTCGCGCAAAGATAGACGCGTCCCGCCGACCCCGCAACTTATGCGGACGCTCGGCCGTACGATCGCGCGGCATGGACCGACGGCAACTGCCCAACCTGATCACGATGAGCCGGTTGGTGCTGGCGACCGTGTACTTCTGGATGATGCTTGATGTGGTGCACGGCTGGTCCGGAATGGATCCGGCCGAGCGAGCACGCCGCGTCATCGCCGCCGGGTGGGTCTTCGGCGTCGCTGCCGGAACAGACTTCCTTGATGGCTACTTCGCTCGGCGCTTCAACGCCGTCAGCGCCTTCGGACGCATCATGGATCCCTTCGTGGACAAGGTTCTGGTGCTCGGTGCGCTCGTGGTGGTGGTCGATCCTCTCTGCCCTGGATCCGGCGTGGCGCCGTGGATGGTCATCGCCATCATCTCCCGCGAGCTCTTCGTGACCAGCCTTCGAGCGAGCATGGAAGCGCGTGGGATGCCGTGCCCGGCCGATCGATGGGGAAAGTGGAAGATGACGGCCCAGTCGCTGGCGATTCCGTTCGCGGGAGTCGCTGCGGCGGGCGCCTTCCCGAATCTGGGCGTCTCCAACGAGATGTTCGTCCCGTTGACCCACTGGTTCATCCTGTTCACGGTGGCACTCACGATCGTCAGCGCGCTGCCGTACATCCTGCGATCCCGCGAGGCGTGGCGATGAGCGCTGGTTCTCGTCGGCCGACGGGTCTGAATCGCGCAGCCATGTTCTGGCTCACCGCTGGTGGACTCGGACTGCTTCGACCCGCGCCCGGCACCTGGGGCAGCCTTCCGCCCGCGGCGCTCGTCTGCGCGATGCTTGGCTTGGGCGCACCGACGCTTGCGACGACGCTCGCGCTCGTCGCCATGTGTCTTGTCTCGACCTGGGCGTGCATCCGATGGGGCGACGAAGGCGAGCGCGGATTCAATGCGAAGGACGCCTCGAGCATCGTGATCGACGAAGTCGCTGGTGGCGCTGTCGCAGCCATGCCGCTGGCGTTCGTCCACGGCGCAGGCTGGATCGAGGCGGTGGTCCTGAGCGGACTCTCGTTCCTGCTCTTTCGCGCATTCGACATCTGGAAGCCCGGCCCGATCCGCTTGATGCAGCGATGGCAGGGCGGACTGGGGGTGGTCGCGGACGATCTTGCT
Organism: Phycisphaerae bacterium; assembly: GCA_016873315.1. GTDB lineage: Bacteria > Planctomycetota > Phycisphaerae > Phycisphaerales > SM1A02 > SYIB01. The sequence goes on along the minus strand of VGXL01000002.1, from coordinate 43,035 downwards.
GCGGGGTCGCTCGCGGGCGTGGTGATCATGCTCTTCACGCCGCAAGCGCTTTCGCTCGCGGCGATCGTGGCCGGCGCCATCCACGGAACCCCCGCGACCTAGTGGCGCGACGCGGCGCACGGTCGACCGGACCTGCGTGGCGAGTCAGGCCTAGCGTTCGTGGGCGATCAGGTCGTCCCACGATTCGCGCCGGCGAATCGATCGGACTTGGTCGCCTTCGACGAGCACTTCAGCGGGGAGCGGAACGCTGTTGTACCGACTCGCCATGCTCATGCCGTACGCGCCTGCAGTGAAGACCGCGACCAAGTCGCCGCGGCGCAACGGTGGCAGGGGGCGGTCGATCGCGAGGAAGTCGCCGCTCTCGCAGATCGGTCCCACGACATCCATCAGTGCGAGGCCATCGAGCTCCATCGTTCGCGCCCGTTGCGGAGGAACGAATCCCGCGACGGGCGCAGTCGGCCAGATGAAATGAAACGCGTCGTAGTGGCATGGTCGCATGAGCGTGTTCATGCCCGCGTCGCAGATTGCAAACATCTTGTCGCCGGACTGCTTCATGTAGAGCACGCGTGTCAGCAGGATCCCCGCATTGGCAACGATCGTCCGGCCCGGCTCCAAGATCACGCGCAGTCCGTCGCGGACTCGCGGCTCAAGAAGCGGCACGATCGCCTGCGCGTACTCCGCCGCCTCAGGACTCTGCCCGGTCTCGTAGTCCGCAGCAAAGCCGCCGCCCAAGTCGAGCGTGTCGACCGTGTGGCCAAGCGCCTTCAGATCATCGATCAAGGTGAGCGTTTTCGTGATCGCATCGAGATAGGGCTGCACGGTGTAGACCGGACTTCCGATATGAAGGTGTAGCCCCGTCAGACGGCACCACGGATCGTTGCCATACAAGGCGAAGAACGCTCTCGCGCGTTCGATGTCCACGCCAAACTTCGTCTCCTTGCGACCGGTGCTCGTGTATCGGTGCGTCTTGGGGTCGACATCGGGGTTCACGCGAAGCGCCGCGACGCATCTGCGCTGCAGTCGCGCGGCAATGGCGGCGACCACCTCGAACTCTGCCTCGCTCTCGACATTGAGTACGCCCACACCCTGCAGGATGGCGAACTCGATTTCAGCATCCGTCTTGCCCACGCCGGCATAGACGCAGCGCTCGGCGGGGCAGCCGGCCGCCATCGCTCGGTGGAGTTCGCCACCCGAGACGACATCCATGCCGGCGCCTTCGCTCGCAAGGAGTCGACACAGATTGATGTTGCCGGAACTCTTGACGGAGTAGCAGATCAGCGGCTTCAAGGCCGCGAAGGCGCGTGCCAGCTTTCGGTGATGGTCGAGCAGCGTCGAGGCGCTGTAGATGTAGGTGGGCGTGCCGAATCGTTCAGCAATCAAGGAGACCGGGACGCTGCCGCAGTGCAGTTCGCCGTGTCGGTACGCGAAGTCATCCATGGTCGGAGGTGGGTTGCTCTGGTGCGGGTTCGGGCTTGGGTGTCGTGCGTGCCGACTGCAGCAGGAGTCCGAGCACGGTGCCCGCGCCGATGAAACTCAGCCACGGCCACGGTTGCGGTGGAAGCGCCACGCGGCCGCCCGAGAGCCGCTGGGCGAAGCATGCCACCGTGGCGACCGCCAACGCGGAACCCACGATCGAAGTCAGCAGGACCGGCACCGCGCGCGAGAAGAAGAATGCTGCGACGAATCCGGCGGCGAAACCGCCCCAGCCGAAGGCTGACACGAGCGTTTGCGTGGTCGGTGGCATGCGTTCCCACCAGGCATCCGTTCGTGCGCGCATGTGACGCCACGCGCCCGTGGTTCGAGCAATGAAGCCAGCGTCTGCGGGAACATCGGCCCAACTTCGCGACATGGCCTCAAGCAGGGTCGGCGCGAGATCACGAGGCGTCGGCGCGGCGTCGCCAAGCATTGGCGTCGAGCGTCCGTCGGTCAGCGGCGCTCCCCCTCGAACGATGGACACCGGCGACGGATTCAGGATGCCGCGATCGACCATCGCGCACGAGAGCAGGATGCAGAGTGCGCTGGACAGAAGCGCCATCATCCACGCGACGCCGACGCGCAAGAAGACGACGCTGACCGTCGCGACGATGAGTGCAGCAGCGAGCGCCGCGGCCCACTCCGGAACGCGCAAGGCAAAGGACTGGTGCATCCGAATGCCGATCGCCCAGCCGGCCAATCCGCCAGCGACCAGCACCAGCAACGGGAGCATGCGCGCGCCACGGACGACCAGCACGACACCGAGTGCGCCCAAGAGCGCAAGCCATCCCGCACCCACTCCGTCGAGCGGAGCGAGTTCAGCAAGCAGGAGACAGGGGGCCGCGTCCATGCGTGGGGAATAGAGTAGCCACGACCAGATGACGCAGGATCCGATCACCACCAATCGCTTGGCCGCGTGCACGAGCCCGTACCTGCTGCAGCATGCTGCGAACCCAGTCGATTGGTGGCCGTGGTGCGACGAGGCCTTGGCTCTGGCCAGGCGTCTGGACCGACCGCTGTTTGTGAGCATCGGCTACAGCACCTGCTACTGGTGCCATGTCATGGAGCGGGAGTCCTTCGAGGACCCTGCGATCGGCCAAGCACTGCGTGAGGGCTTCGTCGCCATCAAGGTCGATCGCGAGGAACACCCAAGCGTCGACGAGTGGTTGATGACTGCGTGCCAGGTGATGACCGAACTCACGGATGGCAAGGCAAGCGGGGGATGGCCGCTGAACGGATTCATCGATCCGCACTCGATGCGCGCCTTCCATGTCGGAACCTACTACCCGCCCCGTCTCGCGCATGGTCGACCGTCGTTTCGCAGCGTGATCGATGCGATGAGGACCGCGTGGACGACCCGCCGAACCGATGTGAACGATCAGGCCAATCGCATCGGCGCGATCGTGGAGGATGTGCTCACGCGCACCGCTCCTTCGTGTGGGATTCCTGCATCGTTGCCAGCGCAGGTCGCGCAAGCGCTGCTGCGTTTCGAGGACACGGCTCACGGCGGCTTCGGTGGCGCACCAAAGTTCCCTCAACCGTGCTACCTCCGCTTGATGCGTGAGGCCGCCCATGCGCTGCCGACGCTCCAGCCCACCGTTGGTCGCGCGCTCAATGGGATGGTCTGCGGCGGACTGTTCGATCAAGTCGGGGGCGGCTTCCATCGATACTGCGTCGATGCATCGTGGACCGTGCCTCACTTCGAGAAGATGCTCTACGACAATGGCCAGCTGCTCGAGTTGTTGGCCGCCGAACACACGCGCGACCCCGATGATCGCTGGGCTGAGTCCCTGCGCCGAACGGTCATCTGGATCGATCGCGAGATGTCCACGGAGGACGGTTCGTGCATCGCAGCACTCGATGCTGAAGTCGATGGGCGCGAGGGGCTGAACTACCTGTGGACGCCCCTTGAGGCGGCCGATGCGCTGTCCTCGCTCGACGAGGACATGCGTCACGATGCGATCCTCGCGCTGGGCCTGGACCGCCCCAATTTCATCGATCCCCATCACGCCGACGCGCCACCGTCGGTCGTTCCCACGCGCCGGCCGTGGCGCACGAGTGCGGGCATCGAACGCGCCTGCCAGGCCTTGCTCGCCGTTCGCCAGACGCGGCGCGCACCGCGACGCGACACCAAGATCATCTTGGAGTGGAACGGACTGCTTGTGGAGGGACTCGCCACCGCGGCCATGGCCCTGCGCGATGATCGGCTCGTCCTCCGCGCCGCGCAACTCGCCGAGGCGCTCTGGCAGGGGCATCAGCGGAGTGGCTCCTGGCACCGAACGCGATGTGGTTCAGTCATGGGTCCGCCGGCGACCCTCGCGGATGTCGCGTGCCTTGGCCTTGGACTCGAAACACTCTGGCGCGCCACAGGCGACGAGCTGTGGCTCACTCGAGCACAGACCATCGAGCGCGCAGCACGCGCGGCATGGTCAAGCGACGGGCGTTGGTGGGCCGACTCCGGCAGCGGCGGTTTGCCCGTGCGCGTTCGCTCGCATCATGATGGCACGGTTCCGAGCGGGCTCTCATCCATCCTCGACCTTCAGGTGCGGGTGGCGCTTGCCACGCGCGATCGTGCCGAGGGTCGCGACGCGCTCGACGCGCTCGCACGCACCGTCCATGCCGAATCCGGCACGATCATGACGAATCCCGTCAGCCTGTCGTGGGCGGTGGCCGCGCTGGCGAGAGCCATGCGGAAGGGGCTGCTCGAGGGAACGAACGACAACGGACTGCGGATCCGCACGACGGATCGCGCGATGCGTCGCATCGTCTGCACGGAAACGGCGTGCACCGTCGAATGGGCGTGAGCGGTCACGGATCGGCTACGCTCCGCGCCCCCATGAAGCGCATCGCGATCATCAGCACAGGCGGCACGATCGAGAAGACCTACTGCGCCTTGGCCGGCGTGCTCGCGAATCGTGTTGCCGTGCTCGATGTGATGCTGGCGCAACTCGATCTGCGCGGCGTGAGCGTGTCGCGGATGGCGCTCATGAACAAGGACAGCCTTGACATGGTGCCCGAGGATCACGCATTGATCGCCGCGACCGTGCACAACGCGCTTCGCGATCACGATGGGGTTGTGGTCGTGCATGGCACCGATCGAATGGCTGTGAGTGGTGAGGCTGTGTTCGAGCGTCTTGCTCGCGCGGGCGCCCTGACCAAGCCCGTGGTGTTCACGGGGTCCATGAAGCCCTACGAACTCCGCGACACCGATGCCCAGCAGAACCTGACCGAGGCCCTGCTCGCCGTGCAGATTCTTGCACCCGGCGTCTATGTGGTCATGCAGAACCAGGTGCTCGCGTTCCCTGGCGTGACCAAGGACCACGCGCGCGGCACATTCGTCAAGTCCTGACGCACAAGAGCGAGGGTTCAAGCGTGTGCATCTGAGCTGGTTCCGCGAGCGAGCGGATGTTGTTCGGCCGCCCGATGTCGCTCGGGCTCACGCCGCGCCGACGGCTTCTTCCGCTTCGCGTTCGGCCTGGTGCACAGCGTCCTTGCTCAAGCGGCCATCCTGCCCGACTTGCTCGAAGCGCACTGCAACACGACGGCTGACACCGCGCTGCGGCATGGTGACGCCGTAGAGCTTGTGGCAGTGCTGCATCGTCCGCTTGTGGTGCGTGATGACGATGAAGTGGCTGCGATCAAGGAACCCGTGCAGGCTGGTCGCGAATCGCTCGGTGTTGGATTCGTCCAGCGCGGCATCCACTTCGTCGAGGATGCAGAAAGGGGCGGGCTTGCTCTGGAAGATCGCCAGGAGGAGCGCCACCGTGGTCATGCTCTTCTCGCCGCCCGAAAGCTGGCTGATGACGCGCGGCTCCTTGCCAGGGGGCTTCGCGCGGATCTCGATGCCGCTCGCGAGCCAGTCCACATTGCCGTCGTCGTCGGGGACCAGGAACATGTCGGCACTGCCGCCGCCGAAGAGCCGACGGAACATGCCGTCCGTGCCGCCGAAGTTCGTGCGAACCGCGTTGAAGGTTTCCTCGAATCGCACGCGGCTGATGCGGTCGAGTTCACCCACGAGCAACTCAAGCTGCGACTTCGCTTGATCGATGTCGGCCAATTGCGTGCCCAAGTCATTGAATCTGGTTTCGAGCAGCGTCAGTTCGTCGATCGCGTCAAGGTTGACATTGCCCAGCCGGCGGATCTCCTCGCGCAGGACATCAGCCTCGGCGCCAGCCTCCGTGCGGTCCGGCGCGGCGAAGGTGCCAGCTTCGCGTTCCGCCAGGTGCAGCGCGTAGCCAAGGGCGAGGTCCAGACCGAGCTCCTCGAGCGTGGACGCCGAAAGATTCTCGATCTTGATCGTCGCCTCACGGCGCGAGAGTTCCGCGGCATTCCACTGCCGCTCGGTCTCTTGGCCTGCTTCTCGTTCGGCGCGAACTGTTTCCGAAGCCTGCTCGTTGGCCAGCGTGGCTTGGGTGAATCGTGATGCGATCGTCACAAGCGCCGTGGCCGAGGCGCACTCTTGTTCGAGCGCCGCAGCGCGGTCGGCCTCGGCCGCACGAATGGCCGCTGCAAACTCGTCGCGTTGGCCATGACGCCGCGCATGCTGGTCTTCCAGCGTCGTGCGTCGCACGCGCAGATCATCGATCGATCGACGCAGGATCCCGCTTTCGCGACGCGTTGCATCGAGCACCGACTGGGCCTGCGAGGCGCTGATGCGAGCCGCGTTGAACGACTCCGCCGCATGGTCGGCGTCGGTCTGGCCCTGCTGCAGCGCTGCCGCAGCCTCGACCGCGGCGGTTTGCGCGCGCGTGGCATCATCAGCAAGCGCGGCCAAACGCTCGCCCGCTTCGCGTCGCTCACCAGCGATGGTGATGCGTCGTGACTCAAGGTCACGCCGCTCGTCGACCAGCCGGGCGCGATCGCGCTCGACGCGAGCCAAGAGTTGCTCGACGCGATCGACTTCGAACTGCGCTTCGATGGCGTCCCGACGAGCTGTTTGCAAGGCCTCATCCAGGCTTCGATGACGCGCGCGGGCTTGCTCGCCCTCGCTGGCCAACGCGCTGCATTCACCATCGATCCCATCGATGCGCCGACCAAGCGCCCGGGTGGCGGCAACGAGCTCGGCCATCTCGGCGCGTCGGCTGAGCATGCCACCAACCGTCGCATCGGCGGCACCCAGGGTGACGACGCCCGTTCGATCGATCAGGTCACCCGCGGGCGTGACGATGCGCGCACCGCGGAGACCGCCCTGCGCGAGCAGGAGTGCTGCGTCAAGATCGTTCACGATCCAGGTGTCGGCCAGCAGGCACTCGGCCACCCTGGTCGCGTCGGCTGCTGCACGGACGAATCCGAGCAGCGGCACGGCACCCTCGACCTCGGTGCGATCGATCGCACCGTGGCGCTGGATCGACGCCGTGGCAAACGAAATCCGCCCGCGCTGCTCCTTTGCCGTCACGACGGTGGGGCGGACCGACTCAGGCGCATCAAGCAGCAGCATCTGGAGCGACTCGCCCAGTGCAGCTTCGACGGCCGTCGCGTGCTCACGATCGCTCTCCAGCAGATCGCCGAGCATGCCGCGAACGCTGGGGAAGCGATCTGGCGCACCGAGAACAGCCTTCACGGCGCCGGTCAATCCCTCGCGTGCATCCTGCATTTCGCCAAGGATGCGGCGGCGGCTCTCGATGCGGGTCCGTTCGTCGCGCAGTTCGGCGAGCTCTTCGAGCATCGCTTCGCTTCGATCATCGAAGTGCGCAGCGACGCGAAGTTCCTCGGTCGCCTCGCGGTGCAGGCGCTCTTGGGCATCCTGCGCAACTTGTCGACGGACCATCGCCTTGACGCGGGACAACCGACCCGCATCAAGTTCTTCTGCAAAGGGTGCCTCGCGTGCATCGAGGCGCTCCAACTGCTCAGCCAGCGATCGTTCGCGCTCGTCGGCCGCCGTCGATCGCTGAGCAGCGCGGGATCGCTCGCGTTCCAGTCCGACCACCTGTTCACGAAGACGCTCGTGACGCGACCGCGCATCGGTCAGGATGCGGGCGATCGAGGCGCGCCGTTCACTCGCGGCCGTCGCTTCGGCCTCGGCCGCGGTCACGGCAAGCTCATGGTCCGTGAGTTGCTGCTCCAGCGTTTCCAGCTGGGCCTGCACTTCTCCCATGCGCTCGTCAGCGTGAGCGAGCGCAACACGATCGGTCTCAAGATCCGCTTCAGCCCGCGCAAGTCCCTGCCGCGCGGCATCGGCCCGCTCCTGATGCTGACCGACCAGACCCTGCGCTTCGAGTCGTTCGCGCTCGTGGGCCTGTTGCTCATGCATGACCTGGTCGCGCGCCAACTCAGCGTCGCGCTTGGCTTCTTCGGCCACGCGAACGCGTTCGATCAACGCGTCGCGCGTTCCATCGAGCGAAGCGACGCGCGCTTCCGCCTCGGCAAGACGCGTGCGGTGCTCGTGATACAGATCGAACGCGAGCGCCGAACGGAGCGATCGGCGGCGCGAGTCGAGTTCCTGAAAGCGTTTGGCTTTCTCGGCTTGTCCGCGCACGATGCGCAGGCGGCGCTCGGTGCCAGCCAACTGCTCGCGGATCAGGATCAGGTTGCGTTCGGCGCTGTCGAGCTTGCGCTGCGCTTCGGCCTTGCGTGCGCGGAACTTGGCCACGCCTGCGGCCTCCTCAAGGGTCGCGCGACGCTCTGCCGGATTGGCCTCGAGCAGCGCTGCAACCTTGCCCTGCTCGATGATCGAGTAGGCGTCGGTGCCGATCCCCGTGTCCATGAAGAGTTCGCGAATGTCACGTAGGCGGACCTTCTTACCGTTGATCAGATACTCGCTCCGCCCATCGGAGTAAAGGCGACGAGTGACCTCAACGACATCGTGGTCGACCGGCAATGCGCGATGGACGACCAGACCGCGTCGAACCTGGGCCGAACCCTCGGCCTCGCCGTCGTCGACTTCCTGTTCATCGTCGATCGTCTCCATCGCGGGCGTGCTCGGTGCCACTTCAACGGATCGGTCGAGCACGGGATTGTCGAAGGTCAGCGTGACGCTCGCGCAGCCGAGCGGCTTGCGCGTGGCGCTACCGGCGAAGATCACATCGATCATGGCGGAGCCACGAAGGCTCTTGGCGCTGCGCTCACCGAGCACCCACTTGATGGCGTCGACGACATTGCTCTTGCCGCAGCCGTTGGGCCCCACGATGCCGATGATGGGCGCATCGAAGGTGAACTCCGTCGTGTCGGCGAAACTCTTGAATCCGCCCAGGGTGAGCTTGGCAAGGCGCATCAATCTGACCTCCTGTCATCGCGCAGTCCCATCCATGGGACCGGCCGCACACGGCACGCGACAACCACTTGCGTCAACGGGGGACAGTATCGCGCGAAGGCCGCTGCGAATCAACCGGGCTGCCGACCGACGCACGGTCGAGGTCGGTCCCGGCACCCGATCGCTCCTTCGCCTCGGTATCAAGATCCCGCTGGTCCTCGGGCACATCAAACTCCGGACGGTCGGCCTCGGCATCCTGTTCTTCGGTCCGCAGCAGTTCGGCCAAGATGCGATCCTGCTCGACCTTGAAGTCGCCCTTGAAGTAGCCATCTCGCCAAAGGCGATGCAGCGTGCCGATCGCCTCGCTGTAACTCATGTTCAGACCGGGCGATGGATACTCGGGCGAGGCGCGGTGGCCAAGGAACCTGGTGAACTCCGCGAGTTCCGGGCGCACCTGCTCCCGCAGCACGCCTCCGTCGGCGGCCTGCCAGAAGACATCGAGCAGCGGTTGGTCGTAGTCGCCGCGAACGACCAGCCGGGAACCGAACTCGGTCAGCGTCATCGGGCGCACGACCTCGGCCTCGTCGCCGAAGATCACCACACGCGGTTGCCCGCTTTGGGTGACATAGATCATGGGCTTCTTGCTCCCGATCGTGTTCAGCATGTACTTGCCGTTCACATCGACTTCACCGATCGAGGCGTCCCCGCGCTTGAGCAGGGCGTCGAACGCGGCGAGCCGGACATCGATGTCCGTGTCGTCGACGAGCGGGCGCAACCCAATGTTCACCCGGGGATTGCCCTGCATGTTGGCCAAGAGCTTGATCGCGTCGATCCGCAGCGACGATCCATCATCCGAGGCCATCTTCAGCAAGTGCGGTACGACGACCGGATCGTTCAGATACGCGCCGGCCTGCAGCCCAGCAAAGCGCGGCTGCTCCTCGGCGTACTCATACAAGGTCTGCACGGTGGGAATTGCCTTCTTCCCCAAGGCTTGCCAACGCAGGCTCGCTGCTGCAGCGGCACCGGGATTGGCGATCAGCGCGCGCTTCACCTGTAAGGCGGTGGCCTCGATCGACGCGGTGTTGAGCGGAGAGTGACGAATCAACTCGACAAAGTCGTTCGTCCGACTGAAGTAGGACGGCGGGATCACTACATCGACGGCTTCGTCGCTTCGCCCACGCGCGGTGTCGTCGTGCTGTCCCGGCTCGCGAGGGAATGAACTGTTGATGGCACTGGCGATCAACTTGGTGCGAGCGTGGCTCGGCGTCGCCAGGCGCAGCCGAAGCACCAAGTCATCGGTGACGACGCCGCCATTGAGGACACGCCCACTGAGTCGGTTCACGGTGTCCGTGCTCACCCCGACGGGATCGGCAAAGGGATTGATGACCAAGTCACCCATGCCGCGCGCCAAGATCTTGGGTTGCTTACTGCCGAGCATCAAGGGACCAGGTCGGAGATCCGTCAGGATGAGACGACCGCCTTCAAGGCTGGTGGCGCCTGTGCCGGGCGCAGCGAACACGCGAAGGTCAAAGCGCGTGCCCTTGGGTGCCGCGGGCGGGATGATCCCCTCGACGACGACGATCGCCGTGTTTTCCTCGCCAAGGAGACGATCGAGCTCACTCGAGTCAGGTGCCTTGCCGTCAGCGCCAAGGCGCAGCCGCTGCAGATCCTTCAAGACTTGGGCCCGGACTTCGGTCGGCGCAATGCGACTGCCCGTTCCGTGAAGATCGAAGACGAGTCCGTAGCCGCGCACCACCGTGGGCGTGAATCCGGTCACGATCGTCTCGGCGGCGATCGTGCCGCGCATGATCGGATCGACATCCATCGGGATCACGCGACGATCGGCTCGTGTTTGCTTCGGTCGCTCGGGGGCGTTCTCCACCAACGAACCGGTGCACGCGGCGAGCACGGCGACCAAGACGACCGAGAGCGGTCGCCGGGCCATCAAGAGAAGTTCGCGCGCGGGGCCAGACATCGTGGGGAAGGTGGAGGATAGCCGCCGGGAGCGGCACGACGAAGGGTGGATCCGGGCGTTCCCAACCGTGTCCGTGGCACAATGCACCGCATGACCACCACGACTCCCGCAGCTGGGCGCGCCACGCATCGATCCATCCTGCTCGTCCTTCTCGCGATTGGAGCGGGAGCGATCGGAGCAGGCGTGTTCTGGCCGCTCTCGATTCACGAAGCCACGGCGAGCAATCTGCAGGACGCGCCTGGACGCTGGCACTTCGCGCGGGGGCGCGAAGTCTGGACACTCGCTGGAGCCGGCAACGCATGCGAGGGAAGGATGTTCGAGTCTCCCGGCGGACGCGCGTCCTACGGCAGCGACGATCAGGGCCGATTCATCTGCCGTGGCAGCATCGGACCCGCTTCGTCGCCAAAGACTTCGTGGGAGCAGGAGTTTCCCTCGATGGCTGCAGCGGGGGCGTTCTGGCAAGAGAAGGTGGATGAGATCTGGTACGAGGTCGGCGGCGAAGGGTGGCATGTGTTCCAAGTGGACACTGAGCGCGGGACGACGGACCCGAGTGGACCGTGCGCCAACATGGCGACGAAGGAGTTCACCTACTTCCTGCGCAAGGGGGAATGAGACCGTCGCGATAGACTCGCTCGGTCGGGCGCTTAGCTCAGTTGGTTAGAGCACCGCTATTACACAGCGGGGGTCACAGGTTCGAGTCCTGTAGCGCTCACTTCGTGAGCTCTTGGATGCGGCAGAGCCGCATCCGCGCGGCAAAGCCGCGCACAGTCCATCGCGCCTTGCGGCGTCGAGTCCTGTAGCGCTCACTTCGTGAGCTCTTGGATGCGGCAGAGCCGCATCCGCGCGGCAAAGCCGCGCACAGTCCATCGCGCCTTGCGGCGTCGAGTCCTGTAGCCCCTACACTTTCTGCGTGACCAGCGCCCTCGCGATGTTTCAGGCGCGTCTTGCCGAGTGCCTGCGCGCGGACCTTCCACCGTTGCGGCGTCAGCTCCGCAGCTACGAGCGGCTCGTGCGCGAGGGCAAGCCCCACAGCCAACTGCATCGCGCCATCGAACTGGCAATCCAACGATCGAGCGATGTGCGGATCGGGCGCATGTCCCACGCCCTCGCGATCAGCTACCCGCCCGAACTCCCAATGAGCGCCTGCCGCGATCGCGTGCACCACGCGCTCGGCACGCATCAGGTCCTGATCGTCAGCGCATCGACCGGCTCCGGCAAGACCACACAGTTGCCGAAGATGCTGCTCGAGGCTGGCCTCGGCATGGACGGCACGATCGCCCACACGCAGCCCCGTCGCGTGGCCGCCAGAAGTGTTGCCACACGAATCGCGCACGAGCTCGGCACGGAACCAGGACAGGCCGTGGGCTATCAGGTTCGATTCGAGACGAGCGCATCACCACGCTCCAGACTCGTGGTGATGACCGATGGCGTCCTGCTCGCACAGCTTCGCGAGGATCCGCTCCTCCTGCGACACGATGCGGTCATCGTCGACGAAGCTCACGAGCGGAGCCTGAACATCGATCTCCTGCTCGGTGCGTTGCGAAAGATTCTGCGCCAACGCCCCGAGTTCCGCGTGATCATCAGCAGCGCCACGCTGGATGCAGCTCGCTTCGCCGCGCACTTTGACGGCGCCGAAGTCCTGGAAGTCGAGGGACGCACGCATCCAGTTGAGATCCGCTACGCGCCGATGGCTGCCGGCGAGGACGCTGATGTCGTTCAGGCAGCGCTCGACGCGGCGTCCGTCTGCCTCGACGAAGCTCCAGGCGATGGACTCGTTTTCTTCGCGAGCGAGCGCGAAATCCACGAGTTCGTCGATGGGGCGCGTGGACGCTTCCAAGGCATCGAGGTGCTGCCGCTGTACTCGCGCTTGCCCAGCGACCAGCAGGACCGCATCTTCACGCCCGGCCCCGCGCGACGGATCATCGCCTGCACCAACATCGCCGAAACGAGCCTGACCGTGCCGCGAATCGGATGGGTCGTGGACTCGGGACTCGTGCGGCTGAGCCGATACAGCCCGCGCAGCCGACTGCAGCGGCTTCCGATCGAGCCGATTTCGAGGGCCAGTGCCAGCCAACGATCCGGTCGCGCGGGACGGCTCTTCCCCGGCCTGTGCGTCCGGCTCTTCAGCCAGGCAGACCATGATCTTCGTCCCGAGTTCACCGTGCCCGAAGTGCAGCGCGCCAACTTGAGTGGCGTCGTGCTGCAACTGTCAGCCATCGGGCTCGGCGCGGCGGAGCACTTCCCGTGGATCGATCCGCCATCGCTTCGGCTCGTGCGCGAAGCGCAGGACACACTCATTGAACTCGGGGCATTCACTGGTGAACTTCGGTTGACGCGGCTCGGCCGGGACCTTGCGCAGTGGCCGCTCGATCCACGCATCGCGCGCACGATCGTGGCTGGCCACGCCAACGCGTGTCTCGCCGAGGCGCTCATCCTGGCCGCGCGCATGGCGATCCAAGATCCGCGGGATCGCCCGGCGGGGGCGACGGCGAACGCGGACCTTGCCCACGCGCTTCTTCGGGATGAACGCAGCGATGCCATGAGCGCACTCAAGCTCTGGCGCGCGTGGAAGGGCGCGTGCGCTGAACTCGGCTCCAGTGCGCGTCGTCGTTGGTGCGCTGAGCGATTCCTCAGTCCGATGCGCATGCGCGAATGGGATGATCTCCATGCGCAACTGAAACGCCTTGCCACGGAACGGCTCACGGGAACGATCCCGCCGCTCGCCGACGAGAGCGATCCGGAGCGCGTGCACTGTGCGATCTTGGCCGGCTTCGTGTCGCACATCGCACATCGTCAGGACGATGGCACCTACCGCCTTCCAAGTGGCCAGTCCGCCGAGCTGCATCCATCGAGCGCGCTCGCCAAGTCGCAGGCCCGCTGGATCGTCGCGGTCGAGGTCGTCGAGACGGCCCGTCGTTGGCTGCGCGACGCCTGCCGCATCCGGCCCGAATGGGTCGAGGCCGTGGCGCCGCACATGGTCGAGCGCACCGTCAGCGAACCGCATTGGCGCGTCGAGACGGGACATGTCGCCGCGTGGGAGCGTGCCACCATGGGCCACCTCACGCTCATCCCGCGACGACGCGTGCCGTTCGGTCCGCTCGATCCAGCGGGATCGCGACAACTCTTCATCCAAAGCGCGCTCATCGATGGCGAACTGCCGGGTGCCTGCGCCCCCATCTCCGACAACCTCGCGCTCCGCGATCGACTGCTCGCACGACAGGAGAGGGAGCGGCGACACGATCTCGTGGCCGGTCGCGACGGCGAGTTCGCCTTCTACGACGCTCGCCTTCCTGCTGATCTTCACGCTTGGCCCAGCTTTCGTTCATGGCTGCGTGACGAGCGACATGCCACTTCGCTTCGCATGTCCGAGCGTGACCTGCTCGCCGATCCGGATCGCGTCCAGGAACCGAGTGCGTACCCCGACGCGCTCGACGATCACGGCCTGCGCATTCCGCTGCACTATCACCATGAGCCAGGAACATCGACCGACGGCATCGAAGCCGAGTTGCCGCTCGCGTTGCTCGAACTCGCCGACCCCAATGCCTACGACTGGTTGGTGCCGGGCTTGCACGACGAGTTGATCGAGGCGCTGATCCGCACGCTGCCCAAGCGAATCCGCACGCGATGCATCCCAGCCGCCGATGTGGCGCGCGATGCCGCCGCTGAACTTTCGGATCGAACGGGTTCGATCAGGGGGCGACTCGCTGCATGGCTCTCCTCCTTCACGGGGCTGTCTGTCCTGCCTGATGATCTTGCGCTCGATGCCCTCGATCCACATTTGCGCATGGGCTTTGTGGTACGCGGACCAGCCGGCATCGTGGATCGTTCGCGAGACCTGCGGAGCCTGCTCGCAAAGCACCACGCCGCTGCGCGCGCAGCCTGGAACGAATCGTCCATGCAGGCCATGGGGTGGAGTGCGTGGCTGGGGCGGTCCTCGCACGACTGGCCGTGGCCAGCGCTTGCGATGTCGGTCGACTTCGACCTCGGAGGGCACGCGGTGACCGGTCATCCTGCGCTTCAGGTCACGCCGGGCGGTGCCACACTGGTGATCGAAACCGATGCAGGTCGGGCGGCGACACTCCATGTCGCGGCCGTGCGCGACCTTGCACTTGATGCGATCGAGCCACGGCTTGCGGAACAAGTCCGGCATCATCCCTCGTTCAGCGAGGCATGCACAGCAGCGAGTCATCGCCTGCTCGAACCGCATGTCGTCGCCGAAGTCTGCCGACTCGCCGTGCTCAAGGGCGTTCCGCACGATCTGCTCCCGCGCAGTCGAGCCGACTTCCACGCCATCGTCGCCGCGCTGGGCGAACGGGCCTGGGCGTTCGTTCACGAGTCGCTGCCGCTTGCGATCGCGGTCTGGCGAATCGATCAGCGCATCGCGCGTGCGCTCGATGCACCCGTGCCAGCAGCCTGGCAGCGTTCGATCGACGATGTCCGCGCCCTGCACGCGCGCGTCCTTCCCGCCGAGGCGACGCGCACCCTTGAGTGGCAAACATGGGAGTCGCTCCCGCGACGACTTGCTGCAGTGGAAGCTCGACTGCAACGCATCGAGGACCGCGGTGCCACCCGTGACGAGGCGAACATCGATCGGGTCCTCGCGTGGCGATCGCGTGCGGCGATGCCGCCCTCCATGCCGTCAGGTCAAGCGGCGGTCGAGACCTTCCGTCAGGCTGAATTGGAGTGGGAACTCAGTGTGTTCGCGCAAGACCACGCTGCGCCAGGGCACTCCGAGCAGCGACTCGAGCGTTTGTGGACCGATCTGGTCCAGACTCACGCGCCCGAACGGAGCCGCGCCGCGGTGGCTTCAATCCACGATCGCTCCGGCCAGGCATAGAAGCGGAACTTCTCAGCGATCCCGAGTTCTTCGTTGTAGAGCATCGCGCGTTCGGGCCCAAGTCGCGCGGCGGCCGGCGAGTCGACCATCGTGCTCGAGTCCGTCGCGCTCATCTGGAAGAGCACGCGGTTGTCGAACTCACGCAAGCCGTTGCGATCGAGGACGCGTCCCATGTTGGTCGCGGTGTCGACGGTCGCCAGCACATGCACGCCGACGGCGGGGCCCTCACGCGCGAGCGCGATGAAGATCTTGTCCGGCGTCGGCGGTCCATCACCGCCGCCGAAGCCGTAGTCGTCCTCGTTCCGGCGCAAGGCACGCATGCGGTGCAATCCATGCGCCAGGAGCAGCGTCGTCGCGCCGTCGGCCGTGCCGGACTCTTGGCGACTTGCCACTTCAGCAGCCAGCTCCTGCAGGCGATCGGGGAGCTCCTTGGGCGTCGCCGTCACGACATCGAGTCCGATCGATCGACCGAGCGCCGCCAGGCCGCCGAATGAGGGGTCGTCGGCAGTTGTTCCATCGAGCAACACCACACGCGCGCCAGGCGCTTGCGCAGCCAGCGAGAGCAGCGCGCTCGCACAGATCGCTTGCGCTGCATCGTCGCGTTGCCCGACCACGATCGTGTTCGCACCCGAGATGCGGCGCAGACGGATCGCTGTGGGATCCTTGATGGCGATCGCTTCGCCAAGCCACAGGCTCGGCGCGAGTGGACTCGTCCCAGCGGGCGCGCGACCAGAGAGCACATCATTCGCGTCCAACGACGCCGGAGCGTTGCCTTCAAAGACAATCGTCTCCAGCGGCCGCTTGGGCGGTTCGGCCTGCGCCTTGAGTTGCGCAAGGTTGAGCCATTGCTCGCGCACCTGATCGGGCAACCACACGACCTGGAACGGGCTGTTGCCCTCGAGCAGACCGCCCGCATCGTTGTAGATCGCCTCGCCGGGTCGGCTGAGCAGGCGCGCCGCCAGATTTTCGTCGGACAGGATCACCTGGCTGTCGGCTTCGGAGCACTGCAGCGCGATGCGCACGCCCATCTGGCCCATCGTCGTGCGTGCAAGACTGAACGCGCCACTCAGGGTCTGCGACCCGAGCACGACATGCATGCCAAACGCGCGACCTTGTCGCACCAGTCGATCGAGCAGGAGATTGGCATCTTGCGCGATGCGGTCATCCTCGATGAAGAGCTCCTGGAACTCATCGATGATCAGCAAGACGCGCGGGAGCACCACGGCGTGCCCAGTGCGGCGATACGCGGCCAAGTCCTGCACACCGAGCTGCCGGTACAGATCCCCGCGCCGCTTGAGTTCGCCATCAAGCCCTTGCAACACGGACAGGCCAAACTCGCGATCGCTCTCGACGGCCACGACGCGCGCGTGCGGCAATCGGTGCGTGGCGTAGGTCTTGAACTCGACGCCCTTTTTAAAGTCGACGAGGTAGAACTCGACCTCGTCGGGGCTGTACCAGAGCGCCAGATTCGTGATGAGCGCGTGCAAGAGCGTGCTCTTGCCTGAGCCCGTCTTGCCGGCGATGAGCGCGTGCTGGCTCGTGCCCACGCCGAGCGTCATCGTCTGCAGTCGCGTCGCGCCGGTCCGGCCCAGCGGAACCTGCACACTCGTCGCGGTCGAACCCGACCAGAGCGCATCGGGCTTGGGGGCAATCATCTCGAACGGCACCTCGACCTTGCTGCCTTCCTTGGCTGCCTTGCCGATGCGGCGCAGGAGCGGGATCAGTCGGTCAGCAGCGGGGGGCATCTCTGGTTCGAATGGAAGCCCCTGCATGCCAAGGTTCGCGACGCCCCAGCGGCCATCGCGATGCTGCAGGCACAGGCTTCGTGCGCGCAACTCGGCTTGATCGATGCCCGGCACCCACTCGAGTCGCTCGTCGCGCAGGATCATGGTGTGCACGCCGCATCGCGCACCGGAATTCACGATGCCCGCGATCCGCTTCGCCGCCGCCTCAGTCAGGTTTGCAGGGAAGTCGCAGAAGACCAGCACGCGCAGCGGCTCGGCGATTTCGCCGGCCTGTCGGTTGTACTCCTCGATGCTCTCGAACTCATTGCGCAAGTACTTCTGGATGACCGTCTCCATGTGCTCCGACAGGTCGGTCAGTTTCTGTTCGATGTGACGATGGTCCGTCCAAATGCGCTCGCCGATGAGCTGCTCGTGCTCGTCGGCAAGGTGCATGAAGCTCGCGAAGCCCTCGCCTAGGCCGACCGGATCGACGATCGTGAATCGAACCTTGCCAGGAGGCATCGCGGTCAGCACGCGCAGCATCGCTTGCTGCAGCATGGCGACGCCCTGCGTGCGACCCTCATGGCCGCACTCAAGCAGGAGCGATGCATGCGTCGGGAAGCCAAGCGCCACCGGAACTCGCAGCGAGGTCGGCAGTCCCGCGGGCCATGCCAAGGCAGGGTCGTTCGGCAATGCACCAGGAATCGTGGCGAGATCAAGCGTGCAGTGGCCTAGACGGGCGGCAGGTCCGGGTTGGCGAGCGGGAACCCATGACAAGGCGTCGACCGAATCCCATTCCGGGAAGAGCGCACCATCGGCCGCGCGGAGCGAACTGAGCAGTCCAGCTGCTTCGTCACGCGCCGAACACCAGGCAGCCCGTTCTTCGGTGCACGATTGATTCCAAGTTGCTTCGGCCGCGAACACCTCGGTGCGGGTCCGGCCGTCGATCGATGCCTGGCTCGCTTCGAGTGTGCGCGCTGCGCGAGCCACGCGGACCTCGCGAGTCACACGAGCATCGTTGAGTTGCAGGGCAAGACGCGCGGCGATTTCCGCGCGCTTGGCCGGAACGGTCTGTTCGATGATGGCGAGCTTCTCGTTGCGACGCGCTTCGAGCTCGTCGAGCATGGGCCCGTACTTGGCATGTGCCTCGGCGAGCGACTCATCGCGCTGGCTGGTCACGACGGCTTCCTTCGAACGCCGGGCGCCTTCTGCGTTCGCCAGTGCCGAGGTCATCGCCGCGTGCGCGATTGCGCTCGCCTGGAGCGATGGCGCAAGCGCCGCATGGAGCTTCTGGCGTCCCACGATGTACGCCACGCACGCCACCACCACCATGAGCGCGGTGCCCGCCGCAAGTCCGTAGACCGCAAGTTCAAGCTTGCCAGCCAGTCCGCCATCACCGCTTGGAAGAAGCGCCGCACCACCCGCGCCGATGGCCGCAAAGAGGAACCAGGGGGCGAGCAGGATCGGACCACGGAAGATTCCCGGCAACCAAAGTTGACCGAGCTCTGCATTGAGGCCGCGCACGACCTCGGTTTGCTGCAGGATGGCCTGTTCAGGCTGCGCGCCGGCCTGGGCGGCGGCCGCGGGATCGAGCCCAGGCTCAGGGGGCATGCGCATGCGGCACCGCCCCACGAACGCCTTGGCTTGCCCCATCAAATCTTCCAACTCCGACACGCGCGCCTGAAGATGCTGGCGATACGCCTCAAGATCGCGACCAGGGATGCGGATCGCTTCTTCGTGAATCGCTTCGGCCTGCCAGATCGCGTGGTCGAAGTTGTGCTTGATCTTGCGCCGCCGGGAATCCACGGCATCGTCGAGTCGACGCCGGCTCGTCTCGTCCCACACTTCAAGTTCACGCGTGAGCTCCTCGGCGCGCGCCTTCGCGCTCGTCATGGCGGCCGCCTCATCAGATCCTGCCGTGGCCACATCAAGTTCGTGCGCCGCTCGGGCCTTGGCGAGCTCATCTTGGCGTCGACGGCCAACGGTCAGGCGGACCCCATCGCGCGTCGCTGTGGCCTGCGCGATGGACGCTTCACGCTTGGGTGCGGCCGCCGAGAGAAGATCCCATGCCGCGCCGACCGACTCGGTCATCGAGGGCGATCGGCTCTGGATGAAGTCGGGCGGCACGCGCGCGAGTGTACGGGCTACTCGCCGCACTCACGGCGCATGCGATGGAGGGTTTCCTGCATCTTCTCCAGCGTCAGGATCGCCGACCGTGCTCGGTCTTCAAGCGAGTCCACGACATTGGCCTCGAGCGAACGGCTCACCGAGTCGTTCCACTCCTCTCGCGTGCGCATCCACTTGGTGCGAACTTCCTTCACCGCAAGTTGGATCGTGGCTTTGCTCCCTTGCACGCTCATGGATCGCCTCCGTCACCCGGCGGATCGCTCGGTGCGTCGCTCGGTGCGTCACTGACTGCATCGCTCGCGTCGGACGCGCCGGCGTCAGACTCGATGGTCGGATCCGTCGCGTCCGGCGCCGAGTCCGTGACCGAGTCCGCCGATCCAGACCGCCGTGTGCTCTGGGCTGACTCGCGCAGGGCCTTGAGCATGGCCTGGACCTCGATCGGTTCTGGTGCCGCATAGCGCGCAAGTGCCTCGGCCATGCGGTTCATCAGCGCCACGGCCATCGGCAGGTCGCGCTCGACGACCGTCTGCATCGCCGACATGGTGCCCTTGAACAGGATCACTTCGCGCTGGAATGTGGTCGCCCATCGCTTGCAGGCTTTCGCCTTGACTTCCGCCTCGGCAAGACGAGCCTGCGCTCGTTGGAGCGCCTTCTTCTCATCGACGACGCTGGGCTTGGAGTCCTTCGCGCTCACGGTGACCTGCTTGCGGTAGAGCGCGCTCTTGCAGACCGTGACCTCTTCGGCGCGAACGGTCAATTGGCGTTTCCAGTACGCCGGCGCCTCGCGCTCGATCCAAAGTTGGGCACGGTCGATGTCGCTGTCGGCCTCGGCCAACGCTCGTGCCAAGTCATCGCGCGCTGTCGCGATCGTCGCCTTGAAGCGCGTGATCGCATCGATGGACTTGACGTTGGCGCCGTCCATGCCTGATCAGCGCTGTTGCAGGTACTCGTCGATGCGGTCAGCTTTGCGCATCAGGAACGGCACATGGATCTCGCTCGCCTTCAGGAACTTCTGCAGCACCTTCACGGTCTGCTCAAACTCCTCTTGGAACTTCTGCTGCTCCTGATCGCGCCAGGTCTGCTGCAGCGTGCCCATGCGCGCGCCGAGCGTGGCCATGCCGGCCTGCAGCTCACCGTTGAACTTCTTGAGGTCGTGGGCGAAACGGCGGAGTTCCTGCGGATCGACGACAGCCTTGGCCATGCGGCCATCCTATCGGCGCGCGCGCCGATTTCGCCGCTCAATCCGCAGTCCGGGCGATGGCCTAGACCGATGTCGGCTCACTCGCCGGCGCCATCTTCGCCGTCGGCCGTCATGAAGCTGGCCAGACGCTGCCGCCGCACGGGGTGCTGCAGCTTGCGGATGGCCTTGCTCTCGACCTGACGAACGCGCTCACGCGTGACCTTGAAGATGCGGCCGACTTCCTCGAGCGTGTAGGTGTACCCGTCGCCGATGCCGTAGCGGAGCTTGAGGATCTCGCGCTCGCGGTAGGTGAGCGTGCGCAGCACATCGTTGATGCGCTGACGCAGCATTTCCGTGCTCGCGCTTTCGGCGGGGGCTTCCTGCTTTTCGTCCTCGATGAAGTCGCCGAAGTGGCTGTCCTCGCTCTCGCCGACCGGGCGGTCCAGCGAGATCGGATGACGGCTGATCTTCATCACGCGGCGCACTTCCTCGACGGGCATCTTCGCCTTGGCTGCAATCTCCTCGACGGTCGGCTCGCGGCCCAGGTCCTGAAGCATGTGCTTCTGGATGTTCCGGAGCTTGGACATCGTCTCGATCATGTGGACCGGCACGCGAATCGTGCGGGCATGGTCGGCGATGGCGCGCGTGATCGCCTGGCGAATCCACCAGGTGGCGTAGGTGCTGAACTTGTAGCCACGCTTGTACTCGTACTTGTCGACCGCACGCATCAGGCCGGTGTTGCCTTCCTGAATGATGTCAAGGAAGGGGAGACCGCGATTGCGATACTTCTTGGCGATCGAGACCACCAGTCGAAGGTTCCCGCCCGACAAGTCGCGCTTGGCCTGCTCGTACTCGCCGAACACGCGAGCGATTGTGCGGCATCGGTCCAGCAGGTTCGCCGGGTCTTCCATGACCAGGTCACGAAGCCCGGTGAGTTCATCGCGCTGCACCTGCACATCCTCGGGGTCGTAGCGCTCGGGATTGCGGTCAGCCTTCTCCAGCATGCGCTGCAGATCGATCATCTTGCGATTCACGTTCTGCAGCTTTCGCATGAGCGGCTGAATGCGGCCGGTGCGCAGACAACACTCCTCGAGGAGCGTGGCCACCTTGCGACGGCGCTGTTGCATGCGGGCGCGAAGCGCATCGGCCTTCTCGGCCGGCAACTTGCCCGGTTCAAGCAACTTCCAGTCCTCGTCGTTCAGCTCCAAGAGCTTCTCGATGGTCTGGGGGTTGTAACGAATGCGCTGGTCGACCTTTTCCTTGGCGTTGCTCTCTGCGGTCGAGATGCGCATGGTGCGATCGAACGGCAGTTCGCCCGCCGCCACCTGGCGCAGCGTGTCAATCGCTTGGCGCGCGCAGTAATCGCTTTCGAGCGTCATGCGCCGGAACATCATGCGCGTGGTTTCGATCTTCTTGGCGAGGCGGATTTCCTGCTCGCGCGTGAGCAGCGGGATCGTGCCCATCTGCGTCAGGTACATGCGGATCGGGTCATCGATCCGCTTTGATCCCTGTTCGGCGAGCGCCTGCTCGACCGCAGCCTGAGCTTCGGCCTCGTCGAGCAGATCCTCTTCCAAGTCGTCCAAGTTCGGTTCGTCCGAGCTGAACGCGACCTGCTTCTTGGGCTTGGGCTTGGGAGCTTCGGCGCCGGGCTCCTTGGGCTTGACCTTGCGCTCGTCGTCGCGCTGGAACTTCAGGTGCGTCTGCAGCGGCGCCGGCATGGTCTGCCAGCCGTGGCGTAGACGCTCAGGTTCGTCGATCAGCGTGATGCCGAGCGCGCGCACATGGTGCAGCAGTTCGTCGAGCTTGTCGGGATCGACGAACTCGTCGGGGACGCAGGTGTTGATCTCTTCGCAGGAGATCCAACGGCGCGTGGCGCCATGCGCAACCAGCTGGGCGAGGACGGGGGGGAATTCCTGTTCAATCGTGCTCACGGTTCATGCTCCAATCGACTGGTGCCGCCGGGGATCGGCGGAGTGGTGGTTCTGATGGGCCCGGACTTGGGGGCCACTGGGGGTGCTCGTTCGCGCGCGGCGCAGGGGAAGGTCCTTCATCGGTCCTCCCTCGCCAAACGCATGATTGCCGTGGGACGACGCCCGATCGCCTTGAGTTCGTCGATCCTGCGTCGCAAGTCCTCAACGGCCTGCGGGGTGGGCGCCGACACGCGCGCAATGACGCGCTCCATGTCGGCGACGGCTTCGGTCAGCCGAGCGAGCGCGCCGCCGGGCGCTTCGCATCGGGTCACACCCTTGCTGAAAAGCTGTGCCGCCAAGTTCTTGGCACTGGGGTCGCCCACATCTGCCATGACATCCTGGACGGTCGTCTTCAGGCCCGCCTCAAGCCGTGCGTGCAGCGCGGTCCAGAGCGTGCGCGCAACCGGATCGAGGAAGACGCCTGGCGCATACAACTCGTGCACAGGCAGCGAATCGCCATCGGGGGTCGCGATGCGATCGGCCGCGACTTCAGGCGCAGCCAGCAGCACCGCCAGAAGGTCGCGCTCGGCCATGCTTCGCGCACGGAACTGCGGACCACTCAAGAGCACCGGCTCAGCCGGTGCCAGGGGCGCCTGAGCAACTGGGCCAGGACCTTCGGCACTCGCCGCGTCGGCGGCCGCAGCGCGCGGACGCGGTAGGGCGGCTTCGAGTTCGTGGACCGGGACATCGCACACGCGGGAGAGTTCCTGCAACACCGTGCGTCGGCGAAGGGCGGGGACATCGCTGATGCCCATCGCGCCCAGTCGCTGGCACATCTCTTCGATGACGCGCTGTCGGCCTGCAGCGCCCGGCCGCTCGGCCAAGCGATCGCGGAAGCCCGAGACCAGATGCACAAGCGCATCCACCGACGCATCGAGCGCCGCCTTGAATCGCACGGCACCATCCGGCTGGCGGAGCAGATCATCGGGATCGAGTTGGTCGGGCAGCGTGCAGATCCGAACATCGACCGGCACAGCGAAGAAAGTCTCGAGGGCGCGATCGGCAGCGCGCTGGCCGGCCTCGTCGCCGTCGAAGAGCAGGATCACGGTTTCGCACAGTCGTTGCAGCACGCGGGCGTGCTCGCGCGTGAGCGCGGTGCCCAGCGTGGCCACAGCGTTCGTGAAGCCCGCAGCGTGGCACGCGATCACATCGGTGTAGCCCTCGGTGATGATCGCGACCTTCGAGTCGATGATCGGCTTCTTGGCGGCATGAATGCCGTAGAGCGTGCGACCCTTGCGGAAGATCGGACTCTCCGGGCTGTTCAAGTACTTGGGCTCATCCTCGGGATCGATCTTGCGTGCACCGAACCCGATGGGGCGAGCCAGTTCATCGAGGATCGGGAAGATGACGCGATTGCGGAAGCCGTCGATCGGGCCACGCTGACCCTGACGCACCAGACCCGAGCGCTCAAACACACCTTGCTCGGGCAGTTCATCCTTCGTTCGGGCGTGCTCGGCCAGTCGGCCCAGGTGCTCGACGAAACGGTCCCACGACGCGGGCGCCGCGCCGAGTTGGAACGCATCCCGCATGCCAGCTGAAATGCCGCGCGCATCAAGAACCGCGCGCGACGGCGCGCCGAGGTCCGCATCGGCAAGCGCGCGACGATAGAAGCGGAGCGCCACCTGCATTGCCTTGCGCAGGTCGGCCGACTCATCTCGAGTGGACTCGCCACCACCGCGCGGCTGGAGCTCGATGCCCGCACGCTGCGCCAAGTAGCGCAGCGCATCGGGGAAGTCCATGCGGTGGTAGTTGATCATGAAGTCGATCGCGTTTCCGCTGGCCCCACACGCGAAACACTTGTAGAAGGCGTTGCCCTTGTGCGTGACCACCGCCATGCTCGGTGAACGGTCATCGTGGAACGGACAGAGCCCGACATGCTCGCGGCCCTTGACCTTCAAGGGCACAGACTCGCCGATCAACGCCACCAAATCCGTGGCGTCGAGCACGCGGTCGCGATCGTTGGAATGGCCGAATGCCTCGGACAACGCTGACTCCTGTTCACGCGCGCATCCGTGCAGCGCGCACCCAACCGAACACCCAACCGAACACCCTGGACACTCCGCGAACGCGGCGGAACGCCGAACAACTGGACGGCGCCATCGACGGCGCCGGCACAACCCCGACACGACTGCTCACAACCAGGACAAGCGCATCACGCGGACAAGGCCCACCACCTGCACGCCAATGGCCTGCAGGTCACACGACGCACACACCAAGATCTCGTGACCGAATCCCCACAACTCCTTCGCGGAGCGCCGATCGCGAGCCTGGATTGTCCCGCCTGACCCGGAGGAAGTGTTGCTCCGGCCCGCTCGTCAGCCATGACGAGGCGATTGGGCACAGGGAGCCATGGTTCCGGGCAGGCAAAGGACGATAGACCAACCGCGGGCACGGTCAACGCAATCGCGCACTTTTTTCCACGAAATGCGGCGTCTACCCCTTGACAGGAGGTTCTCAGCATGACCCGAGATGGGGGCTTGGACCGAAGGCCCGATCAGGCCTTCGAGGCCTTCTGCTTGGCGGTCCAGGTGCGGCTGCGGTTCACCGGCTTGGTGACGAGCCCCATGCGGATCGCCTTGACGCTGGCCTTGATGCGGACGGGCTTGCCGTCAATGATCGCGCGCACATCCTGCAAGTTCGGCTTGAAGGTGCGCTTGGTGATGCTGGTCGTCTTGAGACCGATGCCGCCGAGGTACTTGGCCTTACCACGGATGGTGTGCTTGTTGCCTGAGCGAGTCTTGGTACCGAGGAAGTGGCAGGTGCGCGGCATGGTGTAGCTCTCCGAGTCGAGTCGCGTAGTGTAGGGGGAATCTTGGTCATCCGCAAGCGGCAATCGGAGGCCAAACCGCCCCATAACAGTGCTAGACCACCAGGATCCGGACCGGCTCGCTCGTCGTGAGTCCAGCCATGTCGAGTGCCGACCAGAGCACGCGCCCGTCGGACTCGCTGAAGCAAGCCACATCGTGGCTGTCCAGATCAAACACCCCCCAGGCCGAACCGTCTTCGCGAAGGCAGGGCAGCACCAGTTCGCTGCGGTCGCGCGGGTCACACGCGACATACCCCGCCCCGAGCGATGCGACATCCCGCACAACCAGAATGGATCGTGAGAGCAGCGAACGACCGCATGCCCCGTGCACGCCGATGGGGCTGCAGGCAGGCTTGGGTTCGCGTGGACCCAGGACCAAGCGCGCGTCGGCGGGTGCATCGGGTTGATCGAGGTAGAAACCCGCCCAACTCGCGCCGGCACAGGAGAGCGTGGGCCAGAGTGCTTCGACGAAAGCCTGGCAACGAGCTTCGATCGAGCTCTGGGTGGCACAACGAGCGAGGCGAGCCAGATCAGAGGGCGCGAACTCGATCGACATGGCGCTCACCTTGTGGGACCAAGGCGCGGTCAGGCGCTTTCGCGCACGCGTCGGCGGACATTGTCGACGGTCGCGCGACCGGCGCGGACCGCATCATCATTGACGCAGTATGTCACGCCCGAATTGTCGAGTTCGGGAAGCGCATACATCAGGTCGAGCATGAGCTCATCGACGACCGCGCGCAGCGCGCGAGCACCGGTGTTGCGGTCGAGTGCCTTCTGCGCAATCAGATCGAGCGCAGCGGGGGTGAACTCAAGCTGCGCACCCTCGAGACTGAAGAGGTGCTGGTACTGGCGCACCAGCGCGTTCTTTGGCTCAAGCAGGATGCGCACGAGCGCAGCGCGGTCAAGCGGCATCAGCGGCGTGATCAGCGGCAAGCGCCCCATGAGCTCAGGAATCATGCCGAATTCCAGCACATCTTCCACGATGACCTGACCGAGCACGCTCTGGCGTTCTTCCTGGGAACCACGCGCGATCGGATCGGTGTTGAAGCCGATCCGCCGGCGACCAAGGCGCTTGGAGATGATCTCCTCGATCCCGTCGAACGAACCGCCGCAGATGAAGAGGATGTTCGTGGTGTCGAGTTGGATGTACTGCTGTTCAGGATGCTTGCGGCCACCCTGCGGGGGCACATTCGCGACGGTGCCTTCGAGGAGCTTGAGCAGGGCCTGCTGCACGCCCTCGCCGCTCACGTCGCGAGTGATCGACACGTTCTGGCTGGTCTTGCCGATCTTGTCGATCTCGTCGATGTAGATGATGCCACGCTGCGCGGCCTCAAGGTCGAAGTCCGCGGCTTGCAGCAACTTGAGCAACAGGTTCTCGACGTCTTCGCCGACATAGCCAGCTTCCGTGAGCGTGGTCGCATCGCCAATCGCGAACGGCACATTCAGCATGCGAGCCAGCGTGCGCGCAAGCAGTGTCTTGCCGGTGCCGGTCGAACCGATCAGCAGGACATTGCTCTTGTCGAGTTCCACCGGCGCATCGGCGTTGCCGACCTGCGTGAGTCGCTTGTAGTGGTTGTGCACGGCGACCGAGAGCGTCTTCTTCGCCTGGTCCTGCCCGATCACGTACTGATCGAGGTACTCCTTCAGCGAGCGCGGCGAGGGGATGCTCGAGAAGAGCTGGCTGCCGGTTGAGACGCGGCGCTTCTCCTGCTTGAAGATGTTGCCGCACAGGTCGGTGCAGTTCGTGCAGATGTAGACATCGTTGGGACCCTCGACCATGGGCCCGACTTCCCGGCTGGTCTTGCCGCAGAACGAACAGGTGGTGACGCGCCGACCGCGGAAGCCACCATCGTCGGTGCGCTTGCCATCGTTGCCGGGGCCCTTGCGGTCGTTTCCGTTACTCATGGTGTGTCCGGTTTCGAGTCTATCGGTTCACGGAGCCGTTCCCTTCAGCGACCGACCGCATTCGGCGTGTGATCCCGTGTTCGGGCGGGCTCAGGAGGGGCGCTGAGAACCACGCGCGCGGGGCGGCTTGGTCGCTGCACGCTCCTGGCGCAGCCGTTCGACCGTTTCGCGCGCCTTCTCACGAAGTCGCCGCTCGGCGATCTCGAACTCCTCGTCAGAGATCCGACCGCTGTCGCGCAGGGCACGGAGTTCCGAGAACCCGAACGCTTCAGCGTCCGCTACCGAGCGGTCGAAAGCGCGCGCGCGCAGTCGCATGGCGATGACGAAGCCGATGATCGTGAGCACGAACAGGGCGACGATCGAGATCCAGAACGCGCCCGATGTGCCCTGCGCGAGCACGATCACTTCTTGGCGCCGGCCTTGCGGGCCGAGGCCTTGGCCTCGACTTCCTTGTTCCAGGTTTCGGCCGGGACATCGGTCACCGTGGCGCGCGCGATGACGCGGTCAGCGACCTTCGCTTCGCGGATGCCCAGCGCGACTTCCTGGATGCGACCGCTCTGTTCGAGGTCCTTGCGAAGCTCGGCGGGGCGCATGTTCTGCTGGCGCGCGATCATGGCGACGCGACCGTTGAGTTCGCCGTCGGTCACTTCGACGCGCATCTCTTCGGCCAAGCGCTGCAGAATGAAGAAGAGCTTCAGGCGGCGCTGCGCCGAATCGGTCGTGTCAGCGCGAGCCTCGGCGAGCTTGACTTCGACCTGCTCGGGCGCGGTGCCGCGCGAGAGCAATTCGTAGCGTTGGCGCTCAAGGTCGCGCGTGATCTGGCCGGCGCTCAGCTTGGCGGGCAGGTCGAAGTTGACCGCGTTCGCCAGGTGTTCCATGACCTGCTCGCGCATGGCGACCTGCTGCTCGCCGTCGCGGCGCTGCTCGAGCACCATCTTGACTTGCTCGCGGAGCATGGCTTCGTCGGCCAGACCAAGCTTGGAGGCAAGCTCGCTCACCGGCGCTGGCGTGATGCGCTCGGCCTGCGTGATCGAGAGCGAGAACGACAGGTCGTTGCCGCGCACCTTCTCGTGTTCGTGGCCTTCGGGACCCTTGGCGGTAAAGCTCACCGAGTCGCCGACCTTGCGGCCGAGCAGGTGCTTCTGCAGGTCATCGATCATGATGCCCAGGAAGGGGCCCTTGCCTTCG
This sequence comes from Phycisphaerae bacterium, assembly GCA_016873315.1. Taxonomy (GTDB): domain Bacteria; phylum Planctomycetota; class Phycisphaerae; order Phycisphaerales; family SM1A02; genus SYIB01. Next base: position 14,661 of record VGXL01000002.1, on the reverse strand, counting down.
TCTTCCTTCGCCGGCACGACGGCGAGCGCGTTGTCGGCCTTGTAGAACGGCTCCGACTCGCCCTTCACGGTCACCGCGACGGTGCCGATCATGCGGTCAAGGTGCTCGAACGGACCGTCGATCAGGCTCGGCGTGCCGAAGCGATACTGGTTGCGCAGGATCTCGTCGTCAATGTGCTTGTCGATGACGTCGATGACTGGCTTGCGGAGCGCCATGCCTTCCCAAGCCGGAAGCGTGAAGTCGGGAATGACTTCAATGTCGACGCTGAAACTGAACGAAGCACCGCGGGCGAGTTCGTTGAGCTCGCTGCCGGGGCTCATTTCGGGGTTGCCGATCGGGCGAAGCTTGTGATCGGTGACTGCCTTGTTGAACGCCTGGCCGACGAGCTGGCCGCGCGCTTCTTCAAGCAACTGCTTGCCGAAGCGCTTCTCAAGGATCGCCATGGGCGCCTTGCCCGGTCGGTAGCCCGGCAACGCCGCGCCCGTCTGCAGGTTCGCGAACGCGCCCGCGATGTGGCTGTCCACGGCGTCGGCCGGGATGGTCACTTCGATGCGCTTGAGGGCGGGGCCTGCGTCGGAGACGACGATCTTGGGTTCTGCGGTCTGCGTGCTCATGAATGTGGTCCTTGAAATGGAGGGACGAGTATAGGGGCTTGCGGGAACTCCACCATGCGCCGATGAAAAAGGCCCCCGGGTCACGGGGGCCTTTGGCGTTCGGTCCAGGGAGTCAACCCTGCGTTGGGGCTATCGGATCCCTGCGATCAGCGGCCCAGCAACAGGAGGTCGGCGTAGGTCGGGATCGGCCAGAGATCGGCCGGGACCAGGCGCTCCAAACCGTCGGACGCATCGCGCACGCGCTGCATCGCCGGCACGACCGTGTCGCGCAGGTAACGCACCTTCTTCGCGGCGTCACCCTTCTGGGTATCGGTCGAGGTCTCGAGCGCCTTGACCGCGGCACGCAACTCGGCCACGCGACGGACCAGATCCTTCAGCGCTTCTTCGCTGTCTGTGCACTCGACGCCGGCCGACTGCGTGGCGCCCACGGTGTCGGCCAGTTCAGCCTGCGCGCGCAGGCAGGCCGGCAGGACCTGCGTGTTCACCATCTGCACCAGTGTGCGGCTTTCGATGGTGATGAGCTTCGTGTACTGCTCAAGCTGCACTTCGTAGCGCGCATGCAACTCGCGGTTGGTCAGAACGCCGTACTGCGCGAAGAGGGCCTTCGCCTTCTTCGTGTCGAGTGCGCCCAAGCAATCGGCCGTGCTGGCCATGTTGGGCAGCCCGCGGCGCGCGGCCTCGGCGTGCCACTCGGCGCTGTAGCCGTCGCCGTCAAAGCACACGCGGCGGTGCTCCTTCATGATGCCCTTGAGCACCTCGCGCACCGCTGCCTCGAGCTTGGCGGCGTTCGGGTTCCGACCCGCCTTCTTCTCGATCGCGGTTGCGACGAAATCAAGGCTGTCGGCCACGATCGTGTTGAGGACGGTGTTGGGCCACGCAACGCTGGCGCTCGAGCCGACCGCGCGGAACTCGAACTTGTTGCCGGTGAACGCGAATGGGCTCGTGCGGTTGCGATCACTCGAGTGGCGTGGCAGGGACATGAGCGTGCGGGCACCCAAGTCGATCGCGCCGCCCTTCATCGTCTTCTTCGGCGTGCCCTTCTCAAGTTGGTCGAGGATGTCCGTGAGCATTTCGCCCAGATAGATGCTCATGATCGCCGGCGGGGCTTCGTTGGCGCCCAGACGGTGGTCGTTGTGCGCGCTCGCGATCGAGGCGCGCAGCAAATCAGCATGCAGGTCCACAGCGCGGATGACCGCGCAGAGGTACGTCAGGAACTGGATGTTCGTGTGCGTGTCATCACGCGGATCCAGCAGGTTGACGCCGGTATCCGTTGACAGGCTCCAGTTGTTGTGCTTGCCGGAACCGTTCACCCGAGCGAAGGGCTTTTCGTGCATCAGGCACATGAAGCCGTGTTCCTTCGCGGTCGAGCGCAGCACATGCATGACGAGCATCTGGTGGTCGACGGCGATGTTTGCGTTCTCGTAGATCGGGGCGATTTCGTATTGGCCGGGCGCCACTTCGTTGTGACGCGTCTTGATCGGGATGCCCAGTTCAAAGAGCTTGCGTTCGGCGCAGGCCATGAAATCCAGCACATCCGCAGGGATCGAGCCGAAGTAGTGGTCCTCGAGCTGCTGACCCTTTGGCGGTGCTGCGCCCAGCAGCGTGCGGCCGCAGACGACCAGGTCGAGCCGCTCGGAACCAAGCGTATCGTCGACGAGGAAGTACTCCTGCTCGCAGCCAAGCGAGGTGATGACCTGGCTCACGCCCTTGTCCGTGCCAAAGAGCGCGAGGATGCGCATCGCCTGCGCGCTCACCGCCTCGATCGAGCGAAGCAGCGGCGTCTTCTTGTCGAGCGCCTCGCCAGTCCAGCTGACGAAGACGGTCGGGATGCACAGCGTGGCGTGACCTTCGCTCGTGCGAAGAATGAACGCGGGGCTCGTGGCATCCCAGGCGGTGTAGCCGCGGGCTTCGTAGGTGTCACGAATGCCACCGTGCGGGAAGCTGCTCGCATCGGGCTCGCCCTGGATGAGCGCCGAGCCGCTGAACTTCTCAATCGCGGTGCCATCGCCCATCGGGTGCAAGAAGGCATCGTGCTTTTCGGCGGTTGTGCCGGTGAGCGGCTGGAACCAGTGCGTGTAGTGCGTGGCACCGTGCTCAAGGGCCCAGTCCTTCATCGCGGCGGCGACGGTGTTGGCGATGCCCGGATCGAGCGGGTTGCCAAGCTTCATCGTCGCCTGCAGCTTCATGCTGATCTCGGGTGGCAGGCGCTTGAGCATGTCGTCGCCCCCGAAAGTCAGGGTGCCGTAGACGTCGCTCGACCGTTCAGTGAGTGAGGTGGTGGTCATGGTGTGTGGAGTGGTGCGGTGGTTCATGGTGGTCCCTGCGATTGGCTCGAGCCGCGCGGTCGCGGATCGGACAAGGCTATGAGAAGTAAGGACGAGTTATCAAGGGCTTTTTGCCGCTCGATCCGGGGGCCCGCCGCCTTCCGCCGCCCGGGCGCGGCTTTCCCGCCCTTTGGTCGTCCGACGCGCCTGAACGCGCAGGAAGGTGGTCCCAATCCAGCCGCGACGCCGGAAGAAGATCAGCAACCCCACGACGGTGGCCACCATCAGGCCGAGCGAGAACGGATAGCCGTACTTCCAGCCAAGTTCAGGCATGTTGAAATTCATGCCGTAGAGCCCAGCAATGAAGGACAGCGGCATGAAGATGGTGGCGATGATCGTGAGCACCTTGGTCACTTCACCCATCCGGTTGCTCGTCACGGCCATGTAGATGTCCGTCAGGTCCGCGGCGATCGAGCGGGCGTTGTCGAGCATGTCGAGGACGCGCGCGACATGGTCGTACGCATCGCGCAGGTAGAGCCGCTCATCGTGCGAGAAGACATGATCCGCCGAGAGCATCGCGCTGACCGCATCGCGCAGTGGCCACACGGCACGCCGAAGCAGCGCGATGTCGCGCTTGAGGTGGCGGATCCGCACGATGTCGTCACCGGTCGTCCGGAAGATCACTTCGTCCTCCAGATGCTCGATGCGCTGCTCGAGGCGCTCGATGAGCGGGAAGTACGCATCGATCACCGTGTCCACGATCGCGTAGGCCGCGTAGGACGCCGAGCCACTGGCGATGCGTCCCTTGTGATCGCGGATGCGTCGGCGCAGTGGATCCAAGCAATCCCCGTCGGCGCCTTCCTGGACCGTGACGATCCAAGTCTTGCCCAGCATGAGCGCGAGCTGTTCCGTGCGAAAGTGCCGGTCGGCCAAGAACGGCATGGGCAGAATGATGCAGGAGTGATCGCCGTACAGGTCGATCTTCGCGCGTTGCGCGGTATCGACGGCATCTTCCATCGCCAGCGGATGGATGCCAAATCTCTGCGCCACGGCCTCCAACATGGCCAAGTCACCGAGCCCATCAACATTGATCCACGCCACCTGATGTTCAGGGAGTTCGAGCGAACGGATGGACTCGGGCGTGTCCAGAACGCGCTCGTCGCTCGTGCCTTGACCAAAGGTGATCAGCTGCACGATCGTCTTGCGCATCGACGGATCAGTCGTCAGCGTTCCGGGCGGAAGGTGCGCGCGCGGCATCAGCCGCTTGGGCTTGGGAAGCAGCATTGGCGCAGGCTACCGAGCGCGGGTCCGCGACGCGGGCGTGGTGGCGTTCCCGGCGTGGGCCAAGCGCCCGTCACAGTGGACATTTGTTGGGGGGGGCGCGAACGGCGACCTCACGGCACATCGAGGAACTCGACCCGATCGAGCGCCGGCGTGATCAGCGCCACGGTCGCTTGGTCGACCCGGACGAAGGCGCCGGGGTTCACGATGCGGGTCGCGCCCGATCGCTCGTCAGAGCGCACATGCGTATGTCCGTGGAGCAAGAACGCCGGCTGACCGCGCATGAGTCGATCCACGACCGACTGCAGGTGCCCGTGCGTGAAGGCGACATCCACGCCATCGACGGCGATCACTGAACCATCCGGGTGCATGTCGAGCCCCAAAAACCGCGCGTACTCGCCCAGCGCATCGTCATCGCAGTTCCCCAAGCAGAGCGAGCAGGATTCACCGGCAAAGAGATCGATGACGCGCTCATCTTCGGCGTCGCCGAGGTAGACGAACCGCGTGGCCCCGCGCCGCTTCAAAAGCTCGATCGCGCCCGCAGCAGCACCGATCCTGCGGTGCACATCGGACAGAACACCCAGAATCTGTGGAGTCATCGTCATGCTGCCAGTATGACGCGCCAGCCAAGCGGGTGTGACGGCCTTCGCTCCATGCACTGCAACGACACACGCTGTCGCGGTAGCCTCTCTGTCCCATGCGCATCGCTACCCGCTTCGCTCCAAGCCCGTCCGGCCACCTTCATGTGGGTGGCGCACGCACTGCGCTCTTCTGCTGGGCGTTCGCGAAGGGACGCGACGGCACCTTCATCCTGCGCATCGAGGACACGGACCAGAAGCGTTCGAGCGATGCAGCGAGCATCGGATTCGCCAAGGATCTGCACTGGCTCGGCATCCTGTGGGACGAGGGTCCGCAGTGGCAGGGGGTCGGCGGCGGTCCTCACGGTCCGTACTTCCAGAGCGAGCGCCTGGCGATCTACAACCATCATCTGCAGCGATTGCTCGATGCTGGGCACGCGTACTACGCCTTTGAAACTGGCGAAGAACTCGATGCCAAGCGCAAGGCCGCGGCCGCCGCGGGAAAACCGTACCGCTATGACCGCGCGGCACTCGCGCTCTCAGCCGACGAGGTGAAGTCAAAGCTCGCGGCGGGAACGCCAGCGGTCATCCGTCTCAAGTGCCCCGGCCACGATGTGACGATCAAGGACGAGGTGCTCGGCGAGGCCACGATCCCCGCGAGCGAGATCGATGACTTCGTGATCCGTAAGGCCGACGGATTCCCGACCTATCACTTCGCGGTCGTGGTCGACGACGAACTCATGCAGGTTTCGCATGTCCTTCGCGCGCAAGAGCACTTCACGAACACAGCGAAGCACATGCTGATTCAGGATGCGCTCGGGTTCCGCCGTCCGGCGTACGCGCACCTGCCGATCATCTGCAATCCCGACGGCAGCAAGATGAGTAAGCGCGACAAGGACAAGGCGCTGCGCAAGGCCGTGGCCGAGCGAAAACTCACCGAATCGCCGGCGGGGATCGTGGATTCCGCAGCGTGGACGACCTGGCTGGGCGACAAGAACATTCAGCTCGATCTGGAGACCGGTCAGCGACTGGCCGAAGCGCTCGGCATCACACTGCCCGAGATCAATGTCGATGACTTCAAGCGCTCGGGCTACCTGCCCGAAGTGCTCATCAATTTCCTGGCGCTCAATGGCTGGAGCCCTGGCAACGACATCGAGAAGTTCGATCTTGAGTTCCTGCGCACAGCGTTTGACCCGCGTCGCGTCGTCAAGACGCCTGCGAAGTTCGACCGCGTCAAACTGCTCAGTTTCAACTGCGACGCGATCACCGGCATGCCGCACGATGAGTTCCTGCGTCGCGCGAGCGCGCACGGTCGGATGTACCACGCGGCATTCATGGACCGACTCGGCGAGCAGGGGATCGCCATGCTGGCGAAGGCGAGTCAAGAGCGCAGCAAGACCCTCGATGACATGTTCCGTGGCAATCGCTTCTTCGTGACGGCCGACGACGCGCTGTCGTGGGAGCGCTCGAAGAACACCGAGAAGGCCATGCTGGGCGAATCGCCCAACGGCTGCGACCATCTGCGTGCGCTGTTGCCTGTGCTCGGCGGCGTGACGGAGTGGACCTCTGCGGGGATTGAGTCAGCGGTCAAGCCCTACGCCGATGCGCACGCCGCAGGCCAGTTGGGCAAGGCCGCGCAGCCGCTGCGCATTGCCGTCAGCGGCGGCACGGTCAGCCCGCCGATCTTCGACACGCTGGCAATTCTGGGCAAGATCAGCACGCTGCGTCGCATCGAACGCGCGCTCGAGGCGTTCGCCGCCACCCCGGCGTAAGCGCGCGTTTCAGGCGTTCGCGGCGGCGCCGGCGTAAGCGCGCGTTTCAGGCGTTCGCGGCGGCGCCGGCGACATCGCACGCTCCAGACCATCGCCGCGGTGCCTGGCGACTGCGATCGCGCAAACTCGGCGGACTCAGAAGAGCGGAACGAGCACCTGCGCCAGGCCCAGGAGCAGCGCGATACTCGCGATGTCGGTCACGGTCGTGAGCGCGATGTGGCTCGTGAGTGCCGGGTCGAATCCGAACTTCTTCAGGATCCACGGCGTCGCCGTACCGCACAGCCCCGCGATGACGCTTGCAAGGATCGTGGCGATGGTGGTGGCCACGGCCAAGGCCAGTGGTTCGGGCTGGTCCTTCAGGGTCACGGCCACATACATGCCGATGCCTGCGATCGGTCCGCAGACCAAGCCCTGCAGCAAGCCGACCATGAATTCCTTCGCCAGCGCGGACTGAAGCTTGATGGTCTTGAGATCGGCGAAGGTCATCGCGCGGACCATGACAGCCAACGCCTGTTCGCCCGCGTTGATCGTCTGGCCAACGAGCACCGTCAGGAACGACGCGAGCAGCACGAACTCCTTCAGCGTGCCCTCAAACATCACGACGATCGCAGCGGGCAGGAAACAGGTCGCCAGATTCAGGACGAGCCACGGCAGCCGCTTGAACAGCGACTCCCTGACGGGTGTGCTCAAGCGTTCATCGCGATCGACGCCGACGCTCTCACCACCGCGCTCACCAAGCTCCAAGCTCGCTTCGCGGAACAGGACATCGGAGCGAAGCGTGCCGACGAATCGCGAACGAGCATCGATGACGGCGTACTCGAGCACGCGTTCGGAGAGCGCGCGACGGTAGACATCAAAGAGCGCGTCGGTGGCGTTGATCAGGTGCACGCTGTCTCGCATCACGCTTGCCATGGTGGACGCGTGCGGGTGCGTGACCAGGTCTTGCATGCGGACCCAGCCGACGAGCTTGCCACCTTGTTCAACGACCCAGACCACGAAGACATTGGAACTCGCATCCATCGCGCCGACCTTCTCGATCGTGTCGCCCACGGAATCATCCGGGCGAGCGCTGATGCGAGGTGAGTACATGACGCGGCCCACGCTGCGCTCAGGGAAGATCTGAGCGTTGGCGAGCCGAAAGACCACGCGCGGATCCAGGGCCTCGAGCACCTCAGACTGCTGGGCGTCGTCCAGGTGGTCGTACAGACGGATCGCGGCGCCGCTGTTGAGCGCTCCGAGCACACGCGCCACGGCGGCCGGATCGAACCCGCCGATCTCGGCGAGCAGGGCATCGGGACCCTGTGAAAACAAGATCGTTCCAAGGCGTTCAGACTCAGTCGGCGGGCGAGTGGGGGCGTGGTGGCCAGTGTGCATCGTGTCAAAGTGTTATCCGATCGATGCACGGCCGGTGCGCATGCGCGGTTGCAGTCAGCGATGGCCGCGCTACACTTCATGACCCGCAAGGGATCACGGACCATTGGCGCAGTTGGCTAGCGCGTCTCCATGACACGGAGAAGGTCACAGGTTCAAGTCCTGTATGGTCCATTCACCCCGCTCAGCCCCCTGAACACCCAGGGGGCTTTTCGTTGGTGGGTGGGATGCTCGCGCGACCGGCTCCGACACGCTCAAGCGACGGTCGATCCGGGGTTCGTTTCTTTCGCATTCCATCCAACTTCCTGCCCGCGCACCGCGTCCTTGTGGCATGGTTACCTGCCCTAGTTTCACGCTGGGGAGTTATCATTCAAGTATCGCGCAGGAACTGGACCGTCGGTCCGGGGGCGCGGGGCCGTGTTGTGAGGTTCTGCAGTGTTCATGGTTCAACTGAGACAACTCATGCCGACGCATCGACACATCGCTTGTCGCGCACTCGCGCTGGCAGCCATTCTGGCGGCCAGTCTTGCTTCGCGATCGGCCACGGCCGGGGACCCATGCATTCTTTCGGTCGTCCCCAGTTCGATGGGCTTTTCGGCACAGGGTGGCCAGAGCGAGATCGAGGTGCAGGGCATTCCCGGCTGCGAGTGGTCAGCGCAATCCTCGGCCGCATGGATCACCCTCGACCAACCGACCGGACCGGCGGGTGAAATGCTCTCCTTCCGCGTCCAACCTCTGCCGGTGGGGCTCGAGACGCGAACGGGCAAAGTGCTGGTGAGCGGCCTGACGTTGACGGTCGTGCAAACCGTGGCTGGACCGCCCGAGACTGAAGCGCTCCGCCTTTTCGGCGATGTCACCTTCAATTCGCGCGACCTGATGCGTCAGTACTCGGCCGTCGCCGCTGGAACGCACTTCACCCTTGCCGTGACAGACCACCCGGGGGGCTCGAACCCCGATGTCGGACGCGTCATCGGATTCGGTCGCTCGCAATACAACCAGTGCGTCGTGCCCGGACAGAACGAGGGCTACGCGCAGGTCAGTGCCGGCGAGGTCCACTCGATGGCCCTCACCAACGGCAATGGTCTGGGTACGGAGGGACTCGTCCATTGCTGGGGCGATGCGAGCGGTGGCAAGTGTGCTGTCCCCACCAACCTCGGATCGTGCCGCGCGATCAGTGCTGGCTCCACATTCTCGATGGCGCTGACCGCCACGGGCACGGTGCGCTGCTGGGGACTGAACACCTTTGGTCAGTGCAATGTTCCCGGCACGAACGGCACGCCTGCGTTCCCGCCTGGGTTCATCATTGCAATCGCGGCCGGCGAGTCGCACGGGATGGCGCTGATTTCTCAGTCGGCTGATCAACCGAACAATGCCGTCGTGCATGTCTGGGGCAGCGACCAGTTCGGTCAGATCACGCGCGAACCCGCTGGCCTGACGGGCGTGGTCCAGATTGCCGCTGGCGCGAACCATTGTGTGGCTATGAAGGACGATGGCACCGTTGTGTGCTGGGGCCGGACCGTCGAAGGTCAGTGCACCGTGCCGGCTGGACTGGTCGCGCGTCAAATCGACGCACGCGCCAACTACACGCTGGCCGTCGGCGGGACCTCGACCGTGAGCACATGGGGCGCCGCGCCTTCGGGATTCAGTGCGCAGCAGCAGGCGTTCCTCGCGTCCGTGGGAGTCCGCGTGGCGCGTGCTGGTGCAGATCATGTGACCGTCCTGACCGAAGTCACTCGGACGCTCGTCCTCAGCGGCAACAATGAGTACTTCCAACGCAATGGCGAGGTCCTCATCGATCGCATTGCCGGCATCACGTCAGGTCGCTTCTCTTTCGCCGCATGGAACGACGTCGGACGGTTCCAAGTGTTCTGCACCGCGCAAGGTGCCGGGACCTACGGCGTCTGCACCATCCCGACGGACCTTGATCGCGTGCACATGGTCGCGTTGGGCCAACAGCATGCGGTCGCGATCGAGCGCAACTCGCGCCGCGTGGTCGTCTGGGGTGACAACTCGGAGCAGCAGTGTGCGCTGCCGTCAGGAACCGAACCGGCCATCATGGTCGCCGCCGGCGAGGCGCACTCCGCGACGATTGCCAACACGAGTGACGCCACGCTGCGATGCTGGGGCCGATCAATCAACAATCAATGCGCTGTTCCGGCATTGGGGGGCCGACCCGTCCGAGTCTCGTGCGGACGCAACCACACGTTGGCCATCGTGCATGATCCGCAGGGCAGGGCCTCGGTGCGCGGTTGGGGCATCTGGGGCGGTACCGGTCAGCAGCAGCAGCCCGTTTCGATCGGGGCGTCGCTGGAAAACCAACTCCTCGGCAGCGATTCCGAGCCGGTCGAAGTCTCGGGCGGTGGCCTGCATTCCATGTGCTTGCGGCGCGATGGCACGGTCGTGTCGTGGGGCATCCCAGGCAGCGGACAATTGCCCACACCGAGCAGTGTCGGCAACTGTCGCATGATTTCGGCGGGCGGGTTGCACAGCGTGGCGGTGACGACCAGCGACCGCGTGGCCGGTTGGGGCAGCGATGTCGTCAATCAGGTGTCTGGTCCCGCAACGCTGGCCCAAACGCCGGCGGTTGCAGCGGGCGACAACCGTACGCTGGTGTTCGTCAACACGGCGCTGCCTTTGCCCAATGACATCGACAGCGACGGATGCACGAACGGCCGCGATCTCGGCATCCTGCTCTCGGCGTGGGGAACGAATGGCCAGATTCCTGGCACGGACCCGCAGCAGAACGCCGACCTCAACGGCGACAGCGTCGTCAACGGCGCGGATCTGGGCCTGCTTCTCGAGGACTGGTACGCCAACATCGATTGCGGGGGGTGAGGCCCCTTAGGTCAGGGCGAAGTGCACGCGAAGGGTGAAGGGGCGTCTTCGAATCTGACGGTCCGTGATTGCCGACATCACGGTGCAGGTGTCGCGACCGCTGGAGAAGAGGGGCGCTGGACGAGCCGCTTGGGTCCGAACAGCGCCACTCCACAAGTTCCTGTCAGCGCCGAGCCGGTCAGAACGAGCGCGATTGGACAGGCTTGGAGATACAGAACGATGAGGGCGGCGATCCCCGCGCCCCGCTTGCTCATTGGAGGGGTGTCAACGCGCGACGCTCCCCTGAGTGGGTTCGTGGACGGCGTCTCAGCGAGGGCGCGACTTGACTCAAGTTCGGCCTGGTAGCCGCTGATCAGTGCCCCGCCGTCGGCATCAGTGCGGACCGCTGCTGCGCCACCAGCTCCAACTTGGGGCGCATAGCGATAGTGCATGATGGCGCCTTCAGCGCAGGCAACACATCCAAGAGCGAGCGCAATCCACGTGAATCCGCGGGCCCAGGGGAAGACACACAGTGGAACGACCAACTTCGCATCTGACTCATTGCCGACACCGCGTCGAGCGTCAACAGCGTAGAACGATCTGGTTCGGGTAAACCACCTCAACACGAGATACAACGCAACGACTGAGAGTGCCATGATGACGTGAGCAGTGGGTTCGCGCGAAAACTCCAGCGGGTAGGGTGCAGATGAAGTCATGCTGAATTCACTCCTCGGAGAGGGCGTCGCTCTGTCTCGAGATGCGCGACTCCAAACATCCCATTCATGAGCGCGCTCACGGTTCCGCACTCCACCTACCGATCAGGAAGGCGAGATCGCCACCTCCAACGACGCCGTCGCCATTGAAGTCGCCGATCGGGGGATCTGAAAGTCCCCAGAGGCTGAGCAAGATGGCGAGGTCAGATCCGCTGACGCGGCCGTCAAGATCGAAGTCACCACTGGCGAACTCGCACGCATCCGGAACCTGATTGGCATTGTCATCTGGCTCGCCGGCAGCTACGTCACACGAGTCGATGATGCCGTTTGCATTGCAATCGGGCACGCCACTGGCGAGATCACAGCTGTCAGGAAGACCGTTCGCGTTGCAGTCAGGAACGAGCCCCTGCGCCACTTCGTAGCGGTCGGGGACTCCGTTGCCATTGCAATCGGCCTCACATTCGTCGGGCTGACCATCCCCGTTGATGTCGCGGCTCGCCCCTGTGGCGACGTCGCATGAGTCCGGAACTCCGTTGCCGTTGCAATCGCTTGTTCCTCCAGCAATGTCGCAGGAGTCAGGCTGGCCGTTCCCGTTGCAATCCGGAACCAGTCCGGTCAGGACTTCCCATGCATCCGGCAATTCGTTGTCATTGCAGTCGGCCTTGCACTCGTCTGGGACGCCATTCGAGTCCACGTCGGCGCTCGTCCCGGCTGCGATGTCACAGCCGTCCATGATCTCGTTGCCGTTGCAGTCCGGGGCACCGCCAGCGAGATCGCATGAGTCAGGTACTCCGTTGCCGTTGCAATCGACCACGTGGCCATCGCTGATCGCGCACGAATCCGGGAGTCCATCGGCGTCACAATCGATGAGTGTGCCGGCGACCAAGTCACACGAGTCCGGAATGCCGTTGCCGTTGCAGTCGGGAACCGTTCCCGCCGCAATGGCGCATGAGTCCGGCTCATCATCGCCATCGCAATCCGGCTGGGAACCTGCGAACAACTCGCAGTGGTCACTGATGCCATCCGCGTCGCAGTCCGACGCGGCGTTCTGGTACGACACCAAGATCGCTACGCGGGATGACCCGCACTCGGTGGCGCTGACGGTTGACGGCGCTTCAAGGCGAATCACCACGCTACCGTTGGCCATGAGTTGGTTCCACTGGCTCGCCGTGTACGCGAGCTGGTGGACCTGAGGCGCTGATGGACACGCCTGACCGGTCGTCCCGAACAGCACCGCGATGCTCGTACCGTTGACCTTGAGGGTTGCGAACTCATTGGGAGCATCGAGGTCGCCGATCACCTCGAATCGCACTCGAACTTGCCCAACAGGGGCCGGCACACCACTCACGGACAACTGCGCGGGCGCGCCGCCGCCCCACGGAGCGGTGAGCGAGCTGCGCAGCGTGGACCCATCCTGGCACGCGTCGAGGACCTCGTCCCCGTCGCAGTCAGCTGCGCCTCCCAAGATCTCGACAATGTCGATGATGCCGTTGTTGTTGCAATCGACTTCGCACTCATCGAGCACACCGTCCCCGTCGATGTCGGAGCCCGAGCCTCCTGCAATCTCGCAGGCATCGATCTGGCCATCGAGGTTGCAGTCCTCCGCCAGTCCGTTGGCAAGTTCGTAGTCGTCGGGGAGGGAGTTGGCGTTGCAGTCAGCCTCGCAGGAATCGAGCACGCCATCGCCGTCCACATCCGCTGCACCGCCAGCGATGTCGCAACGATCATTGATGCCGTTACCGTTGCAATCGACTGGCGGCGTACAGGCATCGCCAATGCCATCATCGTCGCAGTCGGCTTGATCTGGATTCGCAGTGTGCGCGCAGTTGTCCACGCAATCCGGCACGCCGTCGTGGTCTGCATCAGTCTCGGGATTGCCGCATCCGCAGGCACCGGCCTCGGACTTCAACGGGTCATTCGGGCAACCATCAGCGCAGTTGGCAACGCCATCACCGTCGCTGTCCGTGTCCGGAACACCGCATCCACAGGCCCCGGCCGCCGTCTTCGCAGGGTCGGTGGGGCAGCCATCGACGCAGTCCGGAGCCCCATCGCCATCGCTGTCGGCGTCCGGCACTCCGCAACCGCAGGCACCAGGAGACGTCTTCGCTGCATCATTCGGGCAACCGTCGAGGCAGTCGGCAGTGCCGTCATGATCACTGTCCGTATCGGGCACGCCACAGCCGCAAGCGCCAGGTTGTGTTTTGGCGGGATCGTTCGGGCAACCATCGTCACAGTTGGCGACGCCATCGCCGTCCAGGTCGCCGTCGGCTGTTCCGCATCCGCAAGACCCCGGATCGGTCTTGAGTGGATCCGTCGGGCAACCGTCGCAGACATCAATCGCACCATCACCGTCTGTATCCACCTGACAGGTATCGGGACGACCATCTGCGTCGCAGTCTGGAGCGCCAGCTGCAATGTCCGCTGCGTCTTCCACGCCGTTGGCGTTGCAGTCCGCGCACAGCTCGCTGATCGTGTTCTGACTGTTCGTCCAGGGACCGACCACATCAACACCGGGGTTCCCGCACAGAACGCATCCGAAGACGCTCGGTCCAGTCGCCCCTTCGGCGTAGATGGCCGACCCACTCGGCGACGTGTTTCGACGGAGATCGCAATCGAAGATCAGGGCAGGGGAGGCATTCGCATGAATCGCCCCGCCCGTCACGGTTGAAGCGTTGTCAACGAAGTCGTTGAACTGGATGTTCGGCTGTGAATTGCCGGCGAGATAGAGCGCACCACCCCGCTGCGCGAGGCCGCCATCGAACAGGCTCCACTCGATCACTCCGTTACTCGCTTGTTCAAGATAGACCGCACCCCCGAAGGCATCGCCGCTGCCAGAGGTTGACGCAGTCCCGTCGGTGAATGTGCATCGCCTAATGGCTGCGTTCGAAGCTAGGCCAAACCACGCGGCTCCGCGTGTCACCCGACCCGCAGTGCTCGTCGACTCGCAGCGATTCTGAATGAATGAACAGTCCTCGGCGATGAGGTCTGAGTTCCAGTCGACCACGGCGCCGCCGTCGGATCGCCGGGTACCGCCGCCATTTCCGGTCGTTCGTGCAGTGTTCGAGGTGAAGACGCAGTCCACCAAGGTCATTGGCGGATTGGCCCCGGTTCGAGTGCAGTCCAGTGCGAAGAGCGCACCGCCCATCGCCACACGATCGGTGTTGTCCCCCTGAGACTGCGCCAGGTTTGATGTGAAGTCACACCCATGGAGGCGCATGTTGACGGTGTTGGATGCATAGACGGCACCCCCATTC
>VGXL01000001.1 GCA_016873315.1 Phycisphaerae bacterium | reverse complement strand
GCCCGCCGCTCGTAGACCGTGCCGAACGCCGCGTCGTTCGCCTCGGGGTTCGTGAACGCATGGACCGTGCCGCCATAGGCGCAAACTTCCCAGTCCGCTTTGCGTGCGCTCATCTCGGAAGCGAATGCCCCGAGTTGGTCGGGTGGGGACATCGGGTCGTCGTACCCGTGAAGCGCCAGGACCTTGGCTGTGATCGGCGCGCTCGGCGCAGATGGCGGCGGCGTGAACAGCGCGTGAAACGCGACGACGCCGCGCAGGCCGGTCACACGATGACGAGCTGCGTCGAGGACACACAACCCACCGAAGCAGAACCCCATGGCCCCCATCCGCGTGGCGTCGACGCCATCGATCTCGCGAGCCGCCGCGAACGCCGCGTCGAGTCGTCGCTTCAGCAGCGCGCGATCCTGCATGAACGGCGTCATCAGTGCGGAGCACTCCTCGTTGGTCGTGCCGAGTTTGCCAGCGCCATACATGTCAACCGCGAACCCGATGAAGCCCATGCCTGCAAGCTTGCGCGCCTCATCACGCACGAACTCGTCATGGCCGCGCCAAGCGTGAACAACCAGGACGACCGGCAACCCGGCGCCGACATCCGGGGCCGCCATGAAGCCTCGGAGTTCCGTGCTGCCGTCGTGGTAGGTGATCTCGCGCGTGTGCATGGCCGAGAAGGTAGCGCGATGCGGCCACGCGGCGCTCGCTGGGATCGACTGGGGCGGTTCCACGAACTCGTGGGCGCGAAGCCGGGTGCGACCGGGGCGGTTCCGCGAGTTGTGGGCGCGAAGCCGGGTGCAGCGCGCGCGTCCGCGCAGCATCGACCTCGGGAGTTTGGAAGACAAGCGCGCAGCATCGACCAGAGGAATCTGGAAGACGAGCGCGTGTCCGCATGACCCCCGACGATGATCGCGAAAAACTTGCGCCGAATATCGGGCGGCTCTTCGGGATCGCGTTGCAACGCGTGCGATGATGGCCACGGCTTTCTTCCATCCGGGGACCTTCCATGCGCCATGACTCCACGCGTTCGCCACGGCCTCGCGCCGTGGTGGTTGTTCTAGCAAGCATTGTTGCTCTCGCGACCCACGTGGGCGTGGCGCATGGGGGGACCACCCTTCCCGCGCTCTCATCGGTCCAGGTGGGCGCGCCGCATGGGGGGACCACCCTACATGCGCGAGCTCCGCTGGCCGTCCTCTCTCGAATGGCTGCGGCGCCGCCAGCGCCAACGGCGTGGCGTGCCCATCAGCACATCGCTCCATGCTCCGACGCGCCACCGCTAGGCCGGACCGTCGCGATGAACGAGCATTGGCTCTTCGTCAGCGCGTGGCACGACGGTGACCTTGGCACCACGCCTTCAGTCCTGCACTGCAGTCGCTTGATCGGGCAGTCATGGGTGTGCGACGATCCGATCGAGCACCCCCAACTCGATGCGTACGCCGACTTCGGTCGGTCGGTCGCCATCGATGGTGACCTTCTCGCCGTCGGCGCACCGCGTGAGACGGTCGACGGCCACCATGCTGCAGGTGCGGTCCACATCTTTCAATTGCGTGGGGATTCGTGGCGACACCGTGAAACGATTCACGCGCCAATCCTGCAAAGCGGCGCTGAATTCGGTGCATCCGTCGCTCTGCGTGATCAGCGGCTTCTCGTTGGCTCTCCACGCTGGGACCATGGATCATCGAGCTTCGACGAGGGGCGCGCGGATCTCTTCATCATCACCGACGTCAGCATCGAACCGCATGCGGCGCTCTCCTCGTCCACGCCAGTCGACGGTGGTCGCTTCGGATTCTCCGTGGCCATCAACGGAACCATGATGGCCGTCGGTGCGCCGTGGGAACCTGGCACGACGGCATCGATGCGCGGTGGCGCAGTCCATGTCGGCCTGATCGCCGCGGCCGGTGAGTCATCGCCGTGGGTCTCCGATCGCCTCGGCTCGCGCGCTGCGAACGAATGGCTCGGTTGGTCGATCGCGCTGACGGACCATGAACTCGTCGTCGGAGCACCGCGCGCCGATGGCGGTTCGATCAGTCCATCGGTCATCGGTCGCCGTCGTGGCTGCGTGGTCACTGCCCTGCTCACTCCGCGCGGCCAGCTCATGGACGAGGAGCGGGAGTGGGGCGCCTTGCATCCCGAGGAACATGTCGGGTTGTCCGTCTCGGCATCAAGCAGTTGGATCATCGCGGGCGCTCCAACGGCGTCTGGGAGCGCACCTACCCAGGGCGCGGTCTATCTCCTCAAACACACATCTTCCGCTTCGAACAGCGATGGAACGCGCCGCCGTTGGCGCGTGACGCAGCGCATCGTGGATCAGGACCCAGTCGACTCCAATGGGCGCGGTGCATCGGTGGCGATCAGCGGGCGGTGGGCTGCGGCTGCCCGTACCGGCGATCCGGAACAACCCGTCACGCCTGGCTCATGCCTTGTGCTTTCACTGGACTGGGTACAGCCGCTCGATGACCTCGCGCCAACTCTGGGCACTCTCGCACGCGATGAAGGCGTCCTTCACGACCCTCGCGTCAGGATGATGAGCGGCGAACTTGATTCCGAACTTCCTCATGTGGCGACTGGTGGTCCGATCGCCATGGATGATGCTGGCAAGTCGGTAGTGCTCGAGCAGCACTTCGCGTTGCTCTGCAACGGTCGGCAACCGTGGCTCGCGACCAGCCATCATGTCTCGCGCCTGGCGGAAGATCCACGGATTGCCAATGCAACCTCGTGCCACGCTCACCCCTGCCACGCCGCACTGATCGAGCATCGCGAAGATGTCCTCGACGGTCCAGATGTCACCGCTTCCGAAGACGATGCACTCAGGCCGGCGACGCACCAAGTCTTCCAGGAACTCCCACCGCCCAGGCCCCTCGTAGCGTTGCTGCACGGTCCTGCAGTGCACGGTCGACCAGGCGTAGCCCAGTTCATACACGGCGTCGAACACGGTCCAGAATCGCTGTTCCGAGTCGGGCGAGTCATCCCACCCGCGTCGAAGTTTGACCGTGCACGGAACGCGCCCTCCCACGGCATCGATCACGGACTTCAGCACCGGGACGGCCTCGTCGGCGTGATGAAGAAAGTGCCCGCCGCGTGATGCACTCTTGATCTTCTTCACCGGACAAGCCAGGTTCACATCGATCACGTCGTAGCCCATGCGCACCAAGATGTCGGCGCCCTTGGCCATCTCCTCCGGCGTCGTTCCCATCAGCTGCCCTGCGATCGGATGGTCATCGGTGCTCGCGGCAATGTTGTCCTCGATCTCACCCATGCCACACTCGGTCGCGATCAGATCCGGGTCTTCCTTGCGACGACCCTTTCCACCATTGATCAGTGTGCGATCGAGCAACGCTTCGGTCACGCAGAATGGGCACCCATGGCGGCGCGCAACCAGCCGCATCGCGCCATCGCTGTAGCCCGCCAGCCCAGCCTGAAAGAACGGTGCATCGAAGCCTGGCACCAAGGCGACCACACGCGGATCGGCGCGCGCCAGCCGTGCCGTTGCGGCGATCGGTCTGCTCAACCGGCGCGGTGGCAGGTCGGATGGATGCAACTCAACGCTCACGCCGCCAGTGTAGGAGCCGCGTTCGTCGTCACCGATACACTGCTGCCATGCGCTTGGTCCTCATCCCGATCGCCCTTCTTGCTGGATGCGTCAACACCGTGGACCTTGCCCGGGCAAGCCGGCCGTACCCGGTCGGTCGAGCGCAGGCCTCCGTCGAGCAAGTGCAAGTGGTGCAGGAAGACCTTGCGATCCGGATCACCAACGGCACCGCTGTTGCGTATGACAACGCCAGTCTCTGGGTGAATCGGCGGTTCGTGAAGGACCATGTCTCGATCCCCGCTGGCGGAACCATCACGGTCGAACTTGCAGACTTGCGCGACCAATGGGGCGAGCAGCCCTACCCGCGCGCGCTCTTGCGCAACCGTCAACCCACGCCGATCGTGCTCGCCCAACTTGAAACCGCCCCCGAGAAGCCTCTCGTTGGGCTGGTCGTCGTCACGCCGCGCGCGAACGCGCTGCGCTGATCGATCAGTTGCCGCACGCCCCCCACGCCTCGAGCATGGCGGCCAGGTCGAGTCCATCGACCACGCCGTCGCCATGAAGGTCTGCCGGAAGGTCCGCGCCCGTGTCGGACCATGCCGACACGAGCCGAGCAAGATCGGCGCCATCAACCTGTCCATCCCCGCTCAGATCCTGCGCACAGCCGACCTGAAGCACAACGATTTCAGCTCCGCCTGCCGCCACCTGCACCACGCGAGCAAGAACCACCCCGCACCAAACCGCCCCACACCGGGACCGCGCCGCGCCCAAACGGGCCGCCACGCATGATGCGTGCGTCGCGATGTTCAGAACCCGATGTTGTTTTTCTGACCCTGCTTCACGATGGTCTTCTCGTCTTCCCAGACCACGCGATTGTTGGAGGTGTCGATCAGGGTCATTTGGAAGATGTACGCGACCTGCTTGGTGCTGCCAGCGCTCGCGCGGTCGAACAGGATCTTGCCGCTCAGCGTGAAGTCCGGCAGCTCGACGGGCTGGTGGTCCGTGCCATCTTGGAACCGCTTCATCTGATTCGCTTGGTCCCCAAGCGGATCTTCCTTCGAGTTGCCCAGCGTGAGTTGCTGCGTGACTTGCGCGCGGCCGCCCTTCAGCAAAGCAACTCGGATCTTCTTCACCAACTCGTCGGTGTCGAACTGGGTGTCCGTTCGATTCTCAACCTTGCTGATGCCCAGCAGCGCGGGCTGGTGTGCGGACTTCGACAGCACGCCTGCCTCGACCATGGAGTTCACCATGGCATCAGCGGCGCTTGCGAAGTCCTGGATGTTGACCTTGTCCAAGCTCACGATGAGTGTGGTGCCCTGCGAATCCTGGTACTGCGCGCTCTGGCAACCGGCAAGCACGGCAAGGGCGGTGGGAACGATGATGGTGATTCGGTGCATGGCGTGATCCGTTGTTGGGATGGCTTGAAGACTCAGTTGTTCGGGGTGAAGGGTTGCTTCTCGTCGCTGAGCTTCAGCACCCAGCGCGAGCAGGTCCGGGTCGGCGCGACGGCGCTGAGCGTGATCGTCTCTTGTGGTTTGATGAACCGGTTCTGCCATGTCGCCGTGGCCGAATCAATCTTCATCCCCTGTGCGTCATACCACTCGAAGAGGTAGTTGAAGCGCTGCGGATTCAACTGATCGCTCCGCACATCGACCTGGACTTTCATCGTGCCGTCGTCGAGCTTGCCCTCGCGCACATTGTCGACGGTGGCCTTGTACTCCAGCCAACCATTGGTGACCACGCTCGTGGAGCCGCCCTTGCCGTTGGATGTGTAGGTGTTCGTGGTGTTGCAGCCCACCGCGAGAAGCAGGGCTGCAAGGGATTGCGACGCAAGGACGCGGCTGGTCATGGGATGCCTCCAAGTGTACGAACAGCGCACGGACGGCCCGCTGCCGTCCCGCGCAAGTGAATGATCGTGGTGTGCCCGATCGGGCACTCGATGGGCCCGATGGTCTCGCCACCATCAACGGCAATCGTGATGCGCCGATCAGCGGGCACAGGGATGCGCGCTGAGAGCACGCGCTTGGGCAGCGTGGTCCAGGTCCTCAGGTCCGCGCTGTTCAGCCCGACCTGATAGAGCGCACCGGCAACGGCGCCCCATGTCCCAAGCTGCTCCTGCAGTTGCCAAGTCAGGATGGCCTTGGTCGCACTCGAGAGGATCGTTGCCGTGATGATGGCGGGAAGTTCGTCGTTGAACTGTCGTCCCCAGGCAGAGTCGATGTCGGTGAGAAGCGACGAGCGGACGCTCTCACTCCCTGCCGTCACGGTGAAGCCATCCGGCCCCATCTGCCGGAAGACAGGTTCGGGAAAGGCGGCGCCCACATAGGGGACTTCGTCGATGAAGAGCGGGATGTCGATGCGCAGTTCCTTCAGACTTGGCGCGAGCCCGCTCTCAAGAACAACCCACACCATGTCTGGGATCCCCTGCCCAGCCAGCGCCGCTTCGACCATGGCAAGATCGGCCATCGCGTGCGCGCGATCCGCTTCGGGCAACATCGCAGCGACACGCTCAAACGCCTGACGCGCCTGATCGAGGTCGCTTGGCTGCCCTGTCGACCAGAACCATGCACCGCGCAGGAACGTGACATACGGCACCGCATAGTCGGCGTAACCCTGCATGGCGCGCACCGGTGCATAGGTCGCGGCGGCCTGTTCACTGAAGACATGGTCCCGCTTCGCCGCGGCGACGTTGTAACCGTCGGCCCGCGCGCGCTCATTGACCTGGGCCTGAAGCGCCTCAATGCGCTTGGCATTGCGCGCGACCGCATCGTTCTGCCAAAGCATGGCGCGATTGAGTTCCACGCCCGCCTCCGAAACGCGACCGACCGACCAGTAGTTGATCGCCTGCAACGCATTCATCATGATGCGATCGATCGGTCGCCCGCGGAACGGCCGCACGGTCTGGTTGGTCACGAGGGCAGCCGCCTCGGCACTGATGCTGACGTCGGCCTTCTCATCGAGGTACGGCCGTGCGATGGCGTACGCCGCATCGAAGCTCTTCAGGCTGCCGCCCGTGTCGCCGGCCGACTGCAGCACCTCCCCCGCCTCGAGGTGGAAGATCAGCGCATTCACGCTGTCATCAGCGAACTCCTGTTCGACCGGGCGCATGGCATCGGCTGCCTTCGTCCAATCGGCCTGCGCGAACGCGGTGTCGACCTCGCGCATGCGATGGTTGTGACTGCACGCCGACAAGAGCATGGCGCCTGCAGCCATGCTCCACACCGACCACCGCTTGTGGTGCGCGCGCGGCATCAGCGGAAACCTTAGGGAACGGGCACGGGCGGCGGCGTCGGGCCCACTGGTTCAAGAGGACCCGGAGCGAGCGGCCACCACGGCGGCGCGACCATCGTCGGCGCTTGGTTCGTGTCGACCTTGATGTTCGATTGCTGATCGATGACCATGCGCGAGTTGCGGATGTAATCCGCCATCGCTCGGATTCGATCGACCTCGGCGTCGCTGAGCGCCTGGCCGCGCTTGAGCCCTTCAAGGAACGCAGCCTGCTCCTGCCAACGCGCGAACGCTTCGGGCGTCATGCGCAGACCCACTTCAAGCTGCATGCCGGCCTTCACAAGCACATTGCGTTCCCAAGGTTCGAAGCCCGACCCGCTGACCCGAATCTTGTGGGGCCCGGGCGACACATCGAGCGGTTGTCCGTGCTGCCCGATCACGAAGCCATCCACCTCGACGGTCGCGGCAACCGGTGCAAGGTCATAGTCGGTCCGCGAGACGACATACTGACCGTTCGACTGGTCGAGGAGGATGCCTGGCACGCGCAGATCCTGCATCACCGCGCGAACCACAACGCCGGTCACCGGCGCCGCAGCCGCCGCGAACGCTGCATTCGTCGCAGCCTTCGTCGATGCATCCTGCGCCACCCGCATCCCGCAGCGCTGGATGAGACTGTCGAGCGGATCAACCGTCTGCTTCAGGCCGGGCGTCTCACGCACGATCGTGGACTGCTGCGCGCTGCCCGCGCCGTACACCAGTCCAGTGCCGACTCCCGTGAGCCGATAGGTCACCGTGAGCGTCCACGTCGTCGCCGTGCTCTCGATGCCCTGCCCCCTGAAGTCACTGGTGCTCGGTTGATATGACGACAGGCTTGCCAGCAGCATCGCTTCGGCACCCATCGCCCGAGCGAGCGACAGCGCGCTCGCCTCGTCGCTCAGGATTCGGTCGAGCTGCTTCTGGGGATCGGTCTCCGTGCCAGCGTTCTCGCCCTTGATCGCGAACCGAGCAATGGCATTCAACTGGTCCTCGCGGCTCATCACCGCGAAGCGCCGCGGATCAAGACCCGCGACGATGAAGTCATTCATCACCATGACCTTGTCAGCCGGAACAGCGGCACGGTCCTTCACGAAGACTGCAGTGCGCAATGGATGATCGGGAAGCGGCTGCTCGGCCGAGCCCTCAGTGCTGCCGGCGCCCGTCGCCGAGGCATCGGCAGGCAGTTCTGCAATCAGGCGCTTGACAAGATCCTTGGCGAGCGCGACGGCCACATCACGCACCATCGGCTCGGTGATCATCCCTCCGCGCACTTCGCGGCCGCTCGGATCAGCAAGCACCGTGTTGGCCGAGCCCTCGCCGGTCACGCTTGCCTGCGCAGCGCCAGTCGAACTGTCGTAGAGCGTTGCGCTTGCGGTCAACCGCACGGTTCGGCGCGTCATGGCTTGATCCACGCCCGGAAAGGTCGCGCGCTCCTCGCGATCTTGGAAGTCGTCGATCGTCGTGACGAGCAGCAGCCGCGAGCCCTTGATGCGCCCCGCCTGCGCTGCATTGGGGTCGTTGGGATCGACATTGCCGCTGCCAGAGAAATCCTGCTCCTTCTGCAGGGCGTCCATGTCGCTGCGGGCCACGGCCTGGAACCGCCCCGTCGCCATGAACTCGGGAATCAGTTGCGCAGCAAACGAATTGACAAGCCGATTCAACTCGACCGGCTGACCGCGCTGCGCTGCACCATCCGTGGCAGCAGGCGACACCTTGGGCTGCGCAATGGCAAGCGCGGGCTTGACTGGCGCCTGCGCGGATGCACCGTGGACGGCGACGAGTGCCAGCATGGCACCGACGAACGCAACGAGTCTGCTCTTCATGGATGTGTTCCCTGGACGGCGGATCTGGACCAACGACCGGATCGAATCGAAGGACTGCTGACCGAGCGCGGACGACGCCCCGGGCAACGCCCCGAGACTCAGGCGAGACCGAGCCGACGACGCTTCTCGTCCCATTCGGCCTGCTCGCGCTTGTTCTGCGTTGCCAACGGCGCTCCGGTTCGAACAGACTCGATTTCGAGCCTGGTCAGGTGCATGGCTTCAAGGCGGTAGTCCTCGAACGCCTCGCACGCCTGGGGCACGATCGGCTTGATCATTTCGTACATCGCGCGCGCGTAATCCTGGATTTCCTGCTGCGCGTGGGGATCCATGCGCAGGCTCAGGAAGTGAAAGATGTTGTGCAGATCGCACTTCCAATACCACTCGGTGTACACGCTCACGGGAAGCGCCGTGCGGGCGAGTTCGCGCGCCACGCCCTTCTCGGTGAGCTGCAGGTACTCCTGGTAGTGCGCCTCGGCCTTCTCGAGCAGGAGCAAGAACTCCTCGGCCGTGCCAGCGTCGATCGGTTGGTCGCCGCCCTGCCGGTTGTTCGCGCTCTGCTTGCGCACCATGTCGGGGCTCGGTCGGTAGAACCGGTCCGGCACGATCGAATAGCGCGCGCTGTACTCGTTCACGTTCGCGGTGCGGTGCCGGATCCACTGTCGCGCAATGAAGATCGGCATCGCGATGTGGAACTTGAACTCGACCATCTCGAACGGGGTCGAGTGCCGGTGGCGCATCAGGTAGCGCACGAGTCCTCGATCCTCGCTGACCTGCTTGGTGCCCTGGCCGTAGCTCACGCGCGCCGCCTGCACGATCGCGAAGTCGCCGGTCTTGCCCTCGGGCACCATGCGCGGCATGCAGTCGACCAGACTGACGAAGCCGTGATCGTGGACCTTGATGTCCCAACGGGAATTGCCACCCATGACATCCGTCATGGGACCCTCGGGTGCAACGCGGGTGAATCGTTCTCCGGCCTCGATGTGCTGCGTCATGACCCCGGAAGTGTCGCAGAAATCACTGCGCCGTTGGCGCGGTTTTCCCAGCGAAATGGGCCTGGTGGAAGGCCTCGATCCAGCCGTTGACGGTCTCAAGCGTGCCAAGGCCCGTCGCCTTGCCGCCGGCCGAGAGGCGCGGCGCACCCACGCCCGTGGGATCCGTGCTGACGACCACCATCCAGTCGCGATGCCAGGGTTCGAGTCCGCCAGCGCACGCCTGGTCGGGTGACGCGGGCCAGCGTCCATCGCCAGCGGGGAGCGCATCGCACGCGACGGTCGCGGTCGAGGAAAGGTCGGACGGCCACTCGCCAGTCGCGGCCGCGACGCAGAGCATGCGCCAGGCCGTCGAGCGAAGTTGCCGATCGGCGATCACCGCACGCTCGCGCACGCCAGCAGTCACGACTCCGCCCCAGACAAACGCAAACAGGCTCATGAGCACGAACAGCATGGCGAAGCCGATCGCCAGCCGCCGCCCGCCCGCTGTGGATGCCGATTGCGCCATCATCACACCTTGGCCGCAGGGGCGGCGATGCGCTTGCGGTGCGGGTCCGCCTCGGGAACCGCATCGAGCAGTTCCTTGGTGTAGGCCTGCTTGGGCGAGCGAATCACCTCGTCGCGCGTTCCCATCTCGACGATCCGACCCTCGCGCATGACCGCGATCCGGTGGCAGATGTGGTGGATCACCGCCATGTCGTGGCTGATGAAGAGGTAGGACAGCCCTCGCTCGTCCTGCAGATCCTTGAGCAAGTTCAGGATCTGGCTCTGGATGCTGACATCAAGCGCACTCGTGGGCTCGTCGCACACGATCAGGTCAGGATCGAGGGCGAGCGCGCGCGCGATGCCGATGCGCTGGCGTTGCCCACCGCTGAACTCGTGCGGGTAGCGATCCGCCGCCTGCTTCCAGAGACCGCAGCGCACGAGCAGTTCTTCGACTCGGCTACGGAGCTGATCGCCCGTCGCCAAGCCATGCACCAGCAGTGGCTCACCGATGATGTTGCCCACGCGCATGCGAGGATTCAGACTTCCACCCGGATCCTGAAAGATGATCTGGATGCGGCGTCGAAGCGTGCGCATCGCTTCCGGCGCGAGCGAGAAGATGTCCTGACCGTCGAAGTTGGCGGTGCCGCCGGTTGCCGGAATCAATCGCAG
Source organism: Phycisphaerae bacterium (assembly GCA_016873315.1). Lineage (GTDB taxonomy): Bacteria > Planctomycetota > Phycisphaerae > Phycisphaerales > SM1A02 > SYIB01. Next base: position 78,677 of record VGXL01000001.1, on the reverse strand, counting down.
GAGCGCGCGACCGGCCGTGGTCTTGCCGCATCCGGATTCGCCGACGAGCCCAAGCGTCTCGCCGCGACGGAGCGTGAAACTCACGCCATCCACGGCCTTCACATGGCCCACCGTCCGCTGCAGCAAGCCGCGGCGGATCGGGAAGTGGACCTGCAGGTCCTTCACTTCAAGGATCGGTTGGGCCATGCTTCAAGCCTATCGCTTCGGTGCCTGCACCGGGATCGCCACGGTCTGCGAACGACCATCGGGCAGCACCACGCTGAACTGCACACGACGAATGATGCCGGGGAAGGATCGCGACAGACCACGCTGAACTGCACACGACGAATGATGCCGGGGAAGGACCGCGACAGGATTCGCGTCAGCCGCGTGTAGAGATCAGATTCGCCGAAGACGGCCTGTCCCTCGATCGCGATGATCACCGTGCCCTCGGGCAGCGAAGCCGCAGCTTCGGAGTCATCCTTGACCGACTCGATCAGCACGCCGCGGCGATGCGGCACGCCGAGCGCTGCACAGGCGTCCTCCGTGGCACTGGTGATCTCGAGCACGCCGGCCCTGCGCAGGATCGCCATGAGCGCGGCGGCGTCCGCATCCGCCGGCCGACGGCCGACGACCACCGTCACCTGCCGCACGGTCGGCGGCGCGTCGCCGGCAGGCGGTTCCCACAGCAGCAGCGTCGCCGATGAACCAGGGCGCTGCGTCGCAATCAGGCTCGACAACGCGTCGGTCGTCACGACCGATCGACCGTTGATCTCCAGGATCACATCGCCCACATCGATCCCCGCGCGCTCGGCAGCCTCGCCGACGCTCACGGCCATCACGACCAAGCCATCGCGTTCACACTGCTCCAAGGCTGCTGCGAACTCCCTGTCATGGTCGTCCACGCCCTGCCCAGTGCGCGCGTGCTGCTGCCGCTCGCGGAGCGACTGCGTATTCACGCCCAGGTACCCCTGCTCGACGGAGCCCTGTTCCAGGATCTGGCCGATCACGCTCTCGATGATCTCCATCGGGATCGCCAGGGCGATGCCTCCGAACTGGCCCTGTCCAAGCGTCGCACCGCGACCTGTGGCGATGGCCGTGTTCATGCCGATGACGCGACCGAACACATCGCACAACGGCCCGCCGGAGTTGCCCGGATTGATGGCCGCGTCGATCTGGATGAAGTTCTCGTAGTCGATCGACGAGAGACCTGCCGTGCGCCCGACCCCGCTGACGATGCCTGCGCTCATCGAGAATCGAAAGTCAAACGGCGAACCGAATGCAAACACCAGCTCGCCCTGCAGTGGGGTTCGCTGCGATCGCTCGGCCGCGATCAGGCCATCACCCGACGCGTGCAACACAGCGATGTCCGTGCGAAGGTCGAGCCCGACGACCTCGGCGCTGAGGACTGCCCCGCTGCTCGTCTGCACTGTGACGGTCCCTGCGCCATCGACGACATGCGCATTCGTCACCACATGACCTTGGGCGTCGTAGACCCAACCGCTTCCGGTCCGCTGACCAGCACCGTCCGCGAGCAGGCTCTCGACGAACACCACGCTCGGTTCGACGACCTGCGCGAGCTCACGCTGGGCTTCGCTGATCTCGGCCAACACATTGCGGCTTCCCAGCACCTGCCGCGACTGCTCCGCCTGCAAGGCAGCACGCTCATCGACCGCGCGTTGAGCGATCCGCGGCGTCGCCCAGAGCACGAGCGCGCAACTCGCCGCGACCACTGCCGCGGGTGCCAGCGACGCGATCTTCGGCATCATCCACCCCTCAAGGCCAGTGCCCGGCGAAACGCCTCGAGTTGCTCTGGCGGCATGACGATCGGATGCTCCCCAAGCTCGTTCGAGGCCACGCGCGCCGTCCACGCGCGACCAGCCTGCAAAAGGCCCTCGCCGAGCCGACACACTGGCGCCGCGAAGGCGGGCTGCCAATCGGTCATGCCCAGCAGATCATGCAGCACGACCACCTGACCGTGGCACGCAGGTCCGGCACCACAACCAATCACGGGCACCGTCGATCGCTCAACGATCGCCTGCGTGACCTCGGCGGGCGCGGCTTCGACGAGCAGCATCGACGCGCCCGCGTCGAGCATGGACCGTGCATCGTCCAGGAGCGCCATCGCGTCCTCAGCGCTGCGACCCGCGGCGTAGTAGCCGCCGTGCTGCTTCGCTTGCTGAGGCCGGGAGCCGATGTGCGCCACGACCGGAATGCCCGCGCGCACCATGCGCGACACCAGGGGCGCAAAGGACCGATCGACCTCGAGCTTGACGAGGTCAGCCAACCCTTCTGTCAGAAATCGGCCCGCGTTTCGAATGCCCTCGGCATCATCCGCCTGGTAGCTCATGAAGGGCATGTCGCCCATGACGGCCGTGTTGGGCGCCCCGCGCTTCACGCCCGCCGTCAGCGCAAGGAGCACCTCCAAAGGTGCATGCACGGTTCCCGGCAGACCAAGCACGACTTCGGCCGCGGTGTCACCGACGAGCAGCACATGCACGCCAGAACGCTCGAGCCAGCGCGCCGTCGTGGCGTCGTAGCAGGTCAAGCACGAAAAACGCTGGCCAGCGCGCACCATGCGAAGGAGCGTGCGGATCGTCACTGGCTGTCGTTCGTCGGCCTCCGTTGAGGTCGCTTCGATCATGCAGGAAGTGTAGGGCGCGAACGCCTGATCACATCAGCCGTCGAACGGGGTTCACGACCATCCCGTCGCGGCCAAGAACAAGGACATCGGCCACCTCGAGCGCCTCGCGGAAACTGTCCTGCGCAGCCTCAAGATCCCAGCACGGACTGAAGACCTTGCCCTGCGCAAGATGTTCAAGCGTCGGAATCGCGTCGCCGCACACCAGCGTGGCGCTCGCCGCGTCCAACACCAGCAGCCCTGCGCTGCCCGGCGTGACGCCATACATCGGATACAGGTCGATCCCTTCGACCAGGTGATCATCACAATCGCGGCAGCGCGCGAGCACGGCCATCTCCGACTCGACCAAGCGGATCAGGTCGCGGTCCTCGGCTTCTTCAGCTTGCTCAAGGCTCTCGCGCAGGCTGGCCTGCGATGCCTCGCGCTCGCGCTCGGTGATCCACCACTCCGCCTTGTCGAACGCGCCGATGCCGCGTCGGCGCATCGGTTGGAAGCTCGTCAGGAAGACATCGGTGATCGCATCGGGCTGGTAGTTCGTTCGCTCCTGCATGCGCGGCAGGAGCACCTGCGGCGGAAGGCTCGGATCGACGACGACCCTGCGACCGGCAGCCTCGATCAGCGTCGTCGTGGCGTGGGCGGCGCGGACATCACCCTTCTCGCCCCAGAGTGGGTGACAGGACATGGCGCCAAGGGACAGGACGCGGATGGTGGGGGCTGCCATGGGTGGTGATGCTCGGGGACGGGATCGCTGGGTCGGCCGCCGTCAGTCCTGTGCTTGTTCGGCACGCAATCGACCCAGCGGGTTCGACGGGTCGTCGAGCTTGGCGCGCAAGGCCACTTGCACTCGGTCAGGCACGAACGGCGTGAGCGTGTCCATGCTGCCGCCAAACGCTGCGATCTGGCGGATCAAGCTGCTGCTCGCATACGCGTACTTCTCGCTCGTCAGGATGAAGACCGTTTCGATGCCAGCGACCTGGCGATTGGTGATGGCCGCTTGGCACTCGGCGCTGAGGTCCGTGACATTGCGGATGCCGCGAATGATCGCGCTCGCCCTGACCTCGCGTGCAAACTCGACGGTCAGTCCCGTGTAGTGCGCCACGCGCACCGCTGCCCCGCGGGGGTGCGTGGCGACCAACTCTCCCACCAGTTCATTGAGCAGGTCGACCCGCTCCTCGAAGGTGAAGACGCCCGGCTTGTCCGGATTGTGACCCACCGCGATCACGATCTCATCGAACAACCCGCGGGCGCGCTGCAGGACATCGAGATGCCCGTAGGTCACCGGGTCGAAGGAGCCGGTAAAGACAGCCAAATGGTGTGCCACGCGCTGGAGTCTAGGGTTTCCGCCTGATGCGCAGAAAAACCACTCGTGGCGTTTGGATCGCTCTCGTCTGGATTGGACCTTCCGCCCGTGGCGGGTGAAACCGCCGGCTGGGTCTCTCGCGAGTCAGCCGGGTACGGAGCACGACCGCCACAGTTTCTGGACCCTGGATCGGCCTTGCTCGGTGTGTGCCTCCCCGAGCGAGGCCTTTTCCATGGGTGCAACCACCGCTTCCATTGGCGCGCTCACCCCCGTCTGTTTGTGATGCGCAATGCTCAGTCCGCCAGCGAACCGAGCCCAGCCTGCTCAAGAATGAGCCGGAAGTTGTCGCTGAAGACGAAGTTGTGATCCGGGAACTGGAGCCCGCTGCGATTGGCGTCGATGTGGCTGAACATCAGGCTGATCTCGCCGATGCGCTGCCATGATCCGCCGCGATGGTCGAGCACATCGATCAACCCCACGGTGCTGGCCCCAGCCGCATCCATGCGCTCGATCGTGGCGTCGTAGCGAATGGTCTGGCCGGGGATGACCTCGCGATCGATGCGTGCATCCTGAACCTTCGCCAAAATCACCTTCTCGCGGAAGCGATTCACGCTTCCCACGAGCACGCCCGCCGTTTGCGCCATGCCCTCGACCATCAGGCTCATGGGCATGACCGGGCACGCAGGGCCATCAGGTCCTGCTGCAAAGTGCTGATGCAGATGCTCCTCGGCCAAGCTCACGTTCTTGACCGCCACCATGCGGCGGCCGGCTTCGAAGGTCGTGATCTGGTCGATCCACATCCATCGCATGGCTGGGCGTCCTGACCTCGGCGAGCCTGTGGCGACCGCGCGCTGGTCGGCTCAGTGGCCGAGCTTGCGGGCAACGAAATCGCAAAGGCTCTTCACCGTGAAGAGCTCGCTGACCGCTTCGACGCGACGATCGGCGTCGAAGGAAGCAAAGTTCACGTGCGGCATCTTTTCCTTCAGAAGCGTCATGCCGGCGTCGGTGAACTTGCCGTCCTTCACCAGGTCGGGGTTGGCCATCAGGTTCTCGGGGAAGAGTTCGCCTTGGCCGATCTTGAACTGCTTCTCGGGGGTGCTGAAGGCCTTGTCGAGCCGGAACGTGATGTCCAGGAAGTCGATGCTCTCGGCGCCCAGATCCGTGGTCAGCACGGCCCCGGGGGTCACATCGCCGTCATCAACGCCCAAGGCATCGACCAGCACTCCTTGGACTTTCTGGAAGATCTCGTCATTCGTCAACGCCACGTCAAGCCTCCCTCAGGGGGTCAATCTCGGAACGGATCAATGGACCGACATCGGTCCTCAATCCCCGATCTGTGCAGGAATTCGGACAGGGCGCATGATAAGGCGGCCCGTGCAGGCCGTGTCGGGAGCCGCGTCGCCGGGCCGAAGCACCGTGGCTGCGCCCTTGAGCTGCCAGCCGCCCTCGGTTTCTTTGTCGAATGTCACTTCCATGCGGAGCGTGTCACCCGGTCGCACAAAGCTCCCGTACTTGAGCCCTTTGACCTGACCAAGCACGACCCGGCCGCAGCCGCGACCTGTCAGCAACTCGCGACCGGTCTGGACCAAAGCCTCGAGCATGAAGACGCCCGGAAGGACGGGGAATGTCGGGAAGTGGTCCTGCAGATACTCCTCGGCGATGGTGACACTCTTGATCGCCACCACACGGTCGGCGGATCGTTCGAGCACCTGATCGACAAGACGGAAATGCATGGTTGGGGAAGGTAGCGAAAGCGGACGGGCTTGGCTCATCGGCAAGGCCCCGGAACGCCGATGAATCCTGCATGGCACGGACTTCGCCAACGGCTGTTGCACGCCCCACGGGGCGCGCTGTCCTCGACCTCCCCCCTGCCCCGCTCACGCGCAAGATCGGCTGGATCGCCGCCTTCGCCGTGTGGGTGCTCGTGGCACTTGCGTTGGTGTCCTTCGACGCCGCCGATGCGCCCAGTCGCACCGTCGCGTCGTGGAACCAACCGCCCGCGAACTTGATGGGCGCCGTCGGCGCGATGATCGCGCTCACGGTGTACGAGGCGTTCGGCTTCGGTGCATGGATTCCGATGCTCCTTGGCGGCATCGCGCTGTGGGCGACCTTCACGGGCCGAGCGATCTCGCACCCGATGGTCCGCGCCATTGGCGCGGTGATCGCGATGATCGCCTTCAGTGCGTTGCATGCAACCTGGTTCCCGCGGCTGGGCTCGCTCGCGGGCGCGGAAGCTGGACTGGTTCCGCAGTGGTTCGCGCAGCAGCTCGTGGCTCGGTTCAACGGCCTGGGCACGAGTTTGATCCTCTTGCTCGCGCTCGTCCTGGGACTGATGGTCGCTGCCGATGAACTCCTCGGCATGCTGCCCAAAGCGTTCGCGCGCGTGGGCGAAGCCCTTGAACCATTGTGGAAGACGGACTGGCGTGGACTCATCGCGCGCACTGCCGCCAAGCCGCAACCCGCCGTGGCAGTCGTGGGCGGCGTCGCCGCAGCGCCCGCAGCAGACGAATCGAGGGTACGACCCATGCGCGGCAAGGCCAAACCAGCGGTCGAGGCCGAGACAAACGATTCGTCCGTCGCCGTGCTCGATGCTGAAGAGGCATGCGACGACGACGAGACCGAGTCCTGCGACGACGCGTCCTGCGATGACGAGGTCGCCGAGGACGAGGTCGAATGCGTCGAGACTGACGACTCGCCCAAGTCCCTGACCGTAGAGGAACTGCGTGAGCGTCTAGGCCGCCTGCCCGTTCGCATCGCTGGTCCCACCACGACGGTCCCCGGCGACTGTGACATTCCGCGCGCAGAGAATTTCGAGGGCTACCAGTTCCCGGGCATCGAGCTCTTGGACGAGCCCGAGTCGAACTTCAGCGCGACCATCGAAGCGTTCGTTCGCGACCAGGCCGCCACGCTCACGCAAACGCTGGCGACCTATCAAATCGAGGGCGAAGTCGTGGCGATCGAGAGCGGTCCAGTCGTGACGCTCTACTCCGTCGAACTCGCGGCTGGCACACGCGTGGCACGGCTCGAGACGATCAGCAAGGACATCGCGCGCGCGCTCAGTGCGCCCAACATCCGCATCATTCCCAACATGGCGGGCACGACCGCGGTGGGCATCGAGGTGCCCAATCGACAGAAGGAAAAGGTGCGCCTGAAGGAGCTCATGTCCGGCGGACAGTCGCAAGGCATGCGCCTGCCGATGTTCCTCGGCAAGGACAGCTCCGGCGAACCGCTCGTGTTCGACCTGACCAAGATGCCGCACATGCTGATCGCCGGCACCACCGGCAGCGGCAAGAGCGTGTGCATGAACAGCATCATCATGTCGTGGCTCTACACCAAGCGCCCGGATGAGTTGAAGCTCGTGCTCGTCGATCCCAAGATGGTCGAAATGAGCATGTACGCCAACATCCCGCACCTGATGGCGCCGGTGGTGACCGACATGGGCAAGGCGTCGGCAATCCTTGAGTGGGCTGTGACGAAGATGGAGGAGCGTTACGAACTCTTCCAACGCGCGCAGGTCAAGGACATCGTCTCCTTCAATGACCTCGGCGAAACCGAGCTCTTTGAGCGTCTGAACATGGCCGACGCGGATGAGCAAGCCAAGGCCCGCATCCCCAAGAAGTTCCCCTACCTCGTCTTCGTGGTCGACGAACTCTCCGACCTCATGATGACCAATCGCGAAGTCGAGACGAGCATCGTGCGCATCGCGCAGAAGGCGCGCGCGGTCGGCATCCACCTGATTCTGGCGACGCAGCGTCCGCAGGCGAATGTCGTCACCGGCCTCATCAAGGCGAACATGCCCTGCCGTGTCGCGTTCAAGGTGGCCAGCGGCATGGACAGCCGAATCGTGCTCGACCAGAAGGGTGCCGAACTCCTGCTCGGTCAGGGCGACATGATGGTCGTCACGCCGTCGAGCAGCGATCTGCGTCGCTGCCAGGGCACGCTCGTCACCGATGGCGAGATCCGCAACGTCACGCGGTTCCTGAAGGATGTCGCGCAGCCGAGCTTTGAGCGATCGCTCGTCGCGATCCGAAGTCAGGCCGAGGCGCAGGCCGCGGGTGAGACCGAGCAGACCGGCGAGTTCAGCGCCGAGCGCGATCCGATGTTCGATCGCGCCGTCGAGATCATCATCGAGACTGGTCGTGGCAGCGTGAGCCTGCTGCAGCGTCGACTCGCCATCGGCTACGGCCGCGCGAGTCGGCTCGTCGACCAGATGGGTGCGGCGGGGATCCTGAGCGACCACAAGGGTTCCGTGGCGCGCGAAGTCCTGATCACCATGGAAGACTGGCAGCGCATGAAGGCGCTCGAGTCCGGCGCGGACAGTGAGTCCGACGACACAGCCACCGACGAAGACGACGACACCGACGACTGATTGGCTCAGCACAACGTCGACGCACACCACCGCACCAACGAAAACCGCCGCGCAGGGCGCGGCGGCTTCGGGTCAAGCAATGGTCCTTGATGAGCGTCGGATCTGCGTTCGCAGCGACCGGCGCCGACTGACGGACAGCGCGATCAGGCGCGCCAGCCGGTCTTGAATTGCTTCATGGCGGCGATGAACTCGTCTTCCATGCCCTTGAACGAACGCTTCTCGGCGAGCTTGGCACGCAGCGCGCTGCCGCCACCCTGGAACCACGCCAGGAGGTCGGTTTCGAACTGGCGCACCTTGGCGACCGGAACATCGTCCATGACGCCCTTGCTGGCAGCAAAGAGGCCAAGGCACTGGTCGATGACGTCGAACGGGGTGTACTGGCCCTGCTTCAGCAGCTCCACCATGCGCGCGCCGCGATCGAGCTGGCGCTGGCTGGCTGCATCGAGTTCGGTGCCGAGCTGGGCGAACGCTTCGAGTTCGCGATAGGCAGCAAGGTCAAGACGCAGCGAACCGGCGACTTCCTTCATCGCCTTGATCTGCGCGTTGCCACCCACGCGGCTCACCGAGATGCCCACGTTGATGGCGGGGCGCACGCCGGCGGCGAAGAGTTCAGGCTGCAGATAGATCTGGCCGTCGGTGATGGAGATGACGTTCGTCGGGATGTACGCCGACACATCGCCTTCCTGCGTCTCGATGATCGGCAGCGCGGTCAGCGAGCCGCCACCGTTCTCGGCGCTGAGCTTGGTGGCGCGCTCGAGCAAGCGGCTGTGCAGGTAGAAGACGTCGCCGGGGTACGCCTCGCGGCCGGGCGGACGGCGCAGAAGCAGCGAGAGCTCGCGGTACGCAACGGCCTGCTTCGACAAGTCGTCGTACACGCAGAGCACGTGCTTGGGGCCGGTGTAGTTCGCGTCCTTGCCCTTCCACATGAAGTACTCGCCCATCGTGCAGCCCGCGTAGGGAGCGATGTACTGCATCGGAGCGCTGGAGCTGGCGCCTGCGGCCACGATGATCGTGTAGTCCAGGGCGCCATTCTTCTTCAGCGTCTCGACGACGCCGGCGATGGTCGATTCCTTCTGGCCGACGGCGACATAGATGCAGACGACCGCGTCGGGCGTACCCCAGTACTTCTTCTGGTTGATGATGCAGTCCAAGCACACCGCGGTCTTGCCGGTCTTGCGGTCACCGATGACGAGTTCGCGCTGGCCACGGCCCACGGGAATCATGCTGTCGACGGCCTTGATGCCGAACTGCAGCGGCTCCTTCACGGGCTGACGCTTGCTGATGCCGGGGGCGACGATGTCGACCTTGCCGGTCTGCGCAGTCTTGATGGGTGCACCGCCGTCGATCGCGTTGCCGAGCGGATCGACCACGCGGCCGAGGAGCTCGGGTCCGACGGGCACTTCGAGCAGACGACCGGTCGCCTTGACGGTGTCGCCTTCGCGCGCGAGGGTGGGATCACCGAAGAGCGCAGCACCGACGACGCCCGACTCCAGGTTCATGACCTGGCCGGTGATCGTCTTGCCACCGACGCACTGGAATTCGAGCAGTTCGCCGGCCATCGCGCTCGACAGGCCGTAGATGCGGGCGATCCCGTCGCCGACTTCGATGACCTGACCGACCTCGCTGACCTCGAGTTGGCTGCTGAAGGACTCGATCTGCTGCTTGATGACCGAAGTGATTTCGTCAGTCTTGATCTTCACGGTTGGACCTCTGCTTTCGGGGTTCTGCGTGCCCTGGTCGGGCGGTTGGTTCGTTCGGGTTCAGGAGAGGAAGCGGCCGATGTCGGCGCGCACCTTGGCGCCGGCGTCCTCGATCAGCGAGCGCCGCATGCGGCGCAGCTTCGCGGCCACCGAGCCATCAATCAGTTGGTCGCCGATGCGCAGCTTCATGCCGCCGACCATCGACGCATCCTTGTACAGGTGCAGCACGGGCTCGCGACCGAGCCGCGATTTGAGCGTGATCGCAAGGTTCGCGCGCGCGCCGTCATCGAGCTGGCCGTCGACCGTGAAGACGTCGACCTCGACCTTGCCGAAGCGCTCATTGAGCAACTTCGCGAAGGCGTCGGAGATCGCTTCGAGTTCACCCAAGCGGCCCTTGCGATTGGCCACGAGGAGGAAGCGCAGCACGAGGTCGCTCACGCGGCCCTTCAAGACCGACTGCAGCGCGGTCTCGCGCGCGGCGGTGTCGATTGCGGGCGAGCGCAGGAACTCCGCGAAGCGGCGATCGCCACGGACGATCTCGACGAGATCGACCAGCTCATCGCCAGCGTCTTGCGCTGCTGCGTCGCCGCCCTGCTTCGAGGCGAGCTCGAAGAGGCTTTCCGCGTAGACGCGGCCGACGCTGTTGGTTGCCGTGGACATGGTCTGCCTTCGTGGTTCTGGCCTCAGCGGCCGGTGCTCGCGAACTCCTTGATCGACTGCTCGACGAGGACCTTCTGATCCTTCGCATCGATCGCACGACCAAGGACCTTGCTGGCGACGCTCACGGCGAGTTCCGCCGCGTGGGCCTCGAGTTCAGCCACCGCCTGGCGGCGTGCGGCATCCATCTCGGCGTTCGCGCGCTTCTTGAGCTCAGCCAGTTCGGCTTCGCTACGAGCTCGAAGGGCATCGGCGGCGTTCTGGGCCTGTGCGCGAGCCTCCTTGATCATGGCGTCAGCGTCGTGCTGCGCCTGAATGAGCTTGCGCTCGAATTCCTCTTGCGCTGCCTTGGCGTGCGCGCGAGCGTCCTCGGCTGCCTTGATCTCGCCGAGGATCTTCTCGTTGCGCTCATCGAGGCCCTTGGCGATCTTCGGCCACACGGCGATGGAGATCACGATGACAGTCAGCAGCGCAACGCCGACAGAGGTGGCCAGCGGCAGGATCTCCACGTTCATGGGGTTGGCGGCATCGGCAGCAAGCATCAGCACGGGATACCTCGATGGTCAGGGATTCAAAGTTCAGAAAAAGGTCTGCTAGGCAAGCGGCCGGGACCCGCCCGCGTGGACGGGTCCCGGCAAGCCTAGTTCAGCCTGCGGCGATCACTTCGGGAAGGCCTGGAGGCCGACGACGACCGCAAAGAGCGCCACGCCTTCGATGAGCGCAGCGGTCAGGATCATGTTCACGAACACCTTGCCGGCCACTTCGGGCTGGCGGGCGATGCTCTCGACCGCGCTGCCGCCGATGCGGCCGATGCCGATGCCGGCGCCAATCACGGCGAGGCCAGCGGCGAGGCCGGCACCGAGGCCCGAGCCCTCATTCATGGCGTTTTCGGCGGCAAACGTCGTCTCTGCCCCGAACAGGGCAAGGGCGGCGAAGGTGAGGAGAGCGAGAGTCATGTTCTTCATTTTGGGTTGGCTCCAACGGCGCCGTGGGTCTGCGCCTCGTGCAGGCTGAACTCGATGCCCCCGGCACCCACGGCCGAGGGGGGGGAAGTGTAGCGACGACGGTTCAGTGCGCGGGAGCAGGCTCCGCGTGCGCCTGGCCGTCGTGGCCATGATCGTGGCCGTGCTCCTCGTGGCCGTGGTCCTCGTGCGCCATCAGGCTGATGAACACAGCCGTCAGGAACATGAAGATGAAGGCCTGGAGGAACGCGACGAACAGTTCAAGGAATGTGATGAGGATCGCGAAGAACCCTGCCACGAGGGTGATCGAGCCCGCGGCCCAGATGGGACCGCCGGCCTTGAGCACGGCAGCGCCGAAGCCGAAGAGCACCGCCATCAGCGTGTGCCCAGCGACCATGTTGGCGAGCAGGCGAATCGCGAGCGCGGCAGGCTTAATGAACATGCCCGCCAATTCGACGGCGAAGATGATGGGGATGACGAGCCAGAGTCCCAGCGGACCATGCACGACATCGGGACCGCCACACAGGTGCTCCAGCGTGCCTTTCACGCCCAGATCCCGGAACGACTGGAACCAGATCGCAACAAAACTGATCGCTGCAAGACCGAGCGTGACGGAGAAGCACGCCGTGGCGGTGCCGCCGAAGTAGACCGCGCTCGAGGTCGCGTGCGCCACATCAGCCTCGGCGGCCGCGTGGTCGCCGGTGACCACATGCAGCAATTCCTGCAGGTCGGCGAACGGAACCAAGCCGAACAGATTCAGCGTCAGGATGAAGAAGAAGAGCGACAGAAGCAGCGGCAACCAGCGCTTGGCCAAACGCTCACCCATCACAGGCATGAGCATCTGATCGCGCAGCGTCAGCACCAACACTTCGATGACTTGGGCGATGCGTCCCTTGGTGACGAATCGGGCGTTGCCCTCGCTCGCGGGACCCGTGGAGATGCGCGACGCGGCGAGCATAAGAACTCCAACGCAGACGATCGCGCCGACCACCAACGAGATCACACTCAACGGAAGCGTCGTGCCGCCGATGGTGATCGCGCTGTTCCGGTCAAGGACGTGCGCAAGAGGGTTGTCGCCAGCGGCAAGAAGGAGGGTGTTCATCATGATGCTGAGGGGGAGTTCTTGTTCCCCGAAGCCTTGGATGGCATCCGTCCGAGGACTGGTCCGAGCACCTTGGCGATGGTGGCCGTTTCGACCACGAGCAGCGCCAAGTACGTGAAACCTGTCACAAGCACGAACACCCGGGGCTCTCCGGGGGATCGGAAATATAGCAACGCGGCGAGGCCACCCGTGGCGAGGATGCGCAGTCCGCTGGCGGCCATCCAAACCGATGTCCATGTGCTCGCTGGACGCTTCGCCGGTGGCCAAAGAACCGCGAGGCCCAGGAGGTTGCCAAGCAGGGCGGCAAACGCCCCGCCAAGCGCTGCAAGCCAAGTTCCATCAACCACTTGCATCCCGATCATCGGAGCGACAACATCGCTCACGACGACGCCGAGTCCTGCGCAGCAGATCCCCGCCACGAGCAGCGCCACGACGATCTGCCGCCCGGGGAGCGAGAAGATCGGCTCGCCTTGGGCGTCACGCTCAAGGTCAGCGAGTTCGTCAGCCATCTGAATCCCCTTCCGGTGGAGTGACTTTCGACTGATGTGCTCGGCGCTCGATCGGCTTGCTCCGCCCTTCGAGGTACGCGTTCATGCTGAGTCCGCCGCGAATCAAGCTGTACATCGCGACCAGGATGCCGATGCACGCGCCGATGGTCATCCCCGTCGGCGCGGTCCCCCAGAAGTGGTCGACGAGCCAGCCGATGCCCAGTCCCGCGAGCACCTCGGAAAGCATCGCCCACGCAAGACCCATCATGCGAAATCCGATGCGCATTTCTTCGCGCTCGGTCGCGGATTTGGTGCGAGCAGTCTCGGGATCGACAGGCACGGTGTGAGCCTACAGGCTTCGATGGCGCGAAGGGCTACACTTCGCCCCGCCATGGCCATCCGCGACAGCGAGATCGTCGACGTCACCCCGAAGCGCCTCGATTCCACCGAGAGCCTCATCGTGGTCAATGTCATCAAGGGACTCGGCACGACGCTGCGCCACTGCTTCCAGAACATCGGTCGCGACGGCAAAAACAAGGACACGCTCTGGGTGGTCCAGTACCCCGAAGAGAAGCGCGACGACCGCCCGGTCGAGGACGGCGGCCAGTACCGCCCCTACTTCCGTGGCGTGCACCGCCTGAACAAGGACGAGGACGGTCGCGTGCGCTGCGTGGCCTGCTTCATGTGCGCCACGGCCTGCCCGGCGAAGTGCATCCACATCGTCGCCGACGAGAGCCCATGGGAGGACCGCGAGAAGTACCCCAAGCAGTTCGACATCGATGAACTGCGCTGCATCTACTGCGGCATGTGCGAAGAAGCCTGCCCGGTCGACGCGATCGAGTTGACCCCCCACTACGAGGTCACCGGACTTTCGCGAAACGAACTCATTTTCGACAAGACCAAGTTGCTGCGGGTCTTCGACGAGACGATCGCCGAAAAGCCCATGTGATCGGCGCGGCCGCGCTGCGGCTACTTGTCCTTCTTCTTGCCTCCGCCGAACAGGCCATCGAGCGCGTCGATGACCCGAGTCGCCCCCTCGATGGGGTCGATCTTGCCCACGACGGGACGGACGCTGACATTGAGCGGGACTTCCTTGCCGTTCACCGGTCCGAGCGGTCCGCTGAAGGTGATCTCGATGGCCATCAGATTGCCTAGGTCAAGCGGAAGCGCGCTCAGCGTGTCGCTGATCGTCTTGATCGTCGCATCGACAGGATTGCTGATGCCACCAGCGACCCCTGCGACGGTCCGAACCATGCTGCTCACCGGATAGCGCGCACTGATCCCGCGCGCCCACGCGGGATCACGCGTCAAATCGATGTCGCCTGAAAAGTTCAGCACAAGTTGCCACTGCGTGCCCAGGCGATCCACGCCGATGATGAAGTCCTTGTAGGTGAGTTGCCCTGCGCGCACCGTGGCCACCAGCGGCCCGATGTTTGCCGGCACGACCGGATCAACCGACGACTTGACATGCCTGAGCACGCCGAGCAACTGGTTGCTCTTCTCGACCTTGGCCTCGCCCACATCCATGCGCGCGTCCGCTTCGAACCGAGTCAGATTGCCATCGATCGGCCACCTCAGTCGCGACAGGGACACCTTGACGGGTGGCGCTTCCTTGATGTCGGAGAGAATCGGATTCAAGGGTTCGAGCAGTTCCATGCGGATCGCGTCGTTGAGGACGAGCGAGAGTTCGATCGGCTGATCTGCGTCCACCTGCGCCAAGCCGTCGGCCACCGTGATCCGCGGCACGCGCGCACTCAAGGAGGTCGTCTTGACTGTGGCCGATGCGGTGATCGTGCCCGGGGCCGGCGAGATCACCTCGACGGTCGCGTCCCCACGCTCTCCGAAGGACCGCACGATGATGCCATCGGTCGCTGTGATCGCGTCGACCCAGTGGAGCGGGATCGCTTTCGCCTGAGCTTGCGCACGCACGATCATCGCCGTGCTCGCCAGCGTTCCGTCGGCCAGACCAAGGGCATCGATCGTGGCCCTGGCACTGGCTGCGCCGTCCGTGTCTTTCTTTCCAAACGACACTGTGGTGTCGAATGCACACGAGCGACCGAGCGCTTCTGCCTTGAGCACTGCCGTGGCCCGCTCCACATGCAAGTCTGCAGAACCGAATGAAGCCTCGACTGGGCCGATCGCGATCGACGCATCGATGTGTGCGTCGGCAAGGCGTGCAGGAACGGTGATGCGGCGAAGGTCGATCGAAGCGGAGAGCGTTTCCTTCGGGTCCAACATCAATCGATGCGCGCTCGACGAGTTGAACGCGCCACCCTTGGGCGTTGCCGTGGCCTGAGCAGCGGGTGCGTCCGCAACAGGGATGAAGGGCTGCACCAAGGCACCAGGCACGGAGAGTTTCATGCGTGAACCACGCACATCGATCACGCCGTCATCCGCGACCATGCCTCGCAAGTCGCCCTTCAGATCAAGGTCGATCGTGGCGGGCTGCGGCGCACCGCCATCGATCGCGACCATCGTGGCGATCGACACGCTTGCGCCGGACTCAAGGGATGCGATGGCTGCCTTCACATGCGTCTTGTCGAGCGCGAGCGTCATGGAGTCCGTCGGTCGTGACGTGAAGGTGCCGATGGTCGCATCGGCATGCAAGGAGATGTTGCGCTGATCTGCACTGGCCCGCCCACCCGTGAGCGCGGCGGCGATCGGCACGACCGTGGCATCGTTCCAGTCTGCCGCGACCGGCTCCAGACCCGCGATGACTCGGTCGATGACTCGACGCGGAAGCGAGCCGTGGAGGGACGCCGTCGGGACCGCGATGACCCGACCGGTTTGCCCCAAGGTGGCTGGTTCAAGCTCGACCTTCGCCGTCATCGAAAGACGCGACAGCGCAGTTGTGATGTCGACCGCATCCTTGCCGCCCTTCCCCGACCATGTCAGGTCGACCGTGCCCGGGCCAGCCGCCGCAGCGAGGTAGGGACTCTGCACGAATCGCCCGAGCAGGGTGGTTCCGGTTGGCAGGGTTGCCCGGAGCGTGGCGTTGCCGGTCGGTGGCCCCAGCGCGGGGGCCGCCAGCGTCAACTGACCCTTGGCGTCGAGTTCGCCGGGAACGGTCACGGCAAAGGAGCCGGACCATGTGAGGTCGCCCGTCGCTGACCGGGAGGCGTCGCCTTCGAGCGACACGCGCTCGAGCACGATGCCACCGTCCAAGCCAGGGCACGCACTCAGTCCCAAGCGATCGAGGCCTAATTGCAGTTTTTGTGCCTTGACTTCAACAGCAGTGGGAGTGGCCGCCGGCGTGAGCAGTGTGAGCTCCTCGCACGCGATCGCAAGCACGCCGGGAGCAGCGAGCCGGAGTCCCTCGATGCCGAGCAGTTCAGGCAGACCGTCCGCCATGGCGATCGAGCCCTTGAGCTCCTTCACCACCGTCCGCTCCGGCGACCACTGCCCCTGCGCCGAGAGTTCCGCCGCTGGGCCCTTCACGACGATCTGAGCGGCAACGGTCTCGCGGCTCCCGTCGAACTGAGCCGACAGGACCGGCCGTCCAAGTCCGATGAGCCCGGCCATTCGCTGCAGGCGCTCGGGCACATGTGGCACACGCGTCAGGTCGATCGCGTCGATCTGGATCGATCCGCTGCCGCGCACGGCGTCGAGCGTGATCGCACCCGCAGGCGTGACGAGTCCTGCCAGCGCAACATCGGCCTTCGCGGCAAAGCCGCTCGCGCCGCCACTGTATGAAACATGAAGGCCTTTCGACAGACCATCGGAGCGCAGCCCGATGGTCGTGGCCACAACATCAATCCACTCGTCGGGACCGCTCGCTCCGCCGAGCACGAGCGGCTCGATGGCGACGGTCGCTGCGATCGATGTGTTCCCAAGCTCGAGCCCATTCGCGCTCATGTCGAACGCCGCGCGGTCGATCGAGATCGTGGTTGGGGCAGGACGCCGCAGCGCAAGCCCCGTGCCCACGAGCCATCCATCATCAAGGGCTGAAGAGAGCGAAGATCGCTCGAGCTCCACTCGCGCGCGCTTCACCCGGCCAGACTCGAAACTCGGCACGACGAACGCCGCAAGCGAACCCTGTACCGCGCCACCAGCGAGCGCCACATCGACCTGCGCGCGATCGGCAAGGCGCGAGGTGCGCACGCTGACCGTCACATCGCCGAGTGCGCGGTCGCTCTGCCCGAACGCCTTGCCGTCGATCACCACGCCCTTCATCGAGACCGTGGCGACGGCCTGAAGATCCGCGAGCGAACGATTGCCCATCGGCACCACCGCACGCTCGACGCGCAGTGAGACTGGCACATCGTTCATGCACGGCACGCCAAGTCCACGCACCAGTGCGCTCGACAGCGTGGTGTCGAGCGCCACGCTCTGCACGATGGCTTGATTGGCCACATCATCCAGTCGCGCGGTCCCCGTCAGCGTGAACCGGTCGCTTCGTGCCGCCAAGGTTGCGGAAGGGCCATTGAAATCCAGTGTGGCGATCACGGTCTCACCGAGATCGCGCGCGGCGACGATCCCGGTCCCGTGCAGGAACGGAGCAAGCGCGGCCGTCGGAACCGCGCCGAGCGCGATCTGCCCTGTGGCCGCAGCTTTCGACGACAGTTCACCCGAAGGCGTCAACAGTCCATTCACGCGCACGCGTCCTGTGGCGGTGCTCGGCGCATGACCCTTCGCCTCGAGTGATGTGTCGAACTGAAGATCAATCGCGCGCGCGATGCTCTGGGCCTTCGCGGTCAGATCCAGCGAACGCACGACGACCTCTTGTGTCCCTGCCGAGACTGGTACCGCCGTGGCCTTCGCGGTGAGTTCCATCCCCGCCGTCGTTGGCGACAGCACACCATCGCGACCGACGAGATCACGCAGCGTCGCATCGATCTCGAACGATCCATGCTCGGTGCCGATCGACGTGGACCCTGTGGCCTTCACCGTCGCGTCGTTGCCGTCGAGCGTGACCGTCGCCGTCGCCCCATCCACTCGCACCATGCTGCCCGCACCGAGCGGCTTGATGACGATCGCCAGTGGATCGAGCGAAACTCTCGCGCCGCGAAGGAGGCTTGGCAGCGACGCCGGTTCGGAAGTCTGGCTCGGACCCGTACGACCGCCCGATGAAGTCGCTGCGGAGTCCGCTTGGAACAACTCGAGCAAGGTGATCGATCCATCGTCGCGCGAGGCGGTCTCTACCGTCAGACCTAGGTTCAGGTCGAGCGACTCACTCGACCGAATGAGGGCAGACAGGCTGTTGTTCACTGTGACGGTGGCGTCGATCATGTCGTGCTCGCCATTGATGCGAACATGCACGAGCTGCGGGCCAGACCAACTCGCCTTCGCATTGACCACCTGCACTGTGCCGCGAAGATGCGGTGCGAGCTCATCACGAATGATGCCGGGAAGGATCGTCGCGCTGACGATGCTTGGCGCGAAGCCCACCAACACCACGGCGACGATCGCCACAACGCTCAAGGCGATCACCAGCTTGCCGACCCGGCGTGATGACAAGGCTCCCCTGCTCATGGACGGATCGTACGGACTCACGAACTGCGGGTTCGATCAGTCCACGGCGACCGGTGCGCGCGCCGCGGCGGGAACCAGCGCGAGCATGCGATCGATGGCCAGCCGCGCCAACGCGCGCGCTTCGTTGTGGACCGACACGCGATTGACCACGCGGCCCTGCGCAAGTTCGTCGAGCGCCCAGAGCAGATGTGCCTGGTCGATGCGGTACATCGTCGTGCACAGGCACTGGCAGTCCGAGAGGATCCGCACCTCGACGCCGCGGTTCGCCGCACGCGCGGCGAGGCGGTTGACCAGATGAGTCTCGGTGCCGACGGCGAACCGCGAACCCGCCGGCGCAGCCTCGATCGCTTGGATGATGAATTCGGTCGAGCCCTTCAGGTCCGCTAGGTCGACCACTTCTTGGCAGCACTCAGGGTGCACGATGACCTTCATGCCGGGCTCGTTCTCGCGGATCCATGCGACATGTTCAGGCCGAAAGAGTTTGTGCACGCTGCAGTGGCCGGCCCAGAGCACGACCTCGGCATCGTGCAGGTGCTTCACCGAGAGTCCGCCGCCAGTCTTGCGCGGTTGCCACAGCGCGCACTGCGCCGACAGTGATGGATCCGCCGCAGCATCGACTTCAGTCACGAAACCGCGCGACTTCGCGGTGTTGCGACCCAGATGCTGATCCGGAAGGAACAGGAGCTTGACCCGCTCGCCCTGCTCAAGCGGACGCTCGCCGCCGCGAAGCGCCCAATCGAAGACCAGATGAGCGTTGCTGCTCGTGCAGCACGCGCCGCCACGCTGTCCCACAAAGGCCTTGATCGCCGCCGAGCTGTTCACATAGGTGATCGGAACTACGCGTACGCGCTCGCCGGCGTGCGCCGCAGCGATCGCCTCCCAACAGGCCACGGTGTCATCCCACGCGGCCATGTCGGCCATGCTGCATCCGGCACCGAGATCCGGAAGGATGACATTGACCTTGCCATCGGTGACGATGTCCGCGGTCTCGGCCATGAAGTGCACACCGCAGAAGATGAGCGACTCGCTCCCGCGCCGACGCGCTTCGACCGCAGCCATCTGCGACAGCTTCAGGCTGTCGCCAGTCAGGTCCGCGTGCTGCACGACCGAGTCCTGCTGATAGTGATGGCCCAGAATCAACACGCGCGCGCCGAGCTCGGTGCGCCGCGCGGAGATGGCCGCCGCGAGCGCACCCTCCTCCATCGATCGATAGCGTTCAGGCAGCGGTGGTTGCCAGAGCATGAGTCGTGAAGTGTAGGGCCTACCATGCTCCGTTCCATGGATGACGACCTGCTCGTGCACGCTCCTGCAAAGCTCAACCTGGCGTTGAGCGTGGGCGCACCGCGCCCGGATGGGTTTCACCCACTGTCGTCCTGGATGGTCACGCTCGGCTGGGGCGACTCGATCTACCTGCGTCGACGCGATCCGGGCAGCAGTTCTCTCTTTGCCAATGTGTGGGCGACCGATGCGCCGCACACGCCGGATTTGGACTGGCCACTCCGCAGCGATCTCTCATGGAAAGCGCACGCCGCAATCGAGCGCGCCGTCGGGCGGCAACTTCCGGTGCGCGTGCGCGTCGAGAAGCGCATTCCCGTCGGCGGCGGACTCGGCGGTGGAAGCAGCAATGCTGCCGCAGTCTTGCGCGGGCTCGATGCGCTTTTCGACCTTCGGCTTGGCAACGACGCCCTTCGATCGATCGCCGCCGACCTCGGCAGTGATGTTGCGTTCCTCGTCCAGGGCGGCTCAGCGATCGTGTCCGGCGTGGGTGAGCGTGTCGATGCGATGCCTGATGTCCCGCTCGTGCATCTGGTGCTCTGCTTCCCCCAAGCGCACTGCCCGACCCCGACCGTCTATCGACTGTTCGATCGACTGCGACCCGATGCGGGAGCACCCGAAGATGCGCGCGTCAGAGCGTTGGCTGCGACCGATCGACTTCGTGCACACCAACCCTTCAACGACCTTGCAACTCCTGCTCGCGAGTCGAGCGATGCCGTGCGGCGCGCGATGGATGAGATCGCCGAGGTCAGCCACCTGCCCGTCCATGTGTGTGGAAGCGGCAGTAGCCTCTTCCTCGTCTGCGACGATCCGATTCATGCCGAGCATGTGGCGCGCATCGTCGTGAACGAGGCCGCCGTGAAAGCGGTCGCGACTCAGGTCGCCGGGCCCGCTGGAATCGTCCGGAACCCCCCGCCGGCGCGCCGCACCTGCGGATAACGCGGTCGGGCGAGCTGGCCGGGATGCGTACACTTCGCCGCTTCGGAATCGACCACCATGACGACCCCTTGCAGTACCGCGGCCTCCGCACCGAGCACCTTCGTCCCCGCCGGGCTCGACGCCTCGTCGTGGCCCCAACTTGAGCCGCTGTATCGCGCGCTCATCGATCGACCACTGAAGTGTTCGGGTTGCCTCGCGCGGCTGCTCCTTGACCGCAGCGATCTGGACGCGATGGTTGCCGAGACCGAAGCGAACCTGTACATCGCGATGACCTGCGACACCGAAAGCGAAGAGCGTCGCAAGGCCTTCCTCGACTTCGTGCAGGATGTTGATCCGCATCTCAAGCGGATCGGCTTCGAGCTCGACCGTCGCATCGTCGACTGCCCGTTCACGAAGGACCTGGACCAGCAGCGCTACGGCGTGCTGCTCCGCGGTCTGCGCCAAGAAGTCAAGCTCTTCCGACCCGACAACGTCGAGATCCAGACTGAGTGCACCAAGCTCGAGCAGCAGTACAGCCAGATCTCGGGCGCGATGGCAGTCGAGTTCGACGGAAAGAAGCAGACGCTGCCGCAGATGGCGCGCTATCTCGAAGTGACCGACCGAAGCGTGCGCGAGGCCAGCTGGCGCTCCGTGACCGATCGGCGCTTGCAGGATGCTGACGCGATCGATGGGATCTATGACCGCCTCGTGGCGCAGCGACACCGCATGGCGCTCAACGCCGGCTTCGACAACTACCGCGACTACCAGCACCAGCGCATGCATCGCTTCGACTACACGCCCGCCGATTGCGAGCGTTTCCATGCGGCATGCGAGCAGGTCTGCGTGCCTCTGATGCGGCAACTCAACGAGGAGCGTCGCACCAGCCTGAAGCTCGACACGCTGCGCCCGTGGGACCTGAAGGTCGATGTGCACGGGCGCTCAGCGCTTCGTCCGTTCGAGACCGCTGATGAACTCGTCGATCGATGCAGCCGCGTCTTTCACGACATGGGTGGCGGGCTTGGTCCGCTGTTCGATTCAATGCGCACGGGCGATTGCCTTGACCTGGAGAGCCGTCAGGGCAAGCAGCCCGGTGGCTACCAGTACCAGCGTCAAGCCAGCCGCAAGCCGTTCATCTTCATGAACGCCGCTGGCCTGCAGCGCGACCTCGTCACGATGGTGCACGAGGCTGGGCACGCCTTCCACAGCATGCTCTGCTCACACGACCCGTTGGTCGCCTACCGCGGCAGCCCGATCGAGTTTGCGGAAGTCGCCTCGATGAGCATGGAACTGCTCACCTTCCCGCACCTGGGGCACTTCTACTCCGAGCAAGATGCTGGTCGCCATCGCCGCGAGTTGCTCGAAGGTCTGGCCACGCTGCTGCCGTGGATCGCGACGATCGACGCGTTCCAGCACTGGGTCTACACGCACCCGACGCACACGCGCTCCGATCGCACCGCGTACTGGCTCCACCTCAACAAGCGTTTCGGCGCCGATGTGTCGTGGGCCGGCTGCGAGCGCGCACTCGAGACCGCGTGGCAGCGCCAAGGGCACCTCTTCCAGAGCCCCTTCTACTACATCGAGTACGGCATCGCGCAACTCGGCGCGCTGCAACTTTGGCTGCAGGCGCGTCGCAACCCTGGTGCTGCGCTCGATGCCTACAAGCGCGCGCTCGCGCTCGGCGCAAGCCGACCGCTGCCGGAACTTTTTGAGTCCGCCGGACTCAAGTTTGACTTCGGACCCGAGACCATGGCGAGCCTCATCAACGAGGTTCGCGGCGAACTCGCGACGATTCCTGTCTGACCCATTCCCTGACCACTGACCCCACACCACGACCCACGACCATGTCCCACCACGTCGCCATTCTCGGAGCCGGCAAGATCGGCCGCATGACCGCCCATTTCCTCGCCTCGTGCGGTGACTACACCGTGCGCATCGGCGATGTCCACGAACCAAGCGCTCTCTCGGTTGCTCGCGACGAGCGGATCGACGGTCGTCGCGTGGACTTCAGCAGCCCGTCCGAACTCGCTGCATTCCTCAAGGGCGCGTGGGCCGTCGTGAGCTGCGCGCCCTTCAACTGCAATGTTGGCATCGCGCAGGCCGCGAAGGACGCGGGCTGCCACTACCTCGACCTGACCGAGGATGTTGCCGTCACCAAGAAGGTCATGCAGTTGAGCCAGGGCGCCTCGTCGGCGTTCATTCCTCAATGCGGCCTCGCGCCGGGCTTCATCACGATCGTGGCGCACTCCTTGCTGCGTGAACTCGACAGCGTCGACACCGTGCGCATGCGCGTGGGCGCCCTGCCGCGAACCCCGAGCAATGTGCTTCAGTACAACCTGACTTGGTCGACCGATGGACTGGTCAACGAGTACTGCAATCCCTGCGAAGCGCTCGTCGACGGGCAGATGTGTCTGGTCCCGCCGCTGGAACAAGTCGAGCGCCTGCACATCGAGGGCTGCGAATACGAGGCGTTCAACACCTCTGGCGGACTGGGCACGCTGGCGGACTCGCTGCGCGGCACGGTGCGCAACCTGAACTACAAGACGATTCGCTTCACCGGCCATGCAGAACAGATGCGCTTCCTCCTGAATGATCTTCGCTTCATCGAACATCGCGAAGAACTCAAGGCGATCCTTGAGCGCGCCGTGCCCGGCACCGATGACGATCAAGTGGTGATCTTCGTCAGCGCGACCGGCCAGCGCGGCGGCCGCTTCATGGACCGCACCTGGGCGCGCACCGTGCTCAGCCGCGAGATCGGCGGTCGTCACTGGACTGCAATCCAGGTCACGACCGCTGCAGGCATCTGCGCCGTCGTGGACATGCTCAAGGACGGCACCGTGCCGACCAAGGGCTTTGTGCGGCAGGAACAGATCGGCCTCGACGCCTTCTTGGCGAATCGATTCGGCCGCCACTACGCCTGACGAACGCCATGGGCGTCATGCCGGTCTTTCGCGACGCGTGCCCCGAGGACGTGGCGTGCGTGGTTGCGCTTGTCGAACGGGCGTACCGCGGCGAGGTCAGTCGCGCAGGATGGACCACGGAAGCGGACCTTCTCGACGGTCAGCGCACCGACGCGCGCGAGATCGGCGAGCTCGTGCACGGACAGGATTCGCGCGTCAGGTTGGCGTTTCTGGATGGCGAGCTCGTCGCGTGCGTACGCATTGATCGGGGATCGGGCTACGGCTACATCGGCATGGTGTCGGTGGAACCGACCCGCCAGCGTGACGGCCTAGGGCGCCAACTCCTTGCCGAGGCCGAGCGCGTGATCCAAGAAGACCTGGGCCTCAACCGAGCACGGATGACCGTCATTGGTCAGCGTGTGGAGCTCATTGCCTGGTACGCGCGACGGGGCTATCAGCCCACCGGCGAGCGCGAACCGTTCCCGTACGGGGAGCCCCGCAATGGCCTGCCGCGACGGCCGGACCTCTACTTCGAGGTCCTCGAGAAGCAACTTCGCTGACTGAGTGCTGAAAAACCCATGGTGTCGCTTGCATCGTCCCACGCTGAATCGGACGGTTTGGGCCGCACGCCAGGGCGCGCGGAGGAGAGCACCATGCAGCAGTACAACATCCATCACATGCTTCGCAAGATCATCGCGGCCGCCGGCAGCTTCTGCGTCGGCCTGCTCATTGCGCGGGCGATCGGGCTCTGAGAGCACCGGCACCGCGCAAGAGTGCGCCTCTCAGCGCACCCGAACATCCAAGATCGCCACTTCGGCAGGACGGTTCACGCGCAGCGGGAACCAACTCCCCACGCCGCGCGTGACGAACACCGAACTTGAGCCAAGGTGATAGAGCCCGTCATGCAGAGATCGGCCCTTGGCCGGTCGGCTCCGATCGCCGGCACCGCGCGTGATCCCCACCTGCAACCCATGAGTGTGCCCAGAGAGCGTCAGGGGAATGCCGTGCTGCACCGCCGCACGGAACGCCGCCGGATGATGCGCGAGCAGAATCGGCGGCAACTCCAGACGCCCATCGAGCATCGCCTTGAGCCGCTTCTGCGCATCGCGAACGCCCGCGGTCCAATCAAGCCCCGCCACCATCGGTCCTGACGGCAGGCGCGCCACTTCATCGCGAAGCACGCGAACACCGCTGCGCCGCGCCAGACGGACGACGGACTCCGCGTGCTCAAGATGATCGTGGTTGCCCAACACCATCAGCGTGCCCAGACGAGATTTCATGCGTCCGAGTGCCTTGAACACAGGCTCGCATCCAGCGAGTTCAAGATCGACGACATCGCCTGTGCAGGCGACCAGATCGGGAGCTTCCGCCTGCGCCAACTCGATCGCCTCAAGCGCGCGTTCGACCGGAATGAGACCGCCCACATGGAAGTCGCTCAAGTGCGCAATGCGCATCCCATGCAGCGCGTCAGGCGCACCCGGCAGGAAGACTGGCACCGATCGAACCACGATCGGCTGCGCCAAGTGCGCGCGAGAGAGCCGACCCCGTGCAAGTCGATCCGGCAGCACCGTGAGCAGCGAGCGTCGGATCGCCGCGCGGCCGAGCGGCGTGAGCGGCGTAGGAGTCGTCTTCTTCTTGGTCACGCGTGCACCCGTGCTCAGAAGCGAAGCTCGATGCCAGCCACGAGCCCCTGCAGGCTGCCGCTCATCGAGTTCCCACCGCCCGCGGCGTCCCAGTTGAGCAAGCGGTACCCACCCGTGATGGCCAGATTGTGCAAGACTTCCAAGGAAAGGTCCGCGCGCACGAACCAGAGCGAATCACCTGACTCGACGCCTGGTCCCCAACCAGCGGTCGCAGCGATGCGAAGGTGCCCGAGCCAGTCCACCCTGCGTCGCAGATCAAGATCGAGCTCGATGCCACCGCCGATGACGGGCGTGATCACCGAGAGATCGATCGAGTCGCTCGCGGCCGTCGTCACATCGGTCACGGACTGCTCATACGAGACCGCGTGCCCGCCGACGAGACCGTTGAGTCGAAGGTCGGCGAACGGCGGCTTGGCACCCGCGGGTGCATCCTCCCCCGTCCACGGATGTCGGTCTGCTGCGTACGGCCGGTAGAAGGTGACGACAACATCGCCTGCAACGCCCCATGCATCAGCGCGAGATGAGAGAGCATCGCCCGCGCCGAAGACCACCGAGCCGAATTGTCCGGCCGATGGTGCGGTGGTCGTTCCGTCGGTCGAGGACCAGAAGCCATTGACGACCAAGGCTAACGCGTCCCATCGCGCGGTCGCCGTCAGCAACGGAACGACTTGAGAGTCATCGAGGTCGAAGTCGTCTTCGATGGTGACTGGCGGCGCCGACGACGGCGCGTTGATGGTGGCATTGAGGCGCGCAAACCACGCGCGCGCCGCGAAGTCGAAGTGTGGTGCGCTGCTTGACACGACGGGCGGAACAACTGGTGCGGCTGGTGCGCTGGCCGCGGGTGCACCCTGCGCGGCAGGGCTGACTGGCTCGACAGACGCGGGAGCGACATGTGAACTGGGTGCGCTGCTCGTGTGCGACTTCGCGGACGCGGAGGAATCGGGAGTTGCTCCGTTGGACTGGGCGAGCAGGGTCGCGACGATCGTGATGGCGACGGGATCCACAGTGCAAGGCTATCCCGGGCCTGCAAGAATGCCGCCATGTTCCCGCGTCCTGAGCCTGGTGCTCAACCTCCCCGGCGCCCCGCGCGTCCCGGCAACGCGTTCGACTGCGGCCCGCGCGCGTGGATCGATCCGGCTGGCCTGGACTTCTCGTTCAGCCGCAGCGGCGGGCCCGGCGGACAGAATGTGAACAAAGTGCACTCTCGTGCCGAGCTCATGGTGACGCTCGCGTCGATCCATGGACTTGACGAGCGCGCGATGACGCGACTGTGCGACGCGGCGGGGTCCCACTTGGTGCATGGCGACACGCTGCGGTTCACCGCCGAGGAGCATCGATCACAGAAGGCAAACAAGGATGCGTGCCTCGAGCGCCTGCGTGAACTCGTGCTGCGGGCGAGCATCCCGCCGAAGGTGCGCCGCAAGACGAAGCCCACGCGCGGCTCGATCGAACGCCGACTCGAGTCCAAGAAGCGCGACGGCGAAAAGAAGCGCCAGCGCCGCTGGGACGGCGCGTGAACCAGCGCCGCTGGGACGGCGCGTGAGCCAGCGCCGCCGGGACGGCGCGTGAATCCGCGCGCTCAGTCCTTCCAGCGGACCTCGCCGGCGCCCTTCTCAATCGCACCGATCACCGCGGGCTCTTCGCCCATGCGCTTGAGCTTCGTCACGACGGCCTTTGCAAAGTCAGGCCGCACGAAGAGCACATAGCCGATGCCCATGTTGAAAACGCGAAACATTTCCTCGTCCTCGATGCCGCCGTGCTGCTGCAAGAACGGGAAGATCGGATTGGGCGTCCAGGACGAGCGGTCGATCACGCAATCCAAATGGCTCGGCAGCGCGCGACAGGCGTTGCCGGGCAGCCCGCCGCCGGTGATGTGCGCCATGCCGCTGATGACCATCTTGCGTCGGTAGCCAGCAAGCAACTTCACGATCGGCTTCGCGTAGATCCGGGTCGGTTCGAGCAGCACGGTCCACAGCGGCTTGCGACCAAGTTCGGGATACACACGATCCATGTCGAGCCGCGCATCCTTCACGATGCGGCGCACGAGCGAGTAGCCGTTGCTGTGCACGCCACTGGCCGCCAGTCCGATGACGACATCGCCCTTGCGCACGAGCTTGCTCGTGATGATCCGCTTGTGATCGACGACGCCCACGCAGAATCCCGCAATGTCGAAGTCACCCTGTCGATAGATGTCCGGCATCTCGGCGCACTCGCCGCCGATGAGCGCGCAGCCGGCCTGCTCGCATCCTTTGGCGACGCCTTCGATCATCGCCGCCGTGTCCTTCGGCGCAATGCGCGAAAGTCCGAGGTAGTCAAGGAAGAAGAGTGGCTCGGCGCCCTGCACGATGAGATCGTTCACGTTCATCGCCACGCAGTCGATCCCGACCGTGTCGTAGACCTTGCGCTCGGCGGCGATCATGACCTTCGTGCCCACGCCGTCCGTGCAACCCACCAACACGGGATCGCGGTACTGCTTGCGGAAGAGTCCTTCGCCGAAGAGTCGGAACATGCCCGCGAAGCTGCCGTGCTGACCGAGCACGCGCGGTGAGTATGTGCGCCGAACGATCGGCTTGATCAGATCGACGACTTCGTCACCGGCATCGATGTCGACACCAGCATCCTTGTAGGTCAGCGGCTTCTTGGTGGCCATGGAACACGGCATTACAGCGGATCCGGCCAGTTCCTGCGCGGCCGCGACCAGACCGTCGTTGCTATCCTCTTCCTCCCATGTCCATCCTGATCGACGGCAACACTCGGGTCATCTGCCAGGGCATCACCGGCTCAGCCGGTGCGTTCCATACCAAGGGCTGCTTCGAATATGGCACGCGCATGGTCGGCGGAACGACGCCCGGCAAAGGCGGTCAGAAGGACGCCAACGGCCTCCCGATCTTTGACACCGTCGCGCAGGCCGCTCGCGACACGGGTGCGACCGCGAGCATGATTTTCGTGCCGCCGCCGTTCGCCGCCGATGCGATCCTCGAAGCCGCCGATGCTGGCATCAAGACGATCATCGCCATCACCGAGGGCGTGCCGGTGCAAGACATGGTCCGCACTCGGGCGCGGCTCGCGGGTTACCCGGGCACGATCTTCGTCGGACCGAACTGCCCCGGCGTGATCACTCCGGGCTACCGCGTGGGTGATCGCTTCGAGGGTGGATGCAAGATCGGCATCATGCCCGGCTACATCCACATGCATCGACGCGACGCGAAGACTGGAAAGGCTGTGGGCATTGTGAGCCGCAGCGGCACGCTGACCTATGAAGCCGTGTGGCAGTGCTCGGTGCGCGGCATCGGGCAATCGACATGCGTGGGTCTTGGCGGTGACCCGGTCAAGGGACTCGACTTCCTCGATGTGCTCGAGATGTTCAACGCGGATCCGCAGACCGACGGCGTGATCATGATCGGCGAGATCGGCGGCAGCGCCGAAGTCGAGGCCGCGCGATGGATCAAGGACAACATGACCAAGCCGGTCGCTGGCTTCATCGCCGGGCGCACCGCGCCCAAGGGCAAGCGCATGGGCCATGCCGGCGCGATCATCGGCGGCGCTGATGACACCGCCGAGGCCAAGCTCAAGGTCATGGCTGAGTGCGGAATTCATGTCAGCATGAGCCCGGCCGACCTCGGCCAGACGATGGCGAGCGCGCTCGGCCTGGCCTGACCGCGAGGCCCACCGGCCGTCGCTCGCGTGGCACACATCACCTGCGACCGTCGCTCCTTTGGGCGCCGGCGTGTCGCGCCGCCTTCGCATCGCGCGTCCGCGGCCGTCGCTCCCTTTGGTCGCGGCATGCCTCGTTCGCTCAGACAGTCCTCGCCTGCTCAGAAACTGGCGCGGAAGTCACTCTGTGGTCACTGACTGGCACTGCGCGCCAGCTTTCCTCGCAGGCTGCGGAACTCGCTCGGCGAGGCATGCCGCGCCCCTTTTCCGCGACGGCCGCAGACTGAATCGTCGCGCGCGTCATTCACACTGAACTCAAGGCTGATTCGTCGCGCGACTCTTGATCCGCGACGGCCGCAGGACCGAGTCCATCGCGGTGAACGCCTTCATGCAGAAAACTCCTCGTTGACATCACTCCGAAGTCACTT
Organism: Phycisphaerae bacterium; assembly: GCA_016873315.1. Lineage (GTDB taxonomy): Bacteria > Planctomycetota > Phycisphaerae > Phycisphaerales > SM1A02 > SYIB01. The sequence continues at coordinate 49,192 of VGXL01000001.1, read as the reverse complement.
TCGGGGGTCAAGATTGCAGAAGTTGGGCTCTTCGCGTGGCTTGAGCCGTTCGTCCAGGCTGCGCTCGTCCGGAGCGACCGAGGGGCCCCATGATTCGCGGCTCCGGGAATCGCGAAGGCGGCGCGGACGAAGACACTTGATGGCGGGTGCTCGCCCTGCCGAGCGACGGATGAAGAGCGCGCGCGTCCGCGCAGCAGGGACCCGAGGAAGCGCAAGGACGAGCGCGAGAAGAGCTGTGCAACAGCGCACGAAGAACCTGCAGGTCGAACATGTTTCCGTCTCGACGGCGTGCGTGCGTAGGATGGATCCATGATCTCGCACGCGGCCAATGCCTGGCTTCCGCGCACCCTCTGGTGGAGCGCGTGCTTGGCAGTCGTCGTCGCCGGCGCGGCGCCCGTGCGCGCGCTTCGCGCTGACGGACAGCCCGCAGCCGTGTCGAACGCACCGAGCGCAACAAGCGCGCCGAACGCACCGAGCGCAACAAGCGCACCGAACGCGCCAAGCGCGCCGGACGCGCTGGACGCGCTGGACGCGCCGGACGCATCAAACGCGCCAAGCGCACCGAACTCCCCCTCAGCGCCATTCGAACCATCGGTCACCAAGCGCATCGCCATCGTCGGCGCGAGTGCAAGTGACGGCTTCGGCGTCGCCGTGAGCAACGGCAGCGCGACGCCGTTCAAGGCCGAACTCGTTGACCTTCGCGATGTGCTGCTCGCTGCCGCGAAACCCGGAACGACCGAGCTCGTCGCGCACTACGCCACGGGCATGTTCTTCAGCGACCCAATCGTTCGCGGCGAAGATGAGATCTCTCGCGCCCTCGCCGTCAAGCCCACGCTGCTGATCGGCGCGGACTTCCTCTTCTGGTACGCGTACGGCGGCGGGGGCATCGGCAAGTCGCCGATCCGATCCGAAGATGACCGAGCGTCGCTCTTCGAACTCGGCCTTGCGCAACTGGATCGCGTCGTCGCTGCGGGCATTCCATTGGTCGTCGGCAACCTGCCGGACATGCGCGCCGCCAAGGGCCGGATGCTGGCTGCGATGCAGTTGCCTCAGGACGCAACGCTCACTCGGCTCAATGAACGCCTCGCCGACTGGGCAAAGGACAAGCCGCTCGTGCGCATCCTCAGCCTGGCGCACGTGCTCGACGAAACTCGTTCCAGCGAGCCAGTCCGCGTTGGATCTGTGCAGTGGGATCCGAAGAAGCAGGGTCCGCTCATGCAACGCGATCGACTGCATCCGGCGTTCCCTGGCCTGGTCGCGCTCACCGAGCGAACGATGGAGTGTGCGATCGGCGACGCCGCATGCCGCGAGCGCTTCGATTTCGCTCCCAAAGATGTGAAGACGCGGATCCTCGACCAGCCGCGCAAGTGAACCACGCCCAGTCGTCGAGGCGCCGATCCCATCGCGCACTCACTTCAGATGCGCGAGCACGCCGGCTCGCTCGTCGGCGTCGAGCGACAGGAGCACGCTTCGATTCAACGCGACATAGGCGTCGTTGCCCATCACGCGAATTGCGTTCGGCCGCACCGTCGCCATGTCATGCCACGCGCGCGGGACACGCGGATGGCGAACGAGCGTCTCGATCGTGGCGCGATTGGAAACCTGTCCGGCCTCAAGCGGCGCGGCCGCAAGCGTCCACAGAAGATCGAGTTGGTTCAGCGTCGGATGTTCGATCAGCTCGATCGCCTGGGCGACCGCATCAAGATTGCCCCACAGGAAGAGAGGCGTCAACGCTGCGGGCGCGGACTCCTTGGCCACGCCCGCCTTCATCGCGTTCTCCCACACGCGGCCTGACAGCGCGGGCCGCCCCACGCGGCTGACGCATCGCATCGCGGCCAGGGCATTCGCGCCTGTCGGCGCAGCATCCATCGATTTGATCGCATCGACTGCTGCCAACTTCAGGTCGATCAGTCCCTCGCGCGATTGGGCGGGAAGGAGCGCCCCCCGAAGCAATCCCGGCGACGGCGTCCAGAGCGGGTCGCCGATCGTCTGCACGCGCCAGCACCGATCCCCTTCACCTTCAAGCCACCGACCCGCCACGAGCAGCGGCACCCCGAGCGCCAGCCGTTGCGCGACCAGTGGCGGCGGAACGAACGCGTTCAACATCGGCTCATGGACCGAGCCCACATACGCGAAGACGCCGTGGTCGAGCCATCGTGCGCCCACGCAGATCGGCGACTCGGGCGCCGCAAGGCTGAACGAGTGGATCATGTGCAGCCCCATCGGGCGCGTGATGGCGGGAATCTCGCGCACGCCGGTGTCCTGATCGTTCAGAATTGTGAACGTATCGAGATTGCCCATCGAGTTGATGAACTCAAGGTCCGGCGACCAACCTGCGGCGGCGCGCTGACGCCACGAGGTGAGGCCGCCGGGGACGAAGCGGATCGTCTGGGCCGAAAAACCCGCCTTGCCGAGCAAGCTCGTCGCCTCGCCCACCTCGTACAGACGCGCTCCAGCATTCGACGGATACGCCGGACAGTCATTCAACCAAGCCGTCTTCTGCGCGAGGAAGAGCGAACACATCGCCGCGTACGCGCTTCGCGATTCGGAACCGAAGATCCAACCGGCGATCGCCCAACGCCGGGGCGTTCGGCCCTCGGCGATGCGACACAGCGCATCAGTCGTCGCGATCGGTTCATTGCGCCGCGCCGGACCAAACGGCGACGCAAACTCGACGCGCTCGCCAGGCGTGCCCTTGCCCGCCATTGAACGGCAGATCGTGACGGCGTCAACATCGTCGCCCAGTCCATTCCACATCAAGCCGGTCGCAGCCACTGCATCCCGCACCGCATCGCACAGCGCCGTGGTTTGTCCGGGGTCGAGTTGATCGTTCGGCGCACCCCAGTTGCCCGCAAGCGGCACGAGCACCTGCCCCCGTCCAGCGGCAAGTGCGACTGCAGCTGGCCACGCCGCGTCAGCCGGGTCATAGAGCACGACGCCGATCGACGGAACCCCGCGCGCAGCGAGCGCATCCTTCATGGTCACCGCGTCGGGCGTCCATGTCTGCACAGCGGCGCGTTCGATCGCCGCGTGTCGTGCCTCGACGGGCGGCATGTCGCCAACCGATGGTCGACGGAAGACACGCTCGGTGCCGAACGCCTGCAAGAAGATCGGCGTGAGGTGATCGTCCTCAATCAGCACGGGCCATCGACGATCGATCGTCCACTGCTGAATCTCATCGAGAAACGTCGCGCCATCGGGAACGAGCACAACCTGATTGACCACGCTTTGCTTCTGCGCGAGCGCTTGGCTCCGCAGACCAAACCGCAGAGGGAACGGAACTTCCTGCTTGGGCTCCGATGGTGCCTGCGGCGACGACTGTGGTGCCTGCGGCGACGACTGCGGTGCCTGCACCGGCATCGCGTTCACGGCCGCCCCAACCACAAGATTCGCCAGCACCGCAGCGACGACGAGCGTGGGACGCATACCGCCCGCGGCTCGCGTGCACTCGTTTGAGCGAAGCATCATCATCCACCTACGGGAGCGATGGCCTCGAAGATCGCCACGGCGACCAACGCGCCACCGACCGAGCCAGCCACGGGGATCCATGCGTAGCCCCAGTCGCTTGGTCCCTTGCCGGGAATCGGCAGGAGCGCGTGCATCAGGCGCGGAGACAGATCGCGCGCCGGATTGATCGCGTACCCCGTCGGTCCACCAAGTCCCAGCCCGACAGCGAAGACGAGCAATCCCACGGGCAATGCCCCGATCGCACCCAGATCCAGTGCGATCACGCGGCCATCGTCCATCGTGCCCTGCGCCTCCTTCAGGCAGAGGATCCCGAACACAAGCACCGCTGTGGCGATCCCTTCGACCAGCAGGTTGCTTGCCAGCGCGCGGACGGCCGGCGCATTGCAGAACACCGCGAGCTTGGTTCGTGGGTCCTCGGTCAGGCGCCAGTGCGGCAGGTAGAGCATCCACACGAGGAACGCGCCGAACATGCCGCCGGTCATCTGCGCAAGGCACAAGCGAACGCAGTCATCGCGCGCCACCAAACCCATGGCGGACATGCCGATGCTCACCGCGGGATTCAGGTGAGCAGGTCCGCCAAGGAACGCAGCGCAGTACGCAGCAATGAAGACCGCGAGCCCCCACCCCACCGTGATGATGAAGAAGCCACCAGTCTGCGACGAGGGGACATGCCCCTTCGTGCGCGAAAGAAGCACATTGCCAACCACGCCATTGCCGAGCAACACCAAGAGCGCTGTGCCGAGGAACTCCGCAGCAAGATTCATGACCGAAGGCTACATCCCGTAGCGACCACGCTCCACCTCTCGAATGGGTCGCAGGGTCGCGTCCGGGAGCACACCGACCGGCACCAGCCGCCGGAGCCGTTCAGCGCAACGGCGTTCGACTTCGTCGCGAAGCCACCAACTCCACAATGTGGCGTGGACCGCGACACTCTGATCGACCCACTGACTCGCCTTCGTCCCCTCCCGAACAAGAGCATCCATCGATTCAAGCAATCGCTCCTCGGCGCGGCGAAGTTCAGGCTCGAGGTCATCCTTGAGTCCGAGCGCATCCGCACGCACGCCGCCGGGAAGCGCGGGATCCGCGAGCAGTCCATCGAGGACTGGCATGACTCGCTGTCGATCTCGGAATCCATTGGGCGCGGCCTGCGCGGCGAGGGCTCGGCGAAGTGGCCACACATGTGGCGCACCCACGACGCCTTCAAGGTCACGCACCAGCGAAGCGCGCAACGCCTCACGCTCGCGATTCGCTCGCTCGTGGCGCTCCATCCGTTCGGCATATTGCACACGACTGGCCTCGCCGAACGCTGCACGGTCCTCGTCACTCACATCTGCGCGCGCTTGCCAGTGCAGTGAACTGCGCATCCAATCGGCCCAGATGTCGTCCATGATGGTTTGAATGGAAGCCCGCGAGGCGGCCTCGGACGCTTCGATCGCTGCGACGGCGGCGAGTACCGCACGCCGCTGCGCATCGCCGGACACGCACCGAATCGCAACACGGACGGGATCGCCTGGAATGGGAGAGAGCACAGCCGCCCATCCCCCGTCAGTCGGCGCGAGCCCCGCGCTCACCCGCATCGCCACCGCGAAGTCAGGCACGCTCTCGCCGGCAAGTTCCCCCAGCGCAGTCCAGAAGGCGTCATCGGCCTCATGGACCCGCGCACCCTCCGCTCTGACCTGCTCGGCGTAGGCATCGACGGCTGCCATCGCGCTACCAAGGTCCATCGTCTTGACCCGCTCCATGAGGTCAATCTGCGCTTCCCCACGCAGCGCCGCGAGCTCACCATCGGCGATCGCTGCGACGATCGACTCATGGGTCGCGAACAACGCTCGCATTGAGTCAGCCTTCGCCTGAGGAATCGAGCACGCTTCGATGAACTGATCGAGAAGGACCAGCGTGGGTCGTGCCCGATGGGCGACGCCGACTGGATCCATCGATTGGTCCCGATCGTCATCGGCTTGTGGCTCTTCCGGTCCCTCGCCAAGGACGAACTCGACCTTCTGACCCTCGGCTGCGGACTGCTCAAGCGCCGCCATCCCAGCGCCGACGGCCTCTTCGCCGAGCTGCGATGAAACCATCGCCGCAAGCGCAGCCTTCGCGCGCTCGGCTCGTTCTTCACGCACAGCCGTTCCCTCTGTGAAGGCGAGCGTCGCCGCCGACTGCTCGTTCGAACCGAAACGCCAGCGGTACTGCTCTGCTTGACGCTCGCCGCCCGTTCGGAACATGGCCACCTGCGCCGCACCATCCTCTTCGGCCCACATCGTCAGCGCGGTCATGATCCGGTCGCGCAAGGGCTGATCGACCCCCGGCGCCCGCAGCAACGCGAGCGCGAACTGCTCCACACCAAGACTTCGGTCATCCGGCACGCTCAGTTCGTTGGCCACAGCCCGCCGCCAGGTCATGCGCTGCATCGGCGTCAGGCGCGGCGACAGCGCAGTGAACAGAGCGACTTCATGCTCCACCTCGCACGCCATCGCTGTGCTCACATCCTGCCAGCATTCATTGTGCAGCGCCGCCCATCGATCGAGCAAGGCTTGTTGGTCACGCTCAAGCGACTCAAGGAGTTCGTGGGGACTGACCGCTCCAGTTCCTGTCCTGCTCTGGTCACCTGATTCCGTTGCCCGAGCGGCTGCAGCGTCCGCTCCACCCGCTGCGCCAAGCTCACGCGCCCCTTCTGCTTCAGCCTCACGCGCCGCATCGGTCATCCGATCGGAGAGCTCCTGGTACTCCGACCAGATCGACTGCTGCTGCGCCGCGTTGCGCTCACTGCACTCGAGCGCTTCACCAACGCCGCGCACGATGCGACGCACAAGATCCCGCCGACCGAGCCGATGACGATCGACCTCGGATTTCAGCTCCGACCATCGCATTGCATCATCCTGAAGGGACCGCTGAAGCGATGCGGCCGCATCGAAGGCCATGACTTGTCCGCACCAGGCGCTCATGCGTGCGGTGAGCGCAAACTCCCTGCGCACACGCACCCGTTCAATGCCTGCTGCGGCATCGGCCGGCATCATCGCTGCGATCGTCGCGAACAACGCGCCATCAAGATCTTGTTGCGCCAACTGCAACTCGACCGACGCCATCCGCTGGCGCTCGTACTGGCCGTCGGAGTCCTTGATCGCCTTGCACGATCGCTCAACGAGCGGTGCATGGCGCTCAACATAGTCCTTGTGCGCGCGCTCGAACGCATCCCAATCCGCGGGCTCAGTGCCCGTCTCCTCATGCAGCATGCGCGCGAGCGCACTGATGTCGAGGGGCTCGACCGAAAGACCCGGGTACTGCGCGATCGCCGTCGTCGACAGAAGGAGCGCCGTCACCCACGCTACGAGCGCGAGCCGGGCAAGCAGCGTCACATCGCGCTCCCGAGTCCCATCGCACGGCGCCACGCACTGACCTGCCCTAGGTGCATCATCTGATGGTTGTTGCACAGGAAGAGCACGGCCTGACCCAGCACAGGGAAGCGTTCCTTCAGCGCGCCCTCCGCGGGATTCGGCCCCGCAAGCACGGCATCGTCGAGTTCCGTGAGCAGTTCCGCCACTTTCTGATGGCTGGCTCGGTAATGGGCGATGAGCGCGTCTTTCATCGGATAGGTGCCCGCATCAACACAGGGCGCACCCGCCTTGAAAAGATCCTCCCAGCCTTCGGGATTCGAGATTGTTCCCTCGTGACCGATCAAGGCCGCCATGCGAGCGGGGTAGATGCTCAAGTGCCCGATGTTGAACGCTGCACTGTTCATGTCCTTGAACGGCATGCGCGAGAACGAGTCGGCAGGAATGCCGTGGCAGAGCTTGTCCGCGTAGCCGAGCGTGACGAGGCAGCCATGCGCGATGCTGCTGGCGAAGACTCCCATGATGCTCAAAATCGTACCGACGGTGCCGTGCCGTCGATCATCCGCCGAGCACACGCGCACAGACCGTCGCGGCGACCGCGGGATCGCTCGTGCCGTGGACCACGGCCCTGCCATCGACGAAGACTGTGAGCTCGAGCGGCAGCCCGCTCGTCAGTGACGGATCCAGCGAACCTCGAACCAGTCCCTGACCAGCGGCGAACGACCCGGCCTGGGCCAAGCGTTGTAGCCACCCCGCCTCATCGAGCAGCGACTCGACAGCCGGACGAATCTGCACTGCGTTGCGTCCGCAGAGCACTGCCGTTCCTGCTCCCCATGCGCCCTCGAGCCAATCGAAGCGCCGATGACCGCAACACGGACACGCGGGATCACGCGAGACCGAGATCGAACGCCAGGAACCGTCGGCAGTGTCCACGCTGATCAGCGCTGGAGCTCCCGGCTTGCCGCCTGCCAACACCGGAAGCCCGAGCGACACGCTGGCCCCCGCGGCGATGGCAACCGTCGAGCCGAGCACGCCCGCTGTGTCACAGGTGCCGAGCGCGCCTGATGGCGGCGGATCGGGCCACACGCATCGAAGACATGGACCGTCGGGTTGCACGAGCATGGCGCGCGCCTGCGTGGCGATCGCGGCGCAGTACACCCACGGGACACGATCGCGCACACAGACATCGTTGAGCAGGTATCGCGGCTCCATCGCGTCGAAGCCGTCGAAGACCAGATCCATGTCGGCGATGTAGTCCTCAATCGACTCTCGATCGATCGAGTCGACCCACGCCTCGATGCGCACTGTTGGATCAACGGCTTCCAGCCGAGCTCGTGCGGCAAGAGCCTTCGGCACGCCCAGGTCGGCGGTCGCGAACAACGATTGCCGCTGCAAGTTGCTCGGCTCAACGATGTCGCGGTCCACGATGACGACTCGGCCGACGCCCGCGCGCACGACCTGGTCCGCGATCAAACAGCCCAGCGCGCCGCACCCTGCGATCAGGACGCTCGATGCACGCAGGCAGTCTTGGGCGCCCCCACCGAAGCCCGCGACGAGCCGCTGACGCACATGCCGTCCGTCATCCATGATCACGACCCTCGTGGTGCGAGGACGACAAACAGAAGACTGGAGACGACGGCGCCATCGACCTTCAGTCTAGGATTCCCCGCGACATGACAGATGATCTTCTCGAGCCCCGCGTCTCGGTCCAACTCCTGACTGGTGCCATGCTGGCCATCCTGTTCCTTCAGTCTGGCATCGACAAGGTCGTCGACTTCGCCGGCAACCTTGCTTGGCTTCAGGGGCACTTTGGCAAGTCCCCGCTGAAGGGTCAGGTCAAGGCCATGTTGATCGTCGTCACCGTGACCGAAGTCGCAGCCGGCGCACTGTGCGCCGCTGGCACGGTCAGACTCGCCCTTGCCGGAAACGCGCAGTGGGCCGTCACGGGCGCGCAACTGGCGACGCTGAACATCGTGATGCTGTTCCTTGGACAACGACTGGCCAAGGACTACGCGGGCGCAGCCGCGCTCGTGCCCTACTTCATCCTGTGCGCAGCGGGTGTGATCGTCCTGTCGACCTGATGGTTCACGCGAACAACGCACCAACGAAACAGGGCGAGCCAGATGGCTCGCCCTGCGTCGAAGACTTGATTGGCCGTGTGCGGCCCGTGATCACCAGGCGAAGTGCGCAAACGCCTTGTTGGCGTCGGCCATCTTGTGGGTGTTCTCGCGGGTCTGCACCGACTTGCCCTCGTTGCGGGCGGCGTCCATGATTTCCTTGCTCAGGCGATGGGCGATGGGCTTGCCCTTCTCCTCACGCGCCGAACCGATGATCCAGCGGAAGGCCAGGCTTTGCGCGCGACGCTTCGACAGCTGCATCGGCACCTGGTAGTTGGCGCCGCCGACGCGCTTGGAGCGCACTTCGACTGACGGGCGCACATTTTCCAGCGCGAGGTGGAAGATCTCGATCGCCGTCTTGGGCATGTTTTCCGACTTGTCCTTGTCCAGACGAGCCTGGATCACATCGAAGGCGTCGTAGACCACGCGCATTGCTGTGGCCTTCTTGCCGTCTTCCATGATGCAGTTGATGAACTTGGCCACGACCAGATCTTGGTAGCGGGGGTCGGGCTTGAGTTGAGTTTCGCTGGCGGTGAATCGTGCCATCTCTGGGTCCTCTGGGCCAATGGCCCGGTTGGTTTCACGATGCTCGGGCGTTGGACATGCCCGGACTGGGGAGCATCGTTACTTGGGTTGTCGCAGGCGACCGGCCTGCACGGCCCGGGACGATCCCGGGGCTGATCCCGCGGTTGCCCGCGGGTGATTCATCATCGCTGCGCGATCACTTCTTCGCGGCAGCGGCCTTCTTCTTCACGCCGTAGCACGAGCGGCTCTTCTTGCGGCCGTCGACGCCGAGGCAGTCGAGCGCACCGCGCACCACGTGGTATCGCACGCCAGGAAGGTCACGCACACGGCCACCGCGCACGAGCACGATCGAGTGCTCCTGCAAGTTGTGGCCTTCGCCGCCGATGTAGGCAGTCACTTCGCGGCCATTGCTCAGGCGAACGCGGCACACCTTGCGGAGCGCGGAGTTCGGCTTCTTGGGGCTGACCGTCTTGACCTGCAGGCACACGCCACGCTTTTGCGGGCAGGCAGCAAGTTCGCGCACCTTGGACTTGGTGGCGGGAGAGCGGCGGGGCTTGCGAACGAGTTGGTTGATGGTCGGCATTGGCGTTTGAAGTGAAGGGTCGACAAGACTAGCGAAGCCTCGGCTCCGCTGCAACGGTCCGCTTCCGTGTTATAGGAAGACCCGTCCACTCCTTGACTTGCGGCCGGGTTCCCCTAGACTGCCCCGCTCGACACAGCGCGCCATGTTGTGCGCGCACCGACCACGGAGCCAGCCATGAATCCCGCCTTCCGAACCTCGCCCGGCCGCAAGCGTCGTCGCCGTGCGCACCAGGCCCTCAAGCCGGTGCACACCACCCTGTGCCCCAACTGTGGCGCTGCCAAGCGTCCGCATGCTTCGTGCATGGCGTGCGGCTATGTCCGACCCGGCCTGCAGCTGAAGCTTGGTGGCCAGGACGCCTAAATGCGCATCGGCGTCGACGTCATGGGGGGCGATCACGCCCCGGACGAGATCCTGAAGGGCGCGTTGCAGGCCCTTCCTCGCCTCGCTGATGACGACACTCTCGTGCTGCTGGGTGATCGCGGCGCCATTGAGGACACACTCAGTGAGCGCGGAATCAACGATCCGCGCGTTCAGTGCATCTTCACATCGCAGGTCATTGGCATGGATGAGTCGCCTGTCGACGGCATCCGCAACAAGGAAGACTCGTCGATCACCGTGATGAGCAAGATGGGCGCCCCAGGGCACGCCCAACGGCTCGACGCGATCTTGAGCGCTGGCAACACGGGTGCCTGCGTGGCTGGTGCGCAGATGTATCTGCGTCGCCTGCCCGGCGTGATCCGTCCGGGCATCGCCTGCACCATCCCGACCTTCGCCGGTCCGGTCGTCCTGATCGATGTCGGTGCGAACATCGAGCCCAAGCCGGCGCACCTTGCGCAGTACGGCGTCATGGGTGATGTGTATGCCCACGACATCCTCGGCATCAAGCAGCCGCGCGTGGCTTTGATGAATGTCGGTGGCGAAGCCAACAAGGGCACTGCCGATGCGAAGGAAGCCCGGGAATTGCTGGAAAACACGCCCAATGTCAACTTCATCGGCTTCGTCGAAGGCCGAGGGGTCTTTGACGGCGAAGCCGATGTCGTCATCACCAACGGTGTGGTCGGCAACGTCATGATCAAGCTCGCCGAGGGACTGTCGGCTGGCATCTTCCGCGCCCTCGCGACGGAAGTGCTCGAGATCGATCCGTCACTCGCTGCACGGCTCGACCCGGTCGTCAAGAGCCTCTACGCGAAGTACGACTATCACGAGTACGGCGGCGCGCCGCTTCTTGGCGTGAACGGCACCTGCCTCATCAGCCACGGCTCGAGCCAGGCTCGCACGATCATGAACGCCGTGTTGCGTTGCAAGCAGTTCGTCGCCGCGGGGATCAACGACACGCTCGTCAGGCGCCTTGCGTCGCGCACGGCGGCCCAGGCATGATTCAGCCCTGCGGCGTCCGGCTCGCGGGGACTGGCTCGGCTGTCCCCGACACCATCCTGACCAACAACGACCTCGCGCGCATCCTCGACACGAGTGATGAGTGGATCGCGCAGCGCACGGGCATTCGCGAGCGCCGCGTTTCGGCGGGCGCCCCCGACCCGGTCTTCAATCTGGCTTGTCGTGCTGGCCAGCGCGCACTTGACATGGCGGGCATCAAGGCCAGCGACATCGACCTCGTCATCGTCGGCACCGTCACGGGCGAGATGCTCTGCCCGAGCACGGCGTGCCGCGTGGCGGCGGCCCTCGGCGCAACGCCTGCTGGCGCTTTCGATGTTGCCGCTGCCTGCTGCGGATTCGTCTACTCCGTCAATGTCGCTGACTCGATCATCCGCGCCGGACGCGCGCGCCGCGTGCTCGCGATCGGCTGCGATGCCATCTCGTCGGTCGTCGACTACACGGACCGCACCGTGAGCATCTTGTTCGGCGACGCCGCGGGGGCCGTGGTCCTTGAGCGTTGCGATGATCCCTCCAAGGGCTGCCAGTACCAGACCATGAGCGCCGACGGCGCGAGCTGGGAACACCTGTACATGCCCTACCGCCCGGACATCGTGCCGGAGTGCGACCGCGGCAACCCGATCCGTCTGGGCAACCTGCGCATGAACGGCCGCGAGGTCTACAAATTCGCGGTGAACCGTTTCCGCGAAGTCATCGAAGACGCCTTCCAGAAGACTGGACTCAAGGTCGACGATGTCAGCCAGATCATCTGCCATCAATCCAACGCCCGCATCATCGAGAGCGCCATCGAGAAGCTCGACCTTCCGCGCGAGAAGGTGCTGGTCAACATCGATCACTACGGCAACACGAGCGCGGGCTCGGTCGGGCTGTGCTTGGACGAATTGAATCGCGCAGGCAAGACACCCGACGGCAAGCCCTTCATCTTGGTCGCCTTCGGTGGCGGCCTGACCTGGGCCAGCTGTGTGTGGAACAAGTGACGCATCCGCCGGCATCGCTGCCGACACGACAGGAGATTCCATGAGTCAGACCGTTCTTCTTTGCCCGGGTCAAGGAGCGCAAGCCGTCGGCATGGGCACCGCATGGGCGGCCGCGAGCAGCGCAGCGCGCGCCATCATCGAGACCGCCGATCGCGCCGTGTCGCTGCCCAATGGGGCAGCTCTGTCGGCGATCTGCGCCCAGGGGCCGCTCGATCTTCTCAGCCGCACGGACATCAGCCAGCCGGCGCTCTACACCGTGGGCGTGGCGTGCGCTGCGGCCATGCGCGAGCGCGCTCCGCTCTCGCTTGCCGCGGCCGCTGGTCTCTCGCTGGGCGAGTACACCGCGCTCCATCTCGCTGGCTCATTCAGTTTCGAGGATGGACTTCGACTTGTTTCGCTGCGTGGCCGTTTCATGCAGGACGCCGCCGAAGCGAGCCAGGGCGGCATGGTCGCCCTGATCGGCGCCGATGAGGAGAAAGCGCTTGAAGTCTGTTCCAAGGCGGCGCAGGGCGATGTGCTCGTTTGCGCAAACTTCAACGCTCCCGGGCAGATTGTGCTCAGCGGTCACGCGACCGCGTGCGATCGCGCGGTCACCGTGGCGGGCGACTTGGGGCTGCGCGCCGCCAAGCTGGTCGTCGCAGGCGCCTTCCACAGTCCACTGATGCAGCCCGCGGCCGAACGCTTGGCCAAGGCACTCGATGAAACCGCATTCGCCGCGCCGTCCTGCCCCGTTTGGAGCAATGTGACGGCCCGCCCGCACGGTCAGGACACGGCCACGATCAAGCGGCTACTCGTTGAACAGCTCACGGCCCCGGTCCGTTGGAGCCAATCCTGCACTAACCTCATCGCTGCGATGCGCTCGGGCGGTACAGTGGTGTCCTACCGCGAGGTCGCTCCAGGCTCCGTCCTGAAGGGCCTCATGAAGCGGATCGATCGAACCTGCGAGGTGACCAGCCATGACCAGCCCGACCCTGTCGCTGCCTGACTTCTTCCGCCGCTGCGCCCTGCTCGCGCCGCTCGCGTTCATCGCCTGCGGTGAGGAAGCACCGCCCCCGCCGCCGCCGGTCGTGCATGTCGAGCCCGAGCCGCCGCCGCCGCCACCGCCGGCGGTCACGAGCATCGCAGAACTCATGGAGCGCTACGGCATCGACCAGCGCGTCGTCCTGCCTGAAGAGCTCGCCCCGCCCGCTGACCCCGAGCGCATCGCCATGCTCAAGTTCATGGACGGCGTCGTTCGCGGCGAACAGGCCAAGGTCGACCCGATGTTGAGCGACGACGACAAGGCCATCCTGACGGAAATGGTCAACGATGGTTCGTGGAAGCGCGCGACCGAAGGCGTGACCAAGGCCGATTGCCGCTGGGGCAGCAGCCCCGATGGCGCCGACTGTGCGCTCGCCGTCTTCTCGTATGGCACAGGTGACGACCAGGTCGCCATGTGGACCTTCACCGCAAGCGACGACGAGAGCGGCACCTTCACCGCCGAGCCGTGCTTGCCCGACATGATCGGCAAGTTGTCGGGCAACGACTGGGTCAAGGCTTGGTTCGATGTCGTCTCGAAGTACTTGGCGCGTGCCGATGAGCCGGAAGAGGTCATCGCACCACCGCAGAAGACGACGCCGTCCGACGAAGCGAGCGACACGCCGAAGATGGGTTCTGGTGTGGGTGGTGGCGGCGCGCCGATGCGTCGCAAGATTGTCCCGGGCGGCGAACCCGCGCCGACTGGACCGAACCCCACGGGAAACTGAACTGCGAGCGCAAGTCAAAATCTGCAGGTGACGGTCATGTCACTGCGGATGGCGATCTTGGATGGCGACTTCGGAGGGTGACCTCGAAAGGTCACCTCGGCAGATCACATCGTCATGCCGCCGTCGACCACCAGCACATGGCCGGTCAGGTAGCCAGCCTCGTCCGAGCTGATGTACGCGCAGGCCGAGGCGATGTCGTCCGGCGTCCCAAACCGTCGCACCGGAATGTGCTCAATGGCCTTGTCCTTGACCATCTGGGGCAAGGCATCGGTCATGTCGGTTGAAATGAAGCCCGGTGCGATCACATTGGCTGTGATCCCCTTGGATCCAAGTTCTTGGGCGATCGTCTTGGTCAGTCCGATGACACCTGCCTTGGCTGCCGCGTAGTTCGCCTGGCCCGCGTTGCCGCTGATGCCGCTGACGGAACCAAGATTCACGATGCGTCCCCACTTGCCGCGGAGCATGTGACGGCTTGCGGCACGGCAGCCGGCGAAGCAACTGCGCAGATTGACTGAGAGCACTGTGTCAAAGTCATCGTCGCTCATGCGCAAGATCAGCCCGTCGCGAGTGATGCCGGCGTTGTTGACCAGGATGTCAAGACGGCCGTGGGCTGATGCGACCTCCTCGACGAGTTGTGCGTAGCTCGCCGCATCGGCGAGATCGCAGGAGCGGGCCTCTGCACTGCCGCCCGCAGCCGTGATCGCGGACACCACCTCGGCCAACGCCTCAGCATTGCGCGCGACGGCCACCACATGGCGCCCGTCACGGGCAAGTCGAAGGGCGATGGCCTTTCCGATACCTCGGCTGGCTCCTGTGACGATGGCGACGCGTCGTTCGATAGCGGGGTCCTTTCCTCTGGGCGCCGAAGCGCACGGAGCGAGTGTATCGGTCATGCACCCGCCCGACGGAGTTGGCCGCGATCGCTATACTTCGCCCCCACGGCATTCCGCCGTTGCAGGAGGCACCCCTTTGACCGAAGCAGAGATTGAAGCCAAGGTGATCAACATCATCGCCGACAAGATCAAGGTCGAGAAGGCCGAGATCAAGCGCGAGACGAACTTCATGACCGACCTGAACGCCGACAGCCTCGACATGGTCGAGCTGCTGATGGCCTTCGAGGAGGAGTTCGGCACCAAGATCCCCGAAGGCGACAGCGAAAAGCTGCAGACGGTGGGCTCGGCCATCGACTACATCAAGCAGCGCAAGGCGGCCGGCGGCTGAATCGAGCCGGGTCCATGCGCACCCTGACCCTTCGACGCGTCGTGGTCACCGGCCTTGGGGCCGTGACCGACTGCGGCCACTCCGCCCCCGCCACCTGGGATTCGCTGATCCACGGCCGTTCTGGCGTCGGACCGGTCACGGCCTTCGCCCAAAGTGGCGACTGGTCCGTCACCTTTGGCGGTGAGGTCCGCGACCTCGACTACACCAAGGTGCTCGATCCGCGCGATGCCAAGCGCATGGACCGATACTGCGTCTTTGGGTTCACGGCCGCGTGCGAAGCCGCAGCAGACAGCGGCATCGACTTCGCGACGGGTGACCCGTTCCGCCGCGGTGTTGCCATCGGCAGCGGCATCGGTGGCATCGAGACGATCGAGCAAGGGATTTCCAAGCTCTCCCAGTCCGGCCCGCGCATGGTGAATCCGTTCACGGTGCCCAAACTGATGCTGAATTCCTGCACGGGGCATGTGAGCATCAGGTTCGGGCTGCGCGGCGCCAATGTGTCCACAGCCACGGCCTGCGCCAGCGGTAGCCACGCGATCGGGGCTGCCTTCCACTTCATCCAGCGCGGCGACGCCGATGTCATGATCGCAGGCGGCGCCGAAGGCTCGGTGACGCAACTCTGCATGGCGAGCTTCGCGGCGATGAAGGCGCTGAGTACGCGCAATGATGCGCCCTCCGAGGCCAGCCGCCCCTTCGACCGGGACCGCGACGGTTTCGTGCTGTCCGAGGGTGCCGGCGTGATCGTGCTCGAGGAACTTGAACACGCGAAGGCCCGTGGGGCCAAGATCTATGCCGAGCTCGTGGGGTACGGCGTCAGCGGCGATGCCCACCACATCGCCGCCCCGGATCCGGCGGGTACCGGAGCACAGCGCGCCATGGTCAATGCCTTGGCCGATGCACAACTCTCCCCCGATGCAATCGGCTACATCAACGCACACGGCACGAGCACGCCGCTCGGTGACGCCGCCGAAGTCGCTGCGGTGAAGCAGGTCTTTGGCCACCACGCGACCAAACTTTCAGTCAGCAGCACCAAGGGTGTCACGGGCCACGGCCTCGGCGCCGCGGGCGGCATCGAGACCGTCGCGACAGTCATGGCCGTCAAGTCAAGCATCCTGCCGCCAACGATCAACCTGCACAGCCCCGACGACGGGTTCGATCTGGACTTCGTGCCCAACATCGCGAAGGAGCGCTCAGTCCGCTACGCGATCAACAACTCGTTCGGCTTTGGCGGCCACAACACCAGCCTGGTGTTCGCCCGCTTCGACGGCTGAACTGCGGAGCGCTCGAGCTTCAATCGCGCAAGCCAGTTGCGCTCGTCAATCGCGCAAGCCAGTTGCGCTCGTCAATCGCGCTTGCCGCCGAACATGGCGGCGAGCCGGAACGCCAACTTCAGGGCCTCGATGTAGACCCAGATGAGCGTGACCATCAGGCCGAACGCCAGATACCACTCAGACTCGCGCGGGGCGCCGGCCTGCACGGCATCGTCGATCGTTCGAAAGTCCACCACGAGCCAGAGTGAGGCCAATCCGAGGACGAGCACATTGATGCCGAGCCCGATGAGCGCCGATGTGCCACCCTCGAGCGCGCTGCCAAGCGAGATGAACGGCAGCGAGATGCCGAAGAGGTGGAGCACGAAGCCGATCAGCATGACGACCATCAGGCCGACCGTCGCCACGGTCAGCGCCATCTGGAAGGTCTGGCCCCCGCGCAGAATGCGAGCTTTGTAGAGGCCAAGCATGGTGCCCATGAGCGCCATCGTGATGACGAATGCCTGAAGGGCCAAGCCGCCAATGGCTGTGATGCCCTTCGCCTCGAGCACCTTCTCAAGGAAGAATGTGATGGAACCGATCGCCATGCCCTGCAGCAGCGAGTAGATGGGCGTCACCCAACGCGCGTGGCTTGGGCTACGCCAGATCGCGAAGAACGCCACAAGACTGAAGATCATCGAGGCGATCATGAACCCCATCGCCCAGCCTGGGTTGGCCGCCGTGACCGCGTAGGCGATAGCACCGGCGATCGCGCAGAGCATGGCGCATGCGCCGGTCTTGTTGATCACACCCTGCACCGTCGCCGCGCCGCCTGCCGCCTGGGCGTGAATCTTCTGGTCGAAGAGTTGGTCGGCGAAGACAGGATTGGTGGATTGGAGTTGGCTCATGGTGTGCTTCCCTGGAATGGATCGCTGAAGTGTTGACGACGAGTCTAGTGCGGCGGGTTCGATCCGCGATTGACGATCACGACGACGGGCGTGCTGCTTGCTCGGCTTGGCGTGCCTGCGCGTAACGGGCGAGTTGCCGCGCGAGTGTATCGGCATGGGCGGGGTGGAAACTGAAGTCGAAACCCAAGCCAGTGTAGGTGCGTTGGCTGCTGTCGAGCCGCGTGTGCGCCAGCTTGGCGGCCACCACGATCGGGACCGGCATGGATGAACCCAACGGGATGCGGAGCCAGAATGTTCGATGGCGCGCGAAGACAGGCGCTGCGATGGCGTCGACGCGAAGTCCCACGCCACCGGTCGCCATGTTCATGAGTTCCGCCTTGACCGGCGGACCCACCAGCGGCCGCCGGTTTGGCTCGGCAGCGATCGTTCCATGTTCGAGGTAGTCGCGCGCCACGGCGTCGTAGGCCACTTGCGCGTCGTGCACGCTCGATGGATCAAGCAGCGGGAAGACGTCGATCTGGGGCGGCGTGAGCCCGCCGAGTTCAAGACGGGGGTGGCGGCGCAGGCAGCGCTCGACGCCATCGGGGAGTTCCAAGCGCAACACACGACCGTTCTTGCCGGGAATCTCGCCGAGCTTGCGCGTCGTGAAGGTCCAACGGTTTTGCCCCAGCGTGATCACGCCGATGAGCGTCACGCCATCGCGCAGCGGGATCGGCATGCCGACCGTGGCCGGCGGCTCAACGAGCACATCGTCCTCGCGCAGTTCCAGGACATGCAGTCGCCAAATCAGATCGCTGGCATCGCGCGATTCCGCGTTCGTGCCAGCCCGTGCGATGGCGACCTCGATCGCGCCACCGCGTTCGAAGACCTGAGCCATCGTTCTTCGCCACTCAGCCGTCCGGGATCGTTGCGCGGGCATGACCCCATGCTACGCGGCTGGGATCACGGAGTTCGCGCGCGGTGCAGGGCCGACAGGGATCGCGCCGCTGCGGTGCAGCGTTCTGCCGTGGCGGGTCGTCCGCCAAAGCGCACGGCGTAGAACGACTCCACCACCGATCGAAGGTGCATCGCCGCTTCAGGCGATTCCACCGAGAGCCGTGCGACGACCTCGAGCGGGGTCATGCCTGCGTCGCGAACCACGCCACGACGCCGAGCGACCCGGAGCGCATCCATGTAATGCCGGGCCAGTTCGCGTTCGCGCGGCGATGCACTGCGGCCCACGAGTGGAGTCGTCTGTCGCCGCCTTGCCCGCAGCAACGCCATCACGACGATGGTCGCCACCAGGACCACCCCAATCGACGCGAGCCACAAGCTTCCGACCATGCCAGAGAAGGTCTCGACCAGCCGCTGACGGATCGCTTCGAGTGCGTCAAGCACGGCACGAACCGGTCTGGACAGCGCCTCGCGTGTGCTCGCCATGCGTTCAGCGAGCTCGGTCTGCGCCTCGCCATCGAAGCTCACCACATGTCTGGACCACGCGAAGTTGAGCGGATCCCACAGCCAACGCAGTCCATCTGCCCAGGTGCGTTGCTCGGCCTGCAGGGCTTGGAGCGTCGCCGGCGGTGTGGCGTCAAAGGTCGTCCACTGTGCATCGCCCGTCCGCACCTCGACCCAGGCATGGGCATTGGACGAGCGCACGATGTACTGCAACTGCGCTGCGTCGTACTCAAGCGCGATGAAGCCGGCGACGACTCGCGCATCCACGCCCATCGATTGGCACATCGCGCACAGTGCGCTCGCGAAGTACTGGCAGTGTCCTTGACGCGACGACATCAGGAAGTTGACGATCGGATCCTCGCCGCGGCGTCGAACGATCGAGCCAAGGTCCGTGGTGTACCGAAAGTCCCCCGAGAGCAGCGCAGCCTCGAGCGCCGTCGCCACGGCACGATTGCGTTCCCAGCGCGCCAAAGGACGAAGAGCCGCCGCGTCAAAGTCGGGCACGGAGCGGCCGCGCGGTTTCCATCGCTCCCACAACTCGAGCGCCAACGGCTTCACCGCGTCGACCGGGAAGGTGGGCATCGGCCCGGGTTCGACGGTCCCCCCCGACAGCGTCGCCATGTCGCGGTCGCTGGCGTACGGCTTCACGGACACGGCATAGCGATCGAACTCGCCGATGCGGCTCGATGCGCTCGACAGGAGCATGGTGGATTGATCGAGCGCGACCGTCATGCCGTCGGCGGCTTGGATCGCGATCGGCGCGAGCACGCTGAAGACTTGGTTGGTGGCGAGCCCGCGCATCTGCACGACCTGTTTGTAGACCTGAAGTCGTGGGTCGATGCCCTCATGGACGAACGGCACAAACGCGGCGCCGACGCCCTCGAAGTACTCACGCCGCGGGTGCTGCGGCACCTGCCATGATTGCGAGATGGGGTCGTAGCGATCGAAGACCGCCCCGCGAAGATGCAGCGGCTCGTTGTGCTCCATCGACAGACTGTCGGGGCCGATCCACCGCACGGTCATGACCTCGGTTCGCGCATCCTCGATGCGTTCATCCGTCGCCAAACTCACACGGAGCGAGAAACCGCCGGCCCGCGTGCGGTTCCATGCTTCGCCCTCGAGTCCTTGTCGGGGAAAACCGACGAAGACGATCACGCCGCAGGTCGCCGTCACGATGACCGAAGCGATCGCGAATCCAGTCCAGCACCGCATGGGTGATGCGCCGGCGGTGGGCTCGAACGAGACGGGCAGTGACCCAACCGGGCGATGCGATCCGTGTGCTGCCGCCGCGCGCTCTGTGCTCGATTGCACCCATGCTGCCGACACGCAGACTGGCAGGAGCAGCGAACCCACGATCAGGGGAAGACCGGCCAGCACATCGGTTCCATCGAGCGCGGCAACCAAAAACAGGATCGAGCCAAGGGCGAGCACATGCCGTTCGTCCGAAGCACGATGCCGAGCGAAGAGCTTGACGACCAACGCCGTTCCGCAGAGCAAACCCACATGCTCAATGTCCGGAGGTCGCCCCGCGATGAACGCTACGACCGCAGCAGCAGCACAGATGGTGGCGATGATCGTGTGCGCCACGATGGTGGGCAAACGCTTGGGGCGCGCTCCCTGCGCGAGCACGCCGCTGAGCGCCGCCGCCACCATCGAGCACGACAGGAAGACGAAGGAGCCATCGGCGATGCAGAAGGCCGCCAGCGAGAGCATCGCCGTCACCAAGACGAGGGCGTGCATGCCGCGTGGCATCGTCATGGTTCGGTCCCCTTCCACGATGCAAGGCCGGGCAACTGAGCCGCAGACTGATGGAGTGCGGCGGCGCCGCCGACGGATGGATCGATGCGTCCAGGGTGGATGACCACCGAGGCTGATCGTTCGTCCCCAGGGACCGAGACCATCGGCGTCGTTCGCGGCGCATCGAGATCGAGTTTCGCCAACTGCACCAGCACTCGATCGAGATGGCGGACACCGCCCGCAGCCGGCATCGCCACGCACGGCAGACCATGCACGCGAAGGCTGATCTCGTGACCAAGCGCGATGGCGCTCGTCGCCAGACTCGCGGCCATCGTGATCGCATCCTCCTCGCGTTGTCGCGCTTTGACTCCCGCAGGCACGCGGCCTGCGAGCGAATCGGTTGGCTCGGAGAGGTTCAGCACAAGACGGAGCCGCGGGTAGCTCGGGCTCGCACGCTCGATGACGACCAACTGTTCGCGAGACGCCGATCGCCGCCATGCCACATCACGAAGGCTCGTGAGTTCGGGAGCATCGCGGACGCCGAAGAACTCTTCGCCATGCCCAGGCCGGGCAGCCGCGCGCTGGCCGGCGGGACCGTGGTCCAGGAGCGCGCGGAGCCGCGGAGCCGGAATTCGAACCACACGAGGCAGGACCGTGATGGTCGCGCGCTTGCGCCAGGTCACACGCTTGCCGACGAGTCCAAAGGGGAACGACGACTGGGCGATCACATGCTCGAGCTCGACTTCGCCACGACGCTCCGGCCACCAGGCCAATTCGACGACGCATCGCTCGCCAGGACCCACCGAGACGAGCCATCCTTGTGATGATCCAAGTGCCGACTCACGGATCGAGACGGCGAAGGCAGGCCAGAGCCACGAGGTGTTGCGAACCTCGTACAGCAGCACGAGCGGTTGGCCGACCCGCGCATCGCTCGGCGCGAGCCGACGAACCCGCAAGGCCATCATCATCGCACCGCTGGACAAGCCGCTGATGACGATCATCCCCACCGCCGTGCCCATCACCCAAATGAGCAGATTGGACGGACGCCAGACCACTGCCATGACCAGCACCAGCACCCAGATCACGAAGACGAGTCCACCGATCGCCGGTCGGTAGGACAGTCGCCGTCTCATGGCACGCGTTCGTCGTGTCCGGTCGAGGGCATCATGCCCCGTGCTCCGGTGAAGACTTGGGAAGTTCGTCGCGCAGGCGGTCGACGGCTTCGAGCAGCGTCTGGCAATCGCTCGGACGGAACGAGCCGCTCGGCAGATCGACGCTCCACCCGCTGACCGCATTGCGATCAATGCGATGGTGCGAGCCCGGCTCAAGATCCGGGCGCGTTCGAGGACGATCGACGAGCAGTCCATCGACGCCGTCGCCGTCGAGATGATCCACGCGATACCACGCCTGCTCGATCCTGTCGTCGCCGTCGCTGCCGCCGACCGGTGCCTGCACCATGAAGTGCTCCTGCGCCAGCGCACGCCACGCCGGCGCGTCGGCGCGGGCCAGCGAAGCGAATGCCGTGGCGAACAACGGGAATGTGCGCTTGGCCTGTCTGGCATTCGCGTCGACTTCGCGCTGGGCAAGGTAGAGCACCGCATTGCCGTCTTCGATGTGCTGTGCCGCGTCCTGCGGCCAGGTCCACGCCTTGCGGAACGCGCCGCGCTCATTCGCGGCACAGACCGCCACGCGTGGAGTCTTCACATGATCGATGCCGATCGCCGCGATGCGTTCGCGCCACGCGCGGCTGCCCGCATGGGACTCCTCAACGAAACGATCCGCGTCAGCAAGCGGCACGAGCGCGACGACCATGTCATCTCCGATCTCGATGGGCTGACCGGGAAGCGGCAGGTCATCCTCAAGAAGCAGCGGCACGAGCGTGTCGAGCACCATCTCTGCGGCGAGCGCATGTTCGACGGGCACCTCGAGGAGCTCGAGCTCGGGACGACCGATTCGACCCAACCCGACCGTGCAGATGGCCACATGGGACGACGGCATGTCCGCCTTCTCGCTCACACCCGGCAAGCGCACAATCCGCCACATCAATCGATCAATGGGCACGGCGTCGGCCGCGAGCACTTCCTGATCCAATTCGGTCCGCGGAACGAACTGCCCGGTCGTCACATCCAGAACGCCAGCGGCATCGGCGATCGATCCCGCGAGGAGATTCATGAGTTGGAAGTACTCGTTCGGTCCCTCGCTGCCATCGAGTTGGACCTGCAACCGGATCACCCAAGGGCATGATGCGGCTTGGCCCAACATCGCGCGCCACGCGTCGTCAACCTCGAGCGCCTTCTCGCACCAGAGCGCGACAGGGTTCTTCACTCCATCGATCGCGCACTCGATGGCCCAGCTGACCTCGCCCTCACCGAGTTCCATCTCGGACCCGACGGGCTCTGCAGCTTCCATCCATGCCGTCAGCGCAGTCAGGACCTCGGCGGCAGTCGGAGGGTCGGCGTGCGGCCAGAACGCCACGAGTTGCAGCGGCGTGGGTTCGAGTTCAGGCCATGAGTCCGAAGGGACTGGCGCGTGATCACCGGGCTGCTCATCGTCCATGGTGCTACGGTACACCGCCCCAACGGGAACCCACGCATGACGGAGTCAGCGCCAAACGAATCCGCAAGCGAGCCGCGCGACGCTTCGCCCTGGCTCTTGGCGTCAATCGGATCGGCAGCAGTGATCATGGGCTTCTCGTGGTTCGGGGGCTTCATCAGTTGGCACGATGTCAGCGCGATGCCTGTCGATGGTGCATCGGTCCTGACGCTGTCCACCTTCAAGCCGCATAGCGCGCAGCTCGCGCACGCCGTGTGGGTCCTTTCGGATCGTGCACTGTGCATCGGCCCCTACGCAGCGGAGGGCTGGACCGCGCTGCGTGTCGCCGCGCTCGGTGCATCCATGCTCTTCAGCATGATCGCCTTCCGCGCCGTGCTCGTCCGCATGGCCGGGCTCACGCGCGATGCCGCGGCCACCACGACCGCGCAGGAGGCTCGCCGGTTGGTTCTGTGGTGGATCACTCCGCTCGTGGGCTGCTTCGTCGCTGGCATCGCCCTGCCCATCGATGCGCCACGGATTGCTGGACTCGCTTGGCTGGGCACGATGAGCGTGGCGTGGCTGCCGTGGCGCATGGCTCGGGCCGCGACGCGATCTGGCCGTGGCGGCGCCGTCGCCCCGGCGCTGGTGCAGGCCCTGATCGGAATCGCCTGCCTGGTGGCCGCCGTCCTCACAGGTGGCGCGCTCGGCTCGCCTCGGTGAACAGGCGCGGAACAGGCGCGGAACAGGCGCGCGATAATTCGTCCCTGACTTCGCGGCCCCTGCCCGAACCCGTCCGCTTCGGCGCGCGTCGATCGGGTCGCGGGCGTACAGTTCCCGTGCTCGACTTCACCCACAATCAGGAGATCACCGTGGATCCACTGCGTCAATTGATGACCGCCGTCCTTGCCCTGCCCGTGGTGGCCTGCGCCGCCGTGGGTCCCCAGCAACCAGCAGACGCCAAGCCTGCCGACGCCCCAGCCGCGCAGCCCGCCCCTGCAGCCACTGAAGCACCGAAGGCCGATGCTCCCAAGTCCGACACGCCGAAGGCTGATGAGGCCGAGGCCGAAATCAAGAGGCTGCGTACCGAAGCCCAGTTGCGCGAGGAGCAACTTGCCGCCGAGCTCGCCCGAGTTCGCGCCGAGAAGGCTCGTCTCGACGCAGCGATGGGGCTCTACGCATCACAGCAGGCCAAGGCCAACGAATCCGAAGTCACGCGTCTGGCGGGCATGCAGCGCGAGGCGCAGCTTCGTGCAGCAACGCTCGAAGCGGAGCTCGCCGCCGGCAACGCGGACATGGCCAGGATGAAGTCCGAGCAGGACCTGCTCGACATGCGACACCGCGTGAAACTGGCCAGCATGCGACGAGAGCAAGAAGCGCTCGCTGCCGAGAACGCCCTCATCGCTGAGAAGCGCCGCACCGAACAGGCACGCTTGGCCGACGAGCAGATGCGCGTCGACATCGAGTCACGAACGCTCGCGGGCCGACTGGCGCAGCGTGATGCAGAACAGAAGGCACGCGAAGCGATCGGCGTGCTCGACGCGTATCCCGAGCAACCGTTCAAGGACGGCGTGATCACGATTAGCGATCGTCGCATTCCGCTCAACGGACCGATCGTGAGCGGCAGCGCCGACTATGTCTGCGACCGCATCGATTGGTTCAACAACCAGGATCGGACCAAGCCAATCTTCATCGTGATCGACAGTTCACCCGGAGGCAGCGTCCAACAGGGCTACCGCATCGTCAAGGCAATCGAGACGAGCGATGCCCCTGTGCATGTGATCGTGAAGAGTTTCGCCGCCAGCATGGCCGCCACGATCGCCACGCTCGCGCCGCACAGCTACGCCTATCCCAACGCAATCATCCTTCACCACCAGATGTCGACTGGCATCTCTGGCAACATGACCGACATCGAGCAGGAAGTGAAGAATGCGCAGGAGTGGGAACGGCGCCTGGCCGACCCGATCGCCCGCAAGATGGGCATCACCCTGGAACAGTTCAAGGAGCGCATGTACAAGGCACGCAAGTCTGGCGACTGGGATGAGTTCGCCGATGTGGCCGTCACGCTCAAGTGGATCGACCATGTCGTGAATGAAATCCGTGAAGAGGGCATCCGCCGCAAGCCCAGCGATGCGCCCGGCGCCCCGATGTGGGGCATGTTCGGCGTGAGCATGAAGCACGATGAGCAGGGTCGGCCGTACATGAGCCTGCCGCCCCTCGATCCGTATGACTGCTACTTCATGGTGAATCCGCGCGGCTTCTACCGCATCGAAGGGCGTTGAGTCCAACGAGTTGTGCATGCCCACCGGGCGGTGCCGCAAGGTGCCGCCCGGTTGTCGTTGCAGACTGAGCTCCGTGGCGCCGTCAGGTGCTGATCAGAGCACCAGGTTGACCATGCGCCCGGGCACCACGATCACCTTGCGCGGGGACTTTCCGGCCAGATGGACCAGCACATCAGGATGGCCAAGGGCGATCGACTCGATTTGCGTCGCGTCGGCCTTCGTCGGCACCATGATTCGCGCGCGGACCTTGCCCATGAGCTGCACGGCGATCTCGACCTCATCGTCCACGAGCATCGCAGGATCCGCGATCGGCCACGGAGCGTGGACGACCAATCCCGATCCACCGAGCTTGGACCAAAGCTCTTCTGCAGCGTGCGGTGCGAAGGGTGCGAGCACGCGCACGAAGCGCTCGAGTTGCGCATGGGTCAGTCCGCCGTCCGCAGGGTCCTTCATGTCCTGCGGCCGCGTCGCGGCATTCACGAACTCGATCATCGACGCGATCGCGGTGTTGAACGCCAAGCGGTCAATGTCCCCCGTCACCTTGTGCACGGTCCTGTGCAGCAGACGCTCGACCGCCGGATCCGCCTGTCGCGCCACGAGCAGACCACCCGTGCGCTCATCAAGAGCCAACCGCCACACTCGCTGCAGGAACCGGTGCACGCCCGCGATGTCGCGCGTGTTCCACGGCTTGCTTGCCTCGAGCGGGCCCATCGACATCTCGTACAGCCGGAAGGTGTCGGCCCCGTACTCCGCGATCACATCATCGGGGTTGATGACATTGCGCAGGCTCTTCGACATCTTCGCGATCACCTGCGTGACCGGTCCGCCGCCCCGCTCATGATGCGTGCCGCCCCGTTCCTCGACCTGGTCGACGGCAACGAGACTCCCGTCCTGGCGTTGATACGCGTAGGCCGTCAGCATGCCTTGGTGGAAGAGCCTGCCGAACGGCTCCGGCGTGCCCACATGACCGAGATCGAACAAGACCTTGTGCCAGAATCGTGCGTAGAGCAGATGCAGCACCGCATGCTCGGCACCCCCGATGTACAGGTCGACGCCGCCAGCGTGCATGGTGCCGTTGCTGCGCTGGCTTTGCAGCCAGTAGCGCTCGGATTCGTTGGACAGCATGCGCGATTTGTTCGCAGGGTCGCAGTAGCGCAGGTAGTACCAACATGAACCCGCCCAACCTGGCATCGTGTTCGTCTCACGGCGGACCGGCGTGCTCGGAGCCAGGACCGAGGAATCGACGCCGGCCTCACCTGCCGTCGTGTTCACCCAATCGGTCGCCTTGCCAAGCGGCGGCATCGGCACATCGCTCTCGATGGGCTTGTAGTCCGCAAGTTCCGGGAGCAGCACGGGAAGCGCGCGCTCGGACACCGGATGGTGACGACCCGTTTCGTCGTACACGATCGGGAACGGCTCGCCCCAATAGCGCTGTCGACTGAAGAGCCAATCGCGAAGCTTGAAGTTCACTCGGCGCGCGCCTCGACCGGTTTTCATGAGCCACTCGATGACGGCGGCCTTGGCCTTCGTGGTGTCGAGGCCGTCGATCGAACAGTTGGGACCACTGCTGTTGCACGCGGCGCCGTGTCCACTCGTCGCCGCGTTTCCGTCAAAGACCACGCCGTCGATCTGGACGACCTGACGCACAGGAAGTCCGAACGCGCGCGCGAAAGCGAAGTCGCGCTCATCGTGTGCTGGCACCGCCATGATCGCCCCTGTGCCGTAGCCCATGAGGACATAGTCAGCCGTCCAAACGGGAATGGCCTCGCCGGTCGCTGGGTTCACGGCACGAAGCCCGGTGTCGACACCGGACTTCTGCTTCGAGTCGGCTTGGCGATCGACATCACTCCGGTTGGCAGACAGGGCCGCGTACTCGCGCACAGTTGACGCATGCTCGCCGCCAGCCTTGATGGCCGCATCGACCAGCGGATGCTCGGGCGCAACCACCATGTAGGTCGCACCGAAGAGCGTGTCGGGTCGTGTCGTGAACACCCTGAGCATTCCGAAGCCCGGAACATCGAAGTCGATCTCTGCACCTTCGCTTCGACCGATCCACTCCGCCTGCATCGTGCGAGTGCTGTCTGGCCAGTCGACGAGATCCAAGTCGGACAGCAGACGCTCGGCATAGGCCGTGATGCGGAACATCCACTGTCGAAGCGGCATGCGCAGCACCGGGTAGCCGCCGCGTTCGCTCTTCCCATCGATCACTTCCTCATTCGCCAGCACAGTGCCGAGCTTCGGGCACCAGTTCACGGTCTGCTCGCCGAGATACGCCAAGCGATGCCGATCGAGGTACGCCTGACGCCCCACTGCATCGAGCGACGCCCACGACGGACCCTCTGGCTGACGACGACCCGCCTCGAGTTCCGCCTCGAGTTCCGCGATCGGGCGCGCACGCTGAGCGTCCGCGTCATACCACGCGCCGTAGCACTGCAGCCAGATCCACTGCGTCCAGCGGTAGTACTCGGGATCGATCGTCGCGAACTCGCGCGACCAGTCGTAGCAGAAGCCAAATCGCTTGAGCTGTCGTCGATAGGTCTCGATGGCCTTGCGCGTGGTTACGGCCGGATGCACGCCGGTCTGCACCGCATACTGTTCCGCCGGAAGGCCGAACGCATCCCATCCCATCGGATGGAGCACATTGAAGCCCTGCATGCGGCGCGCACGGCACACGATGTCCGTGGCGATGTAACCCAGCGGATGGCCGACATGGAGCCCTGCCCCCGATGGATACGGGAACATGTCCAGGCAATAGAACTTCGGTCGATCCGCCTGGAAACCTGGCTCGCCTGGGTTCAGCGTGCGGTACGCGCCCGCGTCGTCCCACGCGCGCTGCCAGCGCTCTTCCAGCTCATTGGCCAGCGTCGCGCCGTAGCGATAGGGGGTTTCGTTGCGTTGCTCATCCATGGGAAGGCAAAGCCTACCCGTGTCGGCATGGGCGCACGCTCACGCTGCACGGATCACGCCGGGCGGATGAAGCCCGGTCGATGAAGCCCGGTCGATGAAGCCGGGCGGCTCAAGCCTGCCGGCGCTGGCCGACCAAACGCATCGCCTCGCCCACGAGGTAGAAGCTGCCTGTGATGCAGATCAGGTCCTCGCGTCCAACGGCTCGCGTGGCGACCTCCATCGCCTCCGACAGCGAGCGGGCGACCTGGCTCATCTTGCCGCTGCGCTCGGCGAACATGCGCTGCAGCTCGTTCGGATCGGCGGCGCGCGGCGTGCCAGCTGCGCGCGTGAAAATCAGCTTGTCGGCGCCAAGGTGAACCTTGTCCAGCAACCCCGCGATGTCCTTGTCGCGGCAGCAACCGAAGATGCAGACCATGCTGTCGTACGGCACATGCGCACCGACGCAACGCATCAGTGTGCCGACGCTGGCCGGATTGTGCGCACCATCCACCAGAATGCGCGGACGCTCGGCGATGAGTTCCATGCGTCCGCGGATCCGGGTCGACATGAGCCCCATGCTGACCTTGTCGTCCGGGCACGAGAAGCCGGCTGACTTCAGAACATCGATGGCCGCAAGCGCCAAGCCGCAGTTCGCCGCCTGATGCTCGCCAGGCAGTGGCACCGGCAGGTGCTCCAGTCGCGTCGTGCGCGTGTAGAAGCACACGCGCGTGTGCGCACCAAGGTCAGGCGTCGTGCAGAAGCGACTGCTGAACTCGATGTCCTTGTTGACGATCATGAGCGGCGCGCCAACCTGCGCTGCCACCTCGCGGAAGACGGCCTCGACCTCGGGTTGGGGCTCAAACGCCAGCGCGGGCACGCCGGGCTTGAAGATGCCGGCCTTCTCGCGCGCGATCGCCTTCACATCCTTGCCCAGGATCCGCGTGTGGTCGAGATCGATCGAGGTCACGATCGAGACCAGCGGCGTGATCACATTGGTGCAGTCCAGCCGTCCGCCCAAGCCGACTTCGATGACCGCGATGTCCACGGCCTGCTCGGCGAAGTGGACGAAGGACAGCGCCGTCATGAGCTCAAAGAACGTCGGCTCGAACGGAAGTTTGCCGGCGGCCTTGGCCACGCGACGCATCAGGTCGAGGAAGTCCGCTTCGCTGGGCATGGCACCGTTGATCGACACGCGCTCGCGCACATCGATCAGGTGCGGGCTCGTGTACTGCCCCACCGCGTAGCCGCAGGCCTGGAGCATTGCGCTCACCATCGCCACCGTGCTGCCCTTGCCGTTGGTGCCGGCCACATGCACGCACTTCACCTGCTCGTGCGGATTGCCGAGCGCATCGAGCAACTGCCGCATGCGGTCGAGCTTGAAGGGTTCGTCGCTGTACTGCACGGTGTGCAGGCGCTCCAGATCCACGCGTTCATGCAGCCACTTCAGGGCCACCGAGTAGTCGCTGAAGTCGCCGCGACGCGCCTTCGTCTGCTCGCTCTTGCTGAGTTCGCTCGTGCGGTGTTCCGCGAGCTTGGGCTCGAGCGGTTCTTCAGCGCGCACTGGGGCCGAACCACGCATCGCCGGCACACCAATGATGGGAACATGCGTGACCGGTGCCTCATCGAGCACATTGTGATGGGCCGTCGGAGCGGCGACCGCTGGCGCAGGCTTCGGCTTCAAGGCGGGCTGGGCGCTCGGCCTGACCGCAGTCGTGGAACTTGTCGTTGCCGCGGATGGACTCGCTGGCTTGGTCGCAGGCTTGGCCGTGGTCTTCGCCACAGGCTTGGCCATGGTCTTCGCCGCAGGCTTGGCTGTGGACTTCGCCGCAGGCTTGGCTGTGGACTTCGCCACAGGCTTGGCCGTGGTCTTCGCCACAGGCTTGGCCGTGGACTTGGTCGAACCCTGCTTGGTGGTGGTGCGCGAACCGCTGCCCGTTAAAGCGCATTTCCTCGACATCCGGCCGAGTCTAGCGATCGTCAGCAGCTGACGCAAAACGCCAAACACAAGACCAGTTACGACAGTGTGTTACGCCTCGTGTTCCGAGAACGCGGTCGGCCTAGCATGGGAATCCATGAACGCGCCACACCATCCCGACCACGTGAACTACGCCCGCGAATCCTGGCGCGCACTGCGCATGATGAGTGAATTCGTCGACGCCACCGATGCCCTTGCGCGCGTCGGTCCCGGCGTGAGCATCTTCGGCAGTGCACGCACGGCGAAGGAAGCTCCTGAATACGCGGCGGCTGAAGAGTGCGCGCGACTCTTGGTTGGGCGCGGCTTCTCCGTGATCACTGGCGGCGGGCCCGGCATCATGGAAGCTGGCAACAAAGGCGCGCTCGAGGCGGGCGGCGTGAGTGTTGGACTGAACATCACGCTGCCGCGCGAACAGGATCCCAATCCGTACCAGACGATCGAACTCTCCTTCCGCTACTTCTTCATTCGCAAGGTGATGTTCGTGAAGCACTCGCGCGGCTTCATCATCTTTCCTGGCGGCCTCGGCACGATGGACGAGGCGTTCGAGAGCCTCACGCTCATTCAGACGATGAAGATCGCCCCCTTCCCCGTGGTCTTCGTCGACAAGGCGTTCTGGGGCGGACTCTTCGACTGGATCAAGAACACGATGCTCGATCGCAACAAGGCGATCAGCCCCGAAGACTTCGAGCTCTTCTACTTGACCGACAGCGTGAACGAAGCGGTCGATCTGGTGCACCAAGTCCATGTGGGCACGCGCCCTTGGGCCACGAAACTCCCCCGCTTCGACGCCGTCGAGCCTCGACCCGCTCAGGCTGCGCGTGGGCGTCCCTCGGGCCGTCGGTCCTGGCGCACGGGCGACGAATACATGGGCTCCGCTGATACGTTTGAGTGACCCTCAGCGCCACTCGTGGCGCGGATACCGCCGTTTCAGCGCGGGCACGATCTCTGGGTAGAGCCTCGTCCAGAACCCCTGCAGATCCGAGGTGACCTGCAACGGTCTGTAGTTCGGCCCCAGGATCTCGAGCAGCACCGGCACGCGCCCCCCAGCCACGCTTGGATGCGCGGTCGTGTCATAGAAGTCCTGGATCTTCGCACGGCCGCGCGGCGGTTTGCCGGCCTCGTACTCGATCTTCATTCCAAATCCGCGCGACAGTTTGATCGCCGCGGGCGCCATCCGCTCGACGAATCGGCAGTCCTCGTGCGTGAGCAGGTCCTTCAGGCGATCGAGCACCGGTCGATCACGCACCTGACTCCATCGCGTTGCACCATGCGCCCAATCCGACCACGCCAACTTCAGGTCGCTCTCGTCGTAGGCAGGCATCGCGCGATCAGGGAACCACTCGCGGACGCAGCGCACCCGTTCAATCCACTGCTTGGCGTCGTCATCGAACCGCTCAGGCACAAGTTCGCCCGAAAGCACCATGGACGCGATCAGTTCGCTCGCACGGCCAAGGTCGCGCGGCGGACGCACCGTTCGACTCAGCACGGCGGCGTCGAAGCGCTCTTCTTCGATCTCTTCGACGGCGAGACTCCCGGGCTCCCATCGTTCCTCGACCGTCCTGACGAATCGGTGCGGTAGCGCATCGCGCACCCAGGCCTCATCGAGTCCGATCGTCATTGAGAGCGTGGACTCCTGCACCTCGGTGCCGCCGCCTTCGCGCACATCGAGCGCAAGGAACGGGCCTGCGCCACGCAGCGCACTTCGACGATCGATCGCCACCTTGCGGCGGCCGGCCATGGACGCAATCGGTTTCTGCGCATCCGGCCGCCACGCCACAAGGTCGGGGAATCCCGCCAGCATGGCACGGGCGCACGCCGCGTCATCCGTGGAAGACTGATCGCCGCTCGCGACCGCATCGTAAAGTTGCTGGGCCACGCGCTTGGACTCGCGCGACGCATCGGGATCGAGCACTCCTCGACCTTCACCGCCCGGATCGTCAAGCAGGCGTTCTCTCAGGACCACATCGCTCGGGCGATCGTGCGCATGCAGCACGCGCATGGGGTCAACTCCCTCTCGCGCCAGGACATCGCGCCCTTCGACCATCGAACACCAGGTTGCCACCCTGCGCGCACATCCATGTCGCGCAGCTTCGACCATCGCGCGACCGATCCGCGGATGAGCCGGCACGCGCAGCATGGCGTGTCCCAGGCGAGTGATCATGCCCTGATCGTCCAATGCACCGATCCTGCGCAGAACCTCCATCGACTGCGTCACCATCGCGGCGTCTGGCGGATCGAGCCACGGGAAACGATCGATGTCCCGCTCGCCCATCGACGCCAGATGCAAGAGCGGTCCCGCAAGCTCCACGCGGCGAACCTCTGGAACATCGAAGGCTGAACGGCGCGCTTGCGAACGATCGCCCCACAGGCGCAAGCATGTTCCCGGCATGGTGCGCCCCGCCCGGCCCGCGCGCTGCTCTGCACTGGCACGGCTGGTCTCTTCGAGTCGAAGCGCATTGAAATTCCGACGCGGATCGAAGCGATGCATGCGTACAAGTCCGCTGTCAATCACGATGCCGATGCCGTCGATCGTCAGGCTGGTTTCCGCAACATTGGTGGCCACCACCACTTTGCGAACTCCGCGTGCAGCGGGTGCGAGCGCACGGTCCTGTTCCTCGGGCGTCAACTGTCCATGCAGGGGAATCGCCACGATCGGCTCGCTGCGCCGCCGCGCGGCGTGCTCAATCGCCTCGATCGTGCGGTCAATCTCCGCCTTGCCGGGCATGAACACCAGCACATCACCCTTCAGTCGCTCGTCCAGTGCCATGCCCAGCGCCGCCACGGCTCGATCCGTCATCGACTCGCCCTGCCGACCGTCCCCGAGCTGGCGCACCGCAACAGGAAACACACGCCCCTCGCTCGTGAGCGGCTCGACGCCGAAGGCCTGACCGAGCCGGTCGCGATCGAGCGTCGCGCTCATCACCACGAGCTTCAAGTCCTTCCGCGCACCAGCCTGGAGTCGCCGCACGAATCCCGCTGCCATGTCGGTGTGCAGGCCGCGTTCATGGAACTCGTCGAGCACCACGCAGCCCACACCGCGCAACTGTGGATCGGACTGCAACTGCCTGACGAAGAGCCCATCGGTCACAAAGCGGATGCGCGTCGACGGTCCCGTCGCGCGTTCGAACCGCGTCTGAAAACCCACCAACCCGCCGAGCTCGACGCCCATTTCCTGCGCCACGCGCCGCGCGACGGCGCGCGCGGCCAGCCTGCGTGGCTGAAGCACCACGACCTCACTCTCAATGAGCGATCGTTCAAGCAGGATCTGGGGCACCTGCGTCGTCTTGCCGCTGCCGGTCTCGGCACTCAGCACAAGCGTGCCGTGTTCTCGAAGTCGCGATTCGATCAGGTCCGCCAGCCGCCGGACGGGCAGGTTCTCGCCCAAGTGGCCCATGACGGAACTCAGAAGACGCCCGACAGGTGCTTGCGCATGTCTTCGAGAAAGCGGCCGATCTGGCCCTGCTCTGCGGGGCTCGCCGTCGTCTCGACTTCCTGCTGCCAGAAGTCCATGAAGGCAACCGCGCCCTCGCCCTCAAGATCAGGCATGCCGTCGCCGTCCTCGCCCATGCCTTCGGCGCGGCGCTCTTCGCCTTGCTTGACGTCAGTCTTGATCTTCTTCAGTCGGTCGGCATCGCTTTCCTTGCCTTCGTCCCCGCGCGTGATCAGGCGCATGCGTCGTTCCCATTCGACCAGCCATTGGTCGAGGAACTTCGCGCGCTCCGAAGCGGGCAGCGCCAGATAGCGCTTGCTGCCATCCGCAAGGACATCCTTCGCGAGCAGTCGCGCGTTCTTCGTCATCTGCTCGCGCGCGGGGCCGGTGACGCCAGCCATGAAGCCAGCCATCGCCGCACTCTCGCCCGAATCCATCCCGCGGAATCTGCTGGCGAAATCCATCATGAACTTCAGGCGTTCGTCGAGCGGCAACTTGTTGAAGTCATCCAGCGCCAGGTAACCCAGGACATCGTCGACCGGCGCGTCGAAGATGCTCGGTGGCGGCTTCCATCGCACCGCGAACCACCAGTACAGCGGCAGCGCGAGCAACAGTGCCACGAGCGTGGCAATCGCCAGCGAACGCCACGCGCGACGGTCATCGAATCCGGCAGGAAGAGCGATCATCCATCAGCCTCCATCGTCATCTGGGATCCCATCGTCCATCGTGGCTTCGTCCACGCTGCCGTCCAGGAAGACGCCGTTGCGTGGGCTCCGCGCGCCCTTGAGATGCCTGTCCTCGCTATCGATCAAGAGCGGAATCTTCACCGAGCCACCGTCCGCACTGAGAAAGGGCTTCTCGAGGAAACGCGTCACCAGACGCGCCTCGAGATCGTTGCGGAAGCGATCCCGCTGATCTTGCGGAGTTTCGGATGGCAACGCAGCGAGCGCCTGGAAGACATCGAGCTGGAACTGCGGCAGATATCGAATGAGCCCAGGCACATAGGTGTAGCTCGTGCCAGTCGCCAGCGAGTCCTCGTTTGAATCGCTGGGGCAGATCCAAATTGGACTGTCGTGCTCGATGTAGCCCTTCAGCGCCTTGGGGAGTCCGCCCTCGGGGCCGTCGGGCAGCACCACCGGAATGAACTCGCACATCGGCAAGATGCCCTTGCGGACCGTCATGGCCGACTGCAATCCGGTGAAGGCTTGCTTGAGGTTGCTCCGGCACTGGGAACTCTCGCTCTCGGCACGGATCGACGAGAGCGCGGGCAACAGCAGGCCAATCAGGATCACGATGATCCCGATGACCACAAGCATCTCGACGAGCGTGAAGGCTCTGCGCACGGGCGGATCGTAGTCGTGGCACCGCCGCCCGCCATGCGCGATCTGCTTCGAATGCAAGGCGATCAGGCCGAGAACATGGCCTCGACGAACTGATCCGGGTCGAACGGCTGGACATCCTCGGGCGTCTCGCCAGTTCCGACGAGCTTGACCGGAACATCGATCGCATCGCGGATCGCCACGACCACGCCACCGCGAGCGGTGCCATCGAGTTTCGCCAGAAAGATGCCCGTCACATCGACGGCCTGCTTGAACACCTGCGCCTGCTGAATCGCGTTCTGTCCACTGGTGGCATCGAGCACCAGCAAGACTTCGTGCGGCGCGTCGGGAATCTTGCGCCGCACCACATCGCGGACCTTGGTCAGTTGACGCATCAGGTGGTCCTGTGTGTGCAGGCGGCCGGCGGTGTCGATCAGCAGCACATCGACGCCCCGGCTCAGCGCCGCCTCCGCTGCATCAAAGGCCACCGCGGCGGGATCTGCGTTGGCCCCACCCGCAACGACCTCGACGCCCAACCGCTGCCCCCAGGTCTTGAGTTGCTCGACGGCACCCGCGCGGAAGGTGTCGGCTGCACCGAGCAGCACCGTCCGCCCGCTGTCGCGAATCGTCTTGGCGATCTTCGCCACGCTCGTCGTCTTGCCCGCGCCATTCACGCCCACGACCAAGATGACGGTGGGCTTCGAAGCGGCGTACCGAATCCCACTCGGCGCTTCCCTCCACCGTGCCTTCAGCGTTTTCTTCAGGAACTCCAGCGCATCCTCGCCGCGCTCCACACGACCGGCGCGGTACTCGACCCGCAGCGCTTCCACGATCTCGCGTGCTGCGCGTACACCGACATCGGCGGCGATGAGCCGCGACTCGAGCTCGGCGAGCACATCCTCGCTGAGCGACTTCCCGTGCAGCAGCGTCTTCAGCCCCGAACCGAGCGTGGCGGCAGTCTTGGCGAGTCCCCGCTTGATGGCCTCGACGG
Organism: Phycisphaerae bacterium; assembly: GCA_016873315.1. Lineage (GTDB taxonomy): Bacteria > Planctomycetota > Phycisphaerae > Phycisphaerales > SM1A02 > SYIB01. Next base: position 13,091 of record VGXL01000001.1, on the reverse strand, counting down.
CCGCACGGAAGATCACGCGATGCCCCCGCCGGCGATTCGGCGCGCCACCTGATCGAGCACGCCGTTCACAAATCCGCCGCTTCGTTCTGTGCCGAATTCCTTGGCCAACTCGACCGCATCACCGATGGCCAGTCCGGGCGCGATCTTGCCGATCGAGAGTTCGTACCAGCCAAGGCGGAGCAGGTTGCGGTCGATCATCGGCTGTCGGTGCGATGGCCACTCGGGCGCGAGCGCGACAATGTCGGCATCAGCTTCAGCGCGATGCTCCCACGCAAGGCAGGCCAGCGCGAAGCCCGCGTCATGATGGACTGCGGAGCCGTCGCTTTCGTCGAGCGACCGACGAACGACCTCCGGCGTCACTCCGGGCACGGCGTCGAATTGGTACATGGCCTGCAGCGCGCAGCGCCGCACGACGAGATCGACAACGGCACTCATTGCAACTCCTTGATCGTCTGCGCTGCACCGATCGCGGCGCGCATGGCTTCCTCGCCCTTGTTGCCTTTCGCACCACCAGCGCGAGCTTGCGCCTGGGCAAGAGTCTGGCACGTCAAGAGACCAAACGCTGCAGGCTTCCCGAATTCAATGGAGATCAAGGCCAGTCCGTGCGCCACCGCTTCGCAGATGTGTCGGTCGTGGCTCGTCTCGCCCGTCAGGACGCAGCCGAGCGCCACCACGGCATCGATGTCGCTTCGCGCCGCAGCGGCGCGGCTGATCGCCACAAGTTCGAACGCACCCGGCGCCTTCACGATCCTGAGCTTCGACGGCTCCCCACCGGCCTGCTCGAACGCCTTCACCGCGCCGCGCTCGAGCGCACTGGTGAGGTCACCGTGGTAGGTGCTCGTCACGATCGCGATGCGCAACGACCTAGCGTTGACAGCGGTGGAGGGAACGACGGGTTGCATGGGGCGAAGATGGTAGCCTCGCGAGCATGCACGGAGCGCTGCGCCGCCTTGCTGCAGGGGTCCAAGCCGCGCGGGCCGGCCTGGCCTACGGAGCGATGGCCGAGGGCTGGTTCGCCGTCGCGATTGCCCATCGCACTGGACGGATCGAGGGCCATCTGGGCACCTTGCTGCTCTCCATGAGCGTCGTGTCGCTCGGGCTCTTTGTCTTCGGCGTCGCCATGAACGATGTGCTCGATCGAAAGCACGATCGCGCATTCGCCACGGAACGGCCCTCGCGATGGCTGCTCTCGGTGCAGTGGCTGGCCGCGCTGGCCGTGATCAGCCTGCTCTCGGCGTTGGGGGCGGCCTCGCAGTTCGGTCGCGGCGGCATGCTGGTCGCAGGGCTCGCCGCCGCTGGCATCGTGGCCTACAACGTGCTGGCGAAGTTCATCCCTGCATTCGGGTTCGTGAGCCTGGGCGCGATCGGCGCGCTCCACATGCTGGTCCCGGACCAACACCCGGGCGTGGTGCTGCCCTTCTGGTTCTCGATGACCTTCACGGCCATTGTGGCCGGCATCGTGCATCGGCTTCGCCAGAAGCGGCCAGCCGCGACGGTCCGCGGCATGCTCTTCGCCGTTGCACTCTGGGCCGCATGGTCCGCCGCGCTCGTGTGGTGGATCGCGCCGAACAGCCGTGATCCGCTGGTGGGCTTCGATCATCCGCGCGATGGAATCGTGGTGGTCGCCATCCTCCTGATCGGATGCGTCGTCGGGAGCCTGATCATGCGGCGCATGACGAGCGGTGCACCGCGCCAAGCAGATCGATTTGCGCGCCTCGCCACGCTCACGCAAGCCCTGATGCCGTCGGCATGGTTCCTCTGCATGGGACTCCCTGGAGCCGCAGCAAGCTTCGCCGGCGCGGCCTTGGTGCTGGCTGCGGTTGACGCGGTCGTTCGAACCGGCATCCATCTGGCGCGCCCACTCGACTATCAACCTTGAACTACCATCGCCGCATGCGCGCTGCCCTCGTCCTGATGCTCCCGTTGGCCTTCGGTCCAATGGCCACGGCGCAGCAGATCGACCTGGTGGTGAACGGTGAATCTCTCGCAGGCTTCGTGCTTCCGGTGGAGCCTGTCGAAGGCGGCCTGACCATCTCTGCGGAGCGCCGATGGGAGTGGAGTTCGCTGGACACCAAGCGACTCTGGCTCGAGGGCGATGTCTCGATCGATCTGGGTGACTATGTCTTCAGTGCGCCGGCCGCTGCGGTCTGGATCAACCGAATCCCCTCCTCCGGTGGGCTCATCACGCAATACGCCGTCTTCTTCCCTGTCGCGAGCGAGCCCACGCGATACGCCGGCGTCGGCGCGGGCGGCAAGGAACTGCTGGTCACCGGCAGCACACGCGGTCCCGTCGAACTGACCACCGTGCTCACCGATCGCGGCGCTCCGGTCGGCAAACCTGAACTTGCCAAGGGCGTCGCGCGCCTGCAGCGTCACCTGCGCGCCATCGCAACTGGCGCGCCCGTCCTCGAACAGCGCCCGGACATCGACATCACGCCCAAGCCACCCGAAGTCCCGATCACCGTCGGCGCGTCGATCAAGGCCAGCACCGACTCCACGCTGCTCCCGCCCATCACCATCCGCGCCGCCGACACGGGCACGCTTCCAATCATTGCAGGCTCGGCGATGGTGAGTTGGTTTGGCGGCTCGATCGCGCTCGACGCAGCGACCGATGCGGTCACGATCACCGGCGGCGTGCAGATCGATGCCACCGGCATGCAGACTGGCGACGGACCGCGCGACCTGCAACTCTCCGCGGAGAGTGGCGTCGTGTTCCTGGAACCCGGGACGCTCGCCGCCCTGAAGGCGAAAGGCAAGGATGCGTCGCCCGCGACCACGATCAGTGCGCTCGACATCGTCGGCATCTACCTCGAAGGCGATGTCGTCGCCACCGACTTCCAGTACACGATCCGATGCCGACATGTGTACTACGACCTCGTCCGCAACAAGGCCTACGCCGCCGACGCTGTGCTGCGCACGGTCGACCGCAAGGGACAGCTCTTGGTGGCGCGAGCCGCCGAAATGCAGCAGGTCGCAGGACGCCAGTGGCGCGTGGGCGAGTCCACGCTGTCCAACAGCGAGTTCTTCGTGCCGCACCTCTCGGTGGGCGTGTCTCGCGCTACCGTCACGCAAACCGCAGCAGGCGATTCATTCGTCATCGCCGACGATGTGACCGGGCGACTGGGTCGCGTGCCGTTCTTCTGGATGCCCACGGTGCAAGGCTCGCTCGAGCGCCTGCCGATCAAGAGCGTGCAGCTCGGCTACGGCGATCCCGAGGGCGCGGTCGTCGGCGTCGAACTTGATCCGTTCGTGCTGCTTGGCCTGAAGCCCGAACCGGGGCTCGACGCCACGCTCGAGGCCGGTGTGCAGTCGCAGTATGGCATCAATGCCGACCTGCGCATGAAGGGCGATGCCGGCGGCGCATGGAACGCTGACTTCTTCGGCGTCTATGACTTCCTGAATTCAGAACAGACTGCGAACTCTGGGTATGTCACGAGCGCCAACGAGTGGCGCGGCATGGTCACCGCCGACTGGGTGCTGCAGTCGTCGCCTGATGCGAACACCAGGCTCCAACTCGGCGTGCAGAGCGATCCCACGCTGGTCAGCATCTTCCGCCCCGACGACTACCAGCAGCGCCGTCCATACGAAACCTCCGCGTGGACCACCTCGTCAACGGACAATTCGATCTTCGACTTCGGAGCGTCGATCAGTGCGAACGACTGGGTCAGCACGATGTGGCAACTGGCTAGCCGGCCGTACACCGCCGAGAAGTACCCCGAGCTCAACTACCGGCGATTCGGTGATCGGATCTTTGGTGACGCCGTGACATGGTCGAGCGAGTACACGGGCTCGGTGATGTCGCTGAACCTGCAAGACACCGACAGTCTCGAGATCGGCGCGGATCCCGATGCGATCAGCATCAACCCGGCATTCGCCGCCACGCAAAACATTCGCCAGGCGTACGAGGGTGCGGGCTACGACTCAAAGATGCGTGGACGCGTGGCGACCCGGCAGGAGTTCGCCATGCCGCTCGATCTGGGCGATGTGCGCGTCACGCCGTTCGCCTCGGGCAACGGCATCGGCTACTTCTTCGATGACTTCAAGGACTATTCCGCCCAGTCCGATTCCTTCCGCGGACTCCTCTCGGGCGGCGTGCGGGCCAGCACCACATTGACCGCGTCGTACGACACCGTGCGCAGCAGGTTGCTTGACCTTGAGCGCCTGCGCCATGTGATCAAGCCGTACGGGACAGCGTGGTACGGCTGGGATTCGAACGATCTCACGAACTACCCGATCTACGACCAAGAGTGGGAAGGCTGGTCCGGTGGTGCGGTCGGCCAAGCCGGCCTCGACCAACGCCTGCAGACCATGCGCGGCGGACCGGGCAACTGGCAGAGCGTCGATTGGGTGACGGTCGATGCTGGCGTCGTCGTCGATGATCGCAGCAACGACCTGCAGCGGACGGTCACGCCGGGCGACGCGTTCGGTCTCAAGAACTTCCAGAGTCCGCTGCCCAGCTTCTACGCGTGGCGACCGGAGTACAGCCAGTGGGGCGATCACTTGTACGGCAACGGCACATGGGCCGTGGGCGATGCACTTGGGCTCTATGGCATGGTGACCTGGATGCTCGAAGACCGCGACAGCCAGGGCGATGATCTTGCGCAAGGGTCCGTTGGATTCCGCATCACGCAGTCGCCCGCCGTGACGTGGTACACCGAGTATCGATACGTCAACACATTTGATGACACCGGGCTCTATCCCGATGACGAACTCCTGCAGGGCGGACTGCAGTACCGGGTCAGCGAGAACTACAACATTGCGCTCGCCGGCCAGTACGACTTCCTCGCGGAAACATTCCGCAGCGCGACTGGCTCGATCACGCGGCAATTCCCTGATTTCGCGGTGACGATCAACGGTGGCTATGACCTGATCACAGACGCCTACAGTTTCGGAGTGGGCGTCTCGCTCGGTGGGCAGAGTGCGAACCTTGGTTCGGCCCTCAACTCGGCGTTTGGACAGAACTCCTCGCTCGGCGGCCGCTGAGTTTCAGCCCTCGCAGGGCCATGCCGGCCGAAGGATCGCTTTAGCCCTCAAAGAGTCCGCCGTCGGCCGGGCCCTTCCACGCCGCGCCGACATGATCGCAGGCCGCCTTGGTCAACCGCCGACCCTGTCGCGTGCGGGCCACGAAACCGAGTTGCAAGAGATACGGCTCGACCACATCCTCGAGCGTGCCTGCGTCTTCGCCCATGCTTGCGGCGATCGCCTCAACACCTGCTGGGCCGCACCCATACACACCCGCAAGGGCCTGCACATACGCACGATCGAGCGCATCAAGACCCAGTGCGTCAATGCCCTCGAGCTCGAGCGCTTCATCGACGGCGTCCAAATCGAGCGATCCACCACGGCGGACTTGCGCGAAGTCACGCACGCGCCGCAGCAGTCGCAGCGCAATGCGCGGGGTGCCGCGGCTGCGCCCCGCGAGCCGATCAAGCGCCCCGTCAGGGATTCCACGCATGCCCTGCAGTCCTGCCGCACGGCGCAGAATCTCGACGAGCTCAGCGGCTCCATAGAAGCCAAGATGGTGGGCGATGCCGAAGCGGTTGCGCAGCGCTTGCGTGAGCAAGCCGGGCCGTGTCGTCGCACCGATGAGCGTGAACGGCTTGAGCGCCACGGTCACCACGCGCGCGTGCATCCCGCTGTCGACCGTGAAGTCGATGCGGAAATCCTCCATGGCCGGGTAGATGTACTCCTCGACGGCGGCGGGCAGCCGGTGGATCTCGTCGATGAAGAGCACATCTCGTTCCTCCATTTTCGTGAGCGTGCCGATCAGATCGGCAGCCTTCGTCAACGCAGGACCGCTGGTGACATAGGCACGACTGCCCATCTCGTTGGCAATCACATGCGCGAGCGTGGTCTTGCCGAGGCCCGGCGGCCCGTGCAGCAAGACATGCTCCATCGGCGCCGACCGGGCGCGCGCTGCGTCGATGGCGATCGACAGACGCTCCTTCAGGTCGGGCTGCCCGATGTACTCCGCCAACTGCTGTGGTCGGAGCGCCGGACCCGCCGCGAGTTCGGGCTCACGGTCGCGACCCTGCTGCGACGCCTCGACGATGCGTTCTCGTGCCATCCTTGGCCGCCTCGACTCAGAACCGGACCTTCGGTGCCTCGCGCTCGCCCTCGCCCACCTCGAAGAATCGGAAGGGCTGGAAGCGGAAGAGTCCGGCAAGCACATTGTTTGGGAAGACGGCAAGCTGCGTGTTGAAGTCGCCAGCCTTCCCGTTGTAGCCCGTGCGCGCAAAGGCGATCTCGCTCTCGAGCTGTCCGAGCGTGCCCTGCAGTTGCAGGAAGTTCTGATTGGCCTTCAGGTCCGGATACGCCTCGGCCACGGCGAGGAGCCGTCCGAGTGCGCCCGTGAGTTGTTGCTCGGCGCCGATCCGCTCATCGACCGATCCAGCACCCATCGCCGACGCCCGCGCCTTCATCACAGCTTCGAGCGCGCCCTTTTCATGCGCGGCATACCCCTTCACCGTCTCGACCAGATTCGGCACAAGGTCATGGCGCTTCTTCAGGCTCACATCGATGCCACTGAAGGCACCTTCGGTCGCCACGCGCGCACGCTGGAGTCCGTTGTAGACACCGACCACCCACAGACCGATCCCCACGACCAACGCCACCACTGCGCCGACGACGACCACGAAAGCGATGCCCATTGCGGACCTCCTGCACCAAAGTGCCGACGGATCCTACCGCTTCCCCCGCGAACGCTCAGTTCCACGATGCACCACGCGGCCAGCGACCGTGCGATTGCCGCACGGCCGCACAGGCGAGTCCGCGCATGTGCTGGACCTGCTCCCAGATGATCATGCCCTGCGACCGACTGTCGCCCGCTGCCAGGAGCGCGTAGCGAGCAGCATCGCCGTGCACGAGCGCATCACCCGCGACATCGATCGCCGCCTGCGCGGGGATCTCAGCGTTTCTGACGACGCCGAGCACCTGATCCACGATGTGGAAGTTCCGGAGCGCGGGATCAGCCAGCGCTCCGTGCAATTCGCGGCGCACACTTCGCGCGACGCCTGGATCCTCGGGTCGCATCGGCTCAAACATCGCCTGGTGATAAAGCCGATCGCCGTCCGGCGCCTCGGGTTGGATCATGCGGGCCCGCGTCACACCGTGGAGCACGACGTTGTAGCGACCATCCGCCAAGGACTGCACCTGCACGAGCTTGCCCACGCAGGCAACCTCGCGAAGGCGACGCGGCGATCCATGGCAACTCGCGAGCGCGATGCCGCGCGCGTGCAGCAACCCTCGGTCCCCAGCGGCGGCCAGACAATCTCGAATCATCTGTCGATTGCGAGGTTCGAAGATGTGCAGCGGCACGACAGCGTGCGGCAGCATGGCCACCGATCCGATCGCGAAGATCGGAAGCGGTTCACTGAAGTCCACCGTCAGTTCCACGGTCATCTGCCACAATGGTAGGACCATGGGCGACTGGCTCGACAACCATCTCTTCGCAGACGCCTGGCCCGTTTCGATCCTTCTGGCCGGACTTGCGATCGGTGCGGCAGCACTTGCGGTGCGCACAGGCGTGGCCCGCCTGCTGATCGTGGCGACTGGCCTCCTCATCGCTGCCATCGCTGTGCCCATCGCGGATCGCCTCGTCACCACGCCAGGCGAGCACGCCGAAGCCGTGGTCCGCTCGTTCGTCGCCGCGGCAGAGTCGGCCAATCTGGGTGCCATGCGCGGCTGCATCGATCGCGCCGGCTCGATTCATTTCGGTGCGACCGAGTCGCCCGGACTGGACTTCGCCGAGATCGACCGCGCGCTGACGAGCCTTTGCGGAAAGCACCGCATCTCGACCAACCGGATCACCTCGCTCGATGCTCGGACGGAGGGTGGACAGGGCATCGTCGACCTGTCGTGCAGCACCGAGACCGCCAGCACAGGCGGCATGGGCGCAGTGCCGACGTCGTGGATCATCGGGGTACGGCAGGTGCCGGATGGCACCTGGGTGATCCACCGTCTGGTCTGGACTCGCGTCTTCCGCGATCGACCGCGCGCGTCGATGTGGTAGCACCGCGCCGGTCCCTAGACTGGCTGCATGGACATCGATCTGCGTAGCGACACCGTGACTCGGCCGACCGCCGCGATGCGACAGGCCATGATGGCTGCACCGCTTGGCGATGATGTGCTCGGCGACGAACCGACGGTCCAGGCGCTTGAGCTCAAGGTTGCCGCGCTGTTGGGCAAGGAAGCCGCGCTCTTCACGCCCAGCGGCACGATGGCGAATCAACTCGCCATTCGCTGCCACACGGAGCATGGCGACGAGATCATCGCTCACGCCGAGAGCCACATCATCCACTACGAGACCGGTTCTCCGGCCGCACTGTCCGGCTGCATGATCCGCCCCCTCACGGGCGCGCGCGGACAGTTCGATGCCGACTCAGTCCGTGCGGCGGTCCGCGGCTCCGACATTCACTCCCCTCGATCACGGCTCTTGGTCCTTGAGAACACGCAGAATCGCGCCGGTGGCACGGTCTGGCCTCTCGACGCCGCACAGCGCGTGGCGACAGCGGCGCAAGAACTTGGTCTCGCCGTCCATCTCGACGGCGCGCGGCTCTTCAATGCGTCCATCGCCGCCGGGTACAGCGCAGCCTCGTTCGCGTCGATCGCCGACACGGTGAGTGTGTGCTTCAGCAAGGGACTGGGTGCGCCTGTGGGCAGCGCGCTCTGCGGTCCCGCGCCGCTCATCGCGCGTGCACGCCGCTTCCGGAAGATGTTTGGTGGTGGCATGCGCCAGAGCGGTCTGCTCGCGGCGGCCTGCATCCATGCGCTCGATCACCACCTCGAGCGGCTCGCCGAGGACCACGCCAACGCGCGCCGCCTCGCCGCCCTGCTCCATGGCATTCCGGGCACGCACCTCGAGCCAGGACCCGATGGCATCGACACCAACATGGTGTTCTTCACCATCGATCCTTCGCTCGGAACGGCAGCCGAGGTCTGCACGCGGATGGCAGCTGCCGGCGTGCGCATGATTCCGATGGGAGCGAACCGGATCCGCGCGGTGACCCACCTCGATGTCGACCGCGCTGCCATCGAGCAGGCCGCGGCGATCGCGCGTTCGCTGCTGACGCGCCGTGCGCCCTAGCATGGATGCATGACCGATCCACGCTTCGACCAACTGGCCGCCATCATCAGCCGTCACTCGTGCGACCTCCAGAAGGGTGAGCATGTCCTCATCGAGGCGTTCGACATTCCCGACGAGATGGTCGTCTCCCTCGTCGAGGCTGTACGCGCGATGGGTGCGCATCCTCATGTGGCTGAGCGCTCGCCTCGAATCATGCGCGCCTTGAACGAGTCCGCCTCCGAGGACCAACTGCGGATGTGGTCCGAGTGCGACCTCTTCCGGATGGAACGCATGCAGGCCTATGTCGGCCTGCGCGGCGGCGCCAACGCCAATGAGATGGCCGGCGTCTCCGACGACCAAACCAAGCGCATCGGAGCTCTGTACGGCAAGCCGGTCCACATGGAGCGGCGCGTCAAGCACACCAAGTGGGTGGTGCTGCGTTGGCCGAGCCCCGGCATGGCTCAGTTGGCCCGCATGAGCACACGCGACTTCGAGGACTTCTACTTCCGCGTCTGCTGCGTGGATTACGCACGCATGGAACGCGCGGTGGCCCCACTCGTCGCGCGAATGAAGTCGACTGACCGTGTCCGGATCAAGGGACCAGGTGACACCGACCTCTCGTTCAGCATCAAGGGCGTCGGCGTCGTCCCATGCTGCGGATCGCGCAACATCCCCGACGGCGAATGCTTCACCGCTCCCGTGCGCGACAGCGTCGAGGGCGTGCTCCAATACAACACTCCCACGATCTACAACGGCACCAGTTTCGCGAATGTGCGCCTGGAGTTCCACAAGGGCCGCATCGAGCGTGCAACCTGCGACGGCGACTCGTCACGCCTGAACGCCATCCTCGATGCCGATGCGGGCGCGCGCTACATCGGCGAATTCGCGCTCGGTTTCAACCCGATGATCCTGCACCCCATGCAGGACATCCTCTTCGACGAGAAAATCGCGGGCAGCTTCCACTTCACGCCAGGCCAGTGCTACGAGGAAACCGAGAACGGCAATCGAAGCCAGGTTCACTGGGATCTCGTGTGCATCCAGCGCCCCGAGTCTGGTGGCGGCACCATCGAATTCGATGGTCAGGTGATTCGCCGAGATGGACTCTTCATCGTCGACGACCTGCTCGGACTCAACCCAGATCGACTCGCCTGATCCCACGCGCCCGATCCATCACCCCGACCCAAGGCCACCCATGCGCCGATCGATCACGATGACCGCCCTGCTCACCTTCGCCATGATCGCTTCGTCAGGCTGCGACGACGGCGCGACCTACAGCACGGCCACGCCGACATCACCTGCCACGCCCAAGGCAACAACTCCAGCAGCCGCAACGCCGCAAGCAGGACAACCGCCCGCCGCTCCCACCGGAAAGCGCCGGTCCAGCAGCGTGCTGGGCAAGGCCCGCGACTCGGCTCTGGATGTGCGCGATCAGATGGAAGCGCGCGACCGCGAGATCCAGAAGCAGATCGACGACATGCAGCCCTAGACGAGCGCGCCTGGCAGAATCACATCGCGGGAGCCGGGGTCGCGCTTGATGGCGCGATCACTTCGCGGGTGCGGGGGTCGCGCCCGGATCGCTCACCACTTCGATCAGCTCGACATCAAAGAAGAGCGTGGCCTTGGGCGGGATCGGGCCGCGACCTTCCGGGCCGTACGCGAGCTGGAACGGAATCACGAGCTTGCGCTTGCCGCCAACCTTCATACTGCCCACGCCCTCGGTCCAGCCCTTGATGACTTGGCCCAATGGGAACTCGGCCGGCTGGCCACGGCTCACTGAGCTGTCGAAGACCTTGCCATCGTTGAAGTAGCCGGTGTAGTGCACCTTGACCTTCGCGGAGGGACCGCTGGGCTGTGCACCAGTTCCCTCGACCAGGTCCACGAACTGCAGGCCGCTCGGCAGAGCCACAAGTTCCTTGTCGCCCGTGTCCTCACCAGGGAAACGGCCTTGTGCGGTGTCGCTCGAGATGGCACCGTCGACAGCGCTCAGTGTGATCGTGTGAATCTTGCCCTTGTGAAACATGCGAACCGTGTAGGTCGGCGGATCCGCCAACTGATCCGAGACGACGCTCATCACCTGACCATTGACTTTGGCGCGAGCCGCAGCGACGGCGCCCTTGACATCCAGTGCCGGCGCGGTGACCTCGCCGCTCGTCGCGTTCACGACGACGCGCTTGATCGTGCCGTTGCCGCCGATGATCACTTCGTACTGCAGAGCGCCAGCGTGATCGTGCACGTCAGCCTCGACGACCATGCCAGGCACTTTCGCAACCGCAAGCTCGATCGCCTTGTCGAACGACACGGCGCAGGCGGCAAGGCGCTGTTCCATCTCGGCCGGATCGACTGGAAGGGCCGAGTAGTCAGGGGCTCCGTCACCGACGGGCACGAGCGAAAGAACGAGGGCAGCGAGCAGCGAAGTCATGTGGGCTCCTTGGTTGGGGCAAGGATCCTAGAGCGGGCTCAAGCGCGGTGCCGAAACGAAAAAGGCGCCCCAGACTCCCCCACGATGGAGTCCGGTGGCGCCCGAAGCGCAGAAGGTCGGGGCCCGTTCGAGGGCGCCGCGCAGGCACGCGAGTGATCGCGCACCAATGAGCCCCCGTTGTCGAAAACCTGCTTCGCTGGAAGTGCGGGGCAGGCGCCCCTGTTCGGGGCCATCCGACGTGCCGCTTTCGCGGCGAGGGCCCTTTCCTTCCAAGCACCTGCAAGGTAGTGCGGACCCTGCGCGGGGCAAGCGAATTTCCTCGCAGCGGTCACCTTTTCCGACCGTTGATTGCGCCCAGGGCGGAATCCGACCGCTCGCGTGCCCCCCCGCGACTCTGCGAGGCGCCCAGCCCCCTGCCGAGCGCCCGAATCAGGCCGCGCGAGGGTCGCGGCAGAGCGTGATGGCCGACTGAAGGCTCTCCATCGGGTCGAGCGCTGGGATGAACTCCTGTCCGATGTACCCGGTGTACCCGGTCGCCGCAATCGCGGCGCAAATGGCCGGGTAGTAGAGCTCCTGTTTGGTGCCGATCTCGTTGCGACCGGGCACTCCGCCAGTGTGATAGTGACCGATCCACTGCGAGTGATCACGGATGGTTCGAATGACATCGCCCTCCATGATTTGCATGTGATAGATGTCGTAGAGCAGCCGGAATCGGTCATCCCCCACGGACTCAGCCAGCCGCACGCCCCACGGGGTGCGGTCGCACATGTAGTCGCGGTGATCGACCTTGGAATTCAGCAGTTCCATCACGACCGTCACGCCTTCCGCCTTGGCTGCGGGCATCAGTCGCCGCAAGCACTCCGCGCAGTTGGCAAGCCCCTCGTCATCGGGCATGCCACGGCGATTGCCGCTGAAGACGATCATCTGCGGAATGCCGGCCTTCGCCACCAGTGGCAAGAGCCGTTCCGACTCCTTGACGATGCGATCGTGCGTCTCGCGACGATTCATGCCTTCGCGGATGGACGTCGGACCGTTTGCGACCGCACACGCCAGGCCCGCGTCATGGACCGTCGGCCATTCGTTCTCGCCCAAGAGTTCGACGCTCCCGTAGCCCATCGCCTTGACCCTGGCGCACAGGTCCTTCAGTTCAAAGCCGCCGTAGCACCAGCGGCAGACCGAGTGTCCGTAGGTCTGACCACTGGACTGACCAGTGAATCCGCCCACGGCGGGTCCCGCCGAGGTGGCCTGGGCGCGCAAGGCCGAGGGCATCCCGGAAGCAAGCGGAGCGAGTGCGGCTGCGGAACCTGCTGAGGCAAGGAAGGTGCGACGGTCCATCGACGCAGGCTAGTGCGGCCTGCACGAGGGCGATCCATGCACCAAAAAGAACAGCGCCCCCGGCAAGCCGAGGGCGCTGTAGAAAAGAGCAGTTGGAGCCATTCCAGCTCGTTGCCGAGCCGGTTTCCACGTGAGTGGACGAGGTACGTTGACGATTGCATCTCCGAGATCGCTCTCGGGGGATGTCTAAGAACATTCCCTTAGAAAGGAGGTGATCCAGCCGCAGGTTCCCCTACGGCTACCTTGTTACGACTTAGTCCCAGTCACTAGCCT